>NZ_CP121649.1 GCF_029714205.1 Methylobacterium sp. CB376 | reverse complement strand
GGGCGGCCTGTTCGAATCATCCGCCTAGGAGCGTACCACGCACACACCACTACGGCTATGCCCGTATTTTATCATACGTGCATACACGTCTGCGCGTTGCAGTGCTACCTCTCCCGCCCGAAGTCACGGCTCGGCTTGCCCTTCATAAACAGGTGAGCGTTCTTGAACTCCCGAACGGCTGCGCCCTTGCCAGTGGCACTGACCGCGCGGGCGAAGTTGCCGTGCAGTTGCGCCCGTTCGGCCCTGGCCTCACGCTCCTGCCACAGAG
Organism: Methylobacterium sp. CB376; assembly: GCF_029714205.1. Classification (NCBI taxonomy): domain Bacteria; kingdom Pseudomonadati; phylum Pseudomonadota; class Alphaproteobacteria; order Hyphomicrobiales; family Methylobacteriaceae; genus Methylobacterium; species Methylobacterium sp. CB376. The sequence goes on along the minus strand of NZ_CP121649.1, from coordinate 57,663 downwards.
GACGCGGCGGCTTGGTGTAATCGAGCGGGGCGTGTCGCAAAGATTTTTGGCGGAGAAAATTATGCTCCCCGCGTAGGCGCACACCGGTCCGTCAGGCCGATACCGGGCTCGTCAAACTGCTTCGCCAGCCTCGTCGGAGGGGGTCAGCAGGCGGTGAGCAGGCCTCGTCACGCCCTGTTCGGAGACGATTTTTTCGGGCGTTGAACGTTTGCGACACGCCCTCCAGGCTCTGATCCGGCCCTGTGCAGGCCAGTCGGGCTTCGGCTTTCTCCTAGCCATCAAGATCTCCTTCGCCGTCCATGTTCCACGTCTCCGGCCAGGACCGCATTGCGTTTCCGAGCCCGCGCACGGACGTAAGGGTGCGACGACAGGGATTGACCGTCAATGCCGGCGCCGCGCGGCTCGGACACTATTTGTTCTGGTGCGACAATTGCGACATCCCGTCAGGGGCGGGCTCGATTACTCAAGCCCGCCTCGTAGTTGCGCGGGAGCGATTTGGGTTGTGACGCGTCAATCCGGCTTGAGTTTCGCGGTACCGCGAGGCTTCAGCCCGCTGGTCCCCACCACCAGCGCCGCGCTGGCCCTGCCGAGCCGACGCGGCCTGTCCATCATGTGAGTCCAGAAGCCCAGCGCGCTTGGACTCAAGCAGTGTGTAGTGACTGGCCCCACTCGCCTACGCTATGCCGCAAGTTCAAGGCCAATCTTGGCAGTTCAGGGTGGGGGGCTGATGAAGGCTTACGTCGTTGCGCTCCGCGCCTCAGTGCTCCTGGCGAGCTTGCCCGGCGCGGTATTCGCACACGCCGCCTTGCTTGCTCCTGACCAACCAGCCCCGGAGGTCAGCGAAGACGCCGCCACCCCGGATCGCATGACTGATGTGGATCCCGCCCTACTGGCGCGATGTGACGCTGAAGCTGTGAGGAAGCGGCTGCGGGGCGAGGTGCGCCGGGTGTTCGTCGAGTCCTGTGTCGAGCCCGAGGGCGACGATTAAACGTCGCTTGCGGAGGACCGACAGGTCCCTGCTACCCGCGGGGGATGCTCGCCCGGAGCGGTTCGACCAGGCCCCATGCGTCGAGCGTGCCGAGCAGGGTGATGCTCGCGCCGGCCACCAGAAGCGGAACGCTGACGCCGATCATGGCGAGCGTCTGGACGGGGCTGAAGCCGCGCTCCCGCAGCCGGCGGTAGATCTGCATTCGCCGCTCGGGGCCGGTCTGGAGAACGAGGCGGCCGGGCCGATAAGTCTGGCCAGGCCCGGCCGCCTCGTTGGCAAGCAAGGGGGCGCTTGCCTGTCGGGGAGCTTGGGGCCGTGGGGTTAAGGTGGGGTGTAAGCCGGCGGGCAGCGATGGGAGGAGCCGCGCCCGAGGCGATCACCTGTCCGACGCCCGGCCGACACCCACACACCGTGGAAGCCGTACGCCCGTTCACGAGGCTGTGCTCGGCCCACGTGGGTTCGCGCGTACGACGGGTGTCGAACGGGCGTCAGCCGGCCAGACGCCGCCACCATGGGCGCTTCAGACGGTCAACGACGCCGCGCAGCTCGGACAGTTCGCGTTCGATCGTGGCGCGGCTCGCGCGCTCGTCGTTCTGGAGCTGCGTGATGCGGTCAACCAGCTCGTTGGCTCGGGCACGTTCGGCATCCGCGCGAGCCCTTTCGGCGTCGGCCCGTACACCCTCCTGGTCCGCACGCTGGCGCTCACGTTCCGCGATCTCTTCCGCCTTTGCAGCCATAGCCTTGAGCGTGGCTATGTGCTCCTCCAGGGCTGCGAAGGTGCGGGCGTCCGACGGGGGTTCGACGGGCAGTGCTTCGGGTGTCGGACAGGCGTCGGACGGCTCCTCTTCCCGCGGCTTCCGGGGAATGGTCGAGGCGATCACCTCTTCGATGTCGACTCGGACCTGCGCCTTCCCATCATTGCCTGCCCGGCGAGGCCAGTGGTTGCGGATCGCCTTCTGTCTCGCTGCTTCAGGTGAGATGCCAAGGCGTTCGCCTAACGCACTGTATGTAAACCATTCCTCTGCCATCTAGACACCCGCCGTACACCCGATGGACGGGCGTCCGACGCTGGCACGTGATGGTTAACGAAGGATTGCGAATTGGTGTCGAACGGGTGGCGGCCAGGTGTTCGTGCGTCGGTTTGACGAACGGCGCCGCTTGGGGCCTGATGCCACGTCGTGCGGCCCGCATTCCGCCGAGTCGACACGCAGGAGATCCACCGCCGCCGCAGTGAACCCCTAAAAAGCCAACGGCCCCCCGGGTGGCACCGGGAGGCCGCTGAACCGCCGAAGCGGCGATGTCCGAAAGTTCGCACTCCGGATATCGCCAGAGCCTCCCTCGGGAGTCAAGCCGGAACGTGGCAGTTCCGGCACGGCGAGGCTTTGTCTGGAGACGGACCGCCCTGACCGGCGCGCCCGATCGATCTGCCGCGGCCCTATGAGGGCCGGGACTGATGAATCACGACCAAGAGCTACGGGACCTCGCCCGCGCCTACGCGGACGGGCGGATCACCGAGGCCGAGTATGAGAAAGCCGACGCCGCGATCAGGGCCAGGATGCCCGCCAGACGCGCGCCAGCGACCGTCGTGCCGCTCGGTCGACTGCGGACCCTCTTCCCCCCGAAACGCCGCTGTAGGAGCCCTGACCGCCTCAAGACCCTGGAGAGGCGTCGCACGATCGCCTTCTCCGGGCCGCTGCCGCCCGCCACGGCTGCGCGCTTCACGACGGGCCAGCTCGCGGTCCTGGGCATCGTCGGCGACGAGATCGCGGCGAACGGCGACTGCACCCTGACGGTCGGCGAGATCGCGGCCCGGGCCGGCGTCTCGCACCGGCTCGCCCAGGACGCGATCCGGCTCGCCGAGCTGGACGGCTTGGTGCGGATCGAAGAGCGCCGCCGACGCGGTGACCGTAACCTGCCGAACCGGGTGACCGTGCTCTCGCGGGAATGGTCGGCTTGGCTAAAGCGCCGCCGCCCCCTGGATGCAGAAATGCGCGCCCTTCAGATAGTCAGAGACCTACTAGGAAGCCGGAACGCCCCGTGGTGACCGTCCTCAAGCTGCCGGGACGGCGGTCGGCGGCACCGTCTGCGGCTTCTCCGGCGCCGTCGCGCCCTGCACCGGGCTTGGACGCGGCTCTCGAACAGCTTCGGCGGGGCGTGGAGCGGGACGCGTAGCAGGGGGCAGGGCAGGTCGACCGAGACGACGCGGCCCGTCAGCGGGTCGAGGACGCGAACCTGCGCCATGCTGTGCCCCCGATGGGAGGAGTAGACAGCTTGGCTGGCGTGGGTCGGCGCGTATTGGGGTCCGGCCGTTTGTACAGGAACGGGATTGGTTCAACGAGAAAGGGAGCCCGCGGGCTCCCTCGTTGTGGTTACGTGGGCTTTTTGTCCTTGTCGGACGAGAACGTGTCGCGAATCGCGTCTTTGGCTCCTCCGACCGCGTTCTGGATCTTGCCGGAGACCTTGTCCATCGTCCCTTCGCTTTTCAATTTCTGGTCACCGGTCAAGTCGCCGGCGGTCTGTTTGAGCGAGCCCTTCATCTGATCGGCGGACCCTTCGATGCGGTCTTTGTCGGCCATGGCGATCTCCTCCTATGAGACCGTTAAACGGCTCGCGGCCGAGGCCCGTTCCGTGACGGCATCGGTGGTGGCTGGGGTGTCTACTGTTCCCAGACAGGCGAGCCGGTCCGGGTGAACGGACGTCCGCAGACCGGACTGCCGCTTGAGACCGCCACCGACCTTGGAACGCGCCCAAGCTTCAGGTTGGTACTGCTGGAATGTAGGTTGTGCTCGGCCTCGCGCGCGAAGGGCCGTGCAGGATCCAACCATCGACAGGGTTGCCCTCGTCGAGCCGCGCTCCACCATGGCTATATGCTTAGATCGCAGTTCACCCGACGCATCGCGGAACTGAACCCGCATCTCCGCTCTGGCCAGGCTAACGCGGTCGTACGCGCGGTCTTGGACAGGATCGCAGAGGGCTTGGCCGATGGTAGCAGGGTTGAGCTGCGCGGCTTCGGGGCGTTCAAAACGGTAACGAGAGATGCCCGGCCAAGCCGCAACCCTCGCACGGGAGAACTGGTCACGGTTCCGGCCAAGCGCGACGTGAAATTCAAAGCCTCGGTTGAGGTGACGAAGCGTCTGAATCCCACCGACAACCGGCTGTTGCGTGTAGCGGAATGAGGGTTGTGCTCGCCCTCACGCGCGTGACGGCGGCCCATTCGCATAAGTGGCAGTATGGTGCGCGTTATGGGCCCTCAGGACAGCATTCCGAAGGTCTCGCGCGGGCCTCGGGCCGGGCGCCAGTCGAGGGCCAGTTGATCGGCCTCCGGCGGGGCGTCGCGGGCGGGCGGCTAAACTGTGCTAGTCTGTGCGCGCCTGCTCCTAGGTCCCAACTCCCGGACGGGCCGCGGGTCGGGCTCCCTGGGTCCTCAAGGACCCGGCCCGCACAAAGGAACGCCGGCTCGGGAGGGGACCCTTAGGCCGCCCGCTTCGTCACCTTATACCGCTCGCGGCCCTCCAGGCCGTTCAGCGCTTCGCAGCAGGCGTGAGCCTGGATCTCGACGACGAACGACGCCGTCGGGGCCCAGCTGTCGTCCCGGTCGCATACGTCGAAGATCTGGCCGGCCTCGCGGAGGAGCGCCTCAAGCGCGTCCCGGATGTTGAAGTCGTCGGCCATGCGCTGCCTCCTGCCACGAGCGGCTTAGCCGTAGAGCGTGACGCCTTGCAGAAGGAAGCCCGCCTCGACGGGGGCGCCGGGCGGGCCAGTTCGAGGGTTCGCATGAGGTTGCTACCCGACCACGCCCGCCGGGGCGGCGCATTCACCTGAGCTAGCCCATCGCGGTCTGGACGTTCCGCAGGCTGAGTGCGGCGTCCGAGAAGCCGGCCGTTCGCATGGGTGCCCGTTTGGACGACAAGAGCCCGCCCGCCCTGGCAGGATCGGCTGGTGTCAGCGGAGTCCCACTGGGTCAAGTGGCGCATACCGCAGCATGGCATCGTACAGAGACAAGGATAGTGCTGAGGATACCGCCCGTGATCAAAGCAGCTCTTCTCGCCGCGTCGTTGGCCCTACTGCCCGCAGCGGTCCTCGCGCAGGGTGGCTCGCCTTACAACAAGGCGGGGTCGCAAGCCGGAGGTCCCGTGGGCGGCGCGGAGCGCGCAGCCGGCGCCCCGGGCGGCACCCCCGACACTTTCCCCGGGCAGGCCAAGCCCCCGGGCCAGGCGACACGCGCCGCGGCGCCCCACCGCGCCGCCGGCCATAAGGCGGTGAACGAGCGCCGTCGCAGAAACGCGCGAGACTGATAGGGGGACGTCCAGATCACCACCGAAGGCGTGATCGAGACCCGCATCGGCCAGTCCGCATCCCGATGCGGTCCGGGAGTTCAAGCGTGGCTGATACCCTGACAATCGGCGACCTCTACAAGCTCAAGCTCGTCACCGACGAGCAACTCGACGCAGCCGTAATGGACTTCCTGAGCGATCCGAAGCCCGGCCCTCGCCCGCTCGCGGAGGACATCGCGATCGATGTTTGCGCGATTATGGCGGCCAGCTCTCACGCTCGTGAGGTCTTGGCAGCGAGGGGCTCGTCCGAGGCCGAGATGCGGATGGCAGTCAGGACGGCGATCCTGCTGGCGCGGCCCGCGCGGTGAAGAAGCAGAGCTTCCTGAGGCCCACACCGCTGTGGCGCGGGTCGAGGCTACGATGAGAAGGTCTCAAACGCCCTCAGCGCAAATCGATTGTTCGCAATTCAATGCCAATGATATGCTTTGGGTCAAGCCCGTAGCTGTTACAGCTACGGGTTTGACCCCTTGCTTCTCTATTGCGAAGACGATGAGATCGTGATCTACGTGAGTTAGCTGACCCAGAAACACTGGAGACGCAGCCATGGACTCTGATGCGTCGTCTGGCGACGGTCAAGGCTATGACTTAGGATTAAATATAGGTTTGTCTAAATGCAAGGGGCAAATCACCCCTTTGCGGGTCATTCCTTCAGGACATGTTCCTATTGATTTCGTTCACGTTCATGCGGTACAGGCGATCTGCGACATTCTGGTTGAGCTGAAAATCGAGCCCGAGAAGATCCTCAAGCTGGCCGGCATTGACACGCAGATCTTTGGTACCATCGAAGCAATCTCGTTCGCGTCGTTGGGCCGCTTGACGGCGCTGGCCGCCGACCAGACGCAGTGCGCCCACTTCGGCCTCCTCATTGGTCAGCGCGTCACTCTCGCCTCGCTTGGTCTGCTCGGGACGCGGATGCGTCACTCAGAGACGGTCGGCGACGCCTTGCAGGCCGTGCGGACGCACCACGATCTCCTGAACCGCGGTGCCGTGATTGAGCTGTCGATCGACGGCCCGGTCGCGATCGTGAGCTATGCGCCGTATGAGCCTGACATCGAGGGGGTGGCGCTCCACTGCGAGAGAGCCATTGCGGCGCTGACCAGCGTGTTGCGGTCGCTGTGCAGCCCTCACTGGAGCCCGGAGGAGGTGCTGCTACCGCGTCTGGAACCAGAGGATACCACACCCTACACGCGCTTCTTCCGAGCCCCGGTCCGGTTCTCGCAGGAGATCGCGGCGCTGGTGTTCCCAGCCCGGGTTCTGAGGCGACCGGTCGAGGGCGCCAACCCGCTCATTCGAGCGGCCGTAGAGCGGCGCATCCAGCAGCTTGAGGCCGTCATCCCGTCCGGCCTGACCGACGAGGTCCGGCGGCGCGTGCGCTCGACGGTGAGCGAGAAGCGGATCGAGAGGCTTCACGTCGCGCAGTCGCTGGCGATCCATCAGCGCACACTGGCCCGCCGCCTGAAGGCCGAGGGAACGACGTTTCGGTCCGTCGCGAATCAGACGCGACTCGCAATGGCCAAGCAGTTGCTGGCCAACACCAACCTGAGCTTAGCGAGGATCTCGGCCGCCCTGGAGTTCTCGGAGCCGCCCGCGTTCACGCGTGCCTTCCACCGCTGGACTGGCATGGCGCCGAGCGCATGGCGGAAGGATCACCGCGGCAGTTGATAGCCACAGACGATCTAATGTCGACGACGCGGGCCCCGGTGGGCATTGCCATTCTTGCTCGGCGAGGATCCGGCGGATCGGCCGATCCCGCTCACGGACGCGCCGCCTTCAGCATGGCGACCGCGTCGATCAGGCGGCGGCGCCACTCGACATTGTTGGGGTCTCGCATGTGCGCTCTGAGCAAAGTAGCATCGTAGTAGCCGAGAGCGCGGGCAACGCAGTCGCTGAATACCATGCCGCGACCGGGCACGTAGCCGCCCAATTTCGTCGCGACCTCACGGAATAAAGCGCCCATGTTGGCGCGATCGGTGTCGGTCATGGATGGTTTTTCCCGTTCCGGCGAAGGGGAGCCGCCGGAAAAACTCAGGGTCGGCCCGGCCGCTCGACGCCGCGTGGCTGACGGCGGAGCGGCCAGGGCCTCCATCGCGCCGCCACCCACCACGGGACGGCGCGATCTCTGACGCTTAGCTTGCGTCGTATTCCTTGTTGAAATCCGCGATCAGCTTGTCAGTCTCCCGGTTTTCGCCGAGCGTATCACGGACTGAGTTGTGGCAGAACGCCATGATGTTCTCAGCGTATTGGATGACTTCCTTCAGCCCATCCAGTTCGGCAAGCACGTCGCCATGCTCGGCCTTGACGACTTCATCGTGGATACGCTGGTAGTTCGCCGCATCCATGCCGGACAGCATCGGGCTGGCCTCCACGACGGCGCGGGCGATCTCGGGATCCTGCATCGCTGCGCCGATCCGCTTGCCTGGATCGGGCAGACTGCGAAGGAAAGCGCGGACCTCCTGGCGTCTCATCTCCTCGACGGGGTCGGTGCCGCGCCGGACGACGCACGCGGCACGCTTCGCGGCGACCTGCGCCTTCACCTCGGCCACCTCGCGCTGCGTCCGCCTCAGCGGACCGAGCGTGTCGCGGGTCGCCACGGTCGTGATCTTGTCCCGCTTGCCAGCCTCGGTGAGATGGGGATCGCGGCGGGTGCGCTCGCCGATCCGACCGAAGGCCGCGGAGATCTCCGCCGCGCGCGACGTGGCAGAGCGGAGCGCGGCCACGACCGGGCTGCCCGTCTGGGAATCGGACCGCAGCGCTGGACACTGATCGAGCTGCTGCCGGACGGCCTGCTGCCAGAATTCGGCGATGTTGCCTTTGTTGGACATCGTGTATCTCAGCTCAGGTTCGAGAAGTAAATGTCGAGACGAGCACGTGACTCGGCGGCCCAATTCGGATTGCCCGGGATGTTCGGGATGTAGACCGGGTGCCGGAGCATCAGCGGCAGGCGCCATTCGGCCTCGCCACCCGTGAAGGTGTTGACCGCCATGCCGTTGCCGCCAACATTCGTGTTGTTCGTGAGTACGTCCAGTGCTTGGAGGTCAACGAACGCCGCGTGTAGAGCGGTGACGGCATTTGCATAGCGAGTGCCGGCGGCAGCCCTTAGCGTCGTGATTGCCGTGGCGGCGCCGCTGACATTACCGGAGTCATCTAGCGGCAGGGTCTTGGTAGGATAAGCCATTGGGTCGTCGGATCCTTAGTTCTGTTTGGATGTCAAAACGGGAAGGGCAACACCTGGAAGGTGTTCTGGGGGCGAGCGAGTCCGACCAGGACACCCGCGACGGCGTTCGCCAGGTCGTCGTGTCCGCCGCGCGGGTGATCGATGGAGTCGCGCCCGCCGCGGGCGGTCCGGCGTTCGAGCGCAACGAGCTGCTGAACGAGGCGCGGGTGGTCGAGGAGCGAGACCTTCGCCGAGTTCAGCAACGGCAGGAGGTCGCGGTAGAGGTCGGACTTCGACTTCTCCGAGACCTTGTAGTTGATGCCGTGTACTCGGAACCGCTCCCGCGGCCACTCGCCCGCGTACCTGTCGCCCGTGACCTCACGGATTCCATAGGACTTCATGAGGCCGGCGAATTCCTCGACGACCTGCTCGGGCGAGAACGGCGGGCGTATCTCACGGACGGCGTCCAGCACGGCCTTGCCCGCCTGGTGGTGCGCGATGGCCAGCGTCATGCTGTCGGCCGAGCCGCCCGAGGGATCCACGAACGCGACGTGCCGGCCCGCGTGGCGCAGACGTTCCATGACCCCGGAGTCGATGCACGCCTTGACGACGTCGAGACTAACGAAGGACTCGATGTCGCTGCGGAACTCGGCCCCGTACTCGGCCGCGGCGGCTGCGGGGTCGCGCTGGTACGCCTCGTCGATGGTCCGCTCCGGCACCGTGGGGTTCATCACCCGGGTAGCGGCTCGCCACACGAGCACGTCCGAGTTGTCCTGCCCGAAGTGCCGCGAGAAGGCGTCCCAGAGCGCGCCTTTGCGGGCGTAGGGAGACGAGGCGCAGAGCAGCACCGAGCCCGGGATCGTCGCCATACCGGGGCGCAGCGCGTTCAGGATCTCGTAGTCCGGCGACGCGCTGTCCTCACTGGTCTCCCAGAACGCGATCTCGTCGCACAGCACCGCCGCTAGACTGTAGCCGCGCGTCGTCTTCACCGAGGCGGTGCCGATCTCGATCGTGACGCCGTTCGCGAGGTCCAGCGCCTCGGCCGTCTCGCGTTCGATCAGGTTGGCGAGGAGCGGTGAGCCGGCGAGCAGACCTTTGCAGTAGCGGAAGATGACACGCGCCTGCCGACGATCGGCGGCGAGGACCATCACGGTGGCGCGCTCGCCCGGGGCGAGGTAACCGCGGTACTCACGGAAGGCCGCGAGGTAGACCGCGATCAGGGCGAGGACGAACGACTTCCCGGCTCTCCGCCCGGTCGGCAGATGGGCCTCGGCCATCGGGGTGGTGGGCGGCACCTCGCGGCCGGTACAGGCCCGGAAGATCTCCAACTCGGCCTCGTTCATGGACAGGCCGAAGAACGCTTTCAGGAAGACCCGCCACGCCGTGAAGGTCGCCGGGTCGCGGATGGCCGAGCCGAACAGATGCGGGTCGGTGAGCGCGTCGATGATCGTCACGACAACACCCCCGCTTTCCGCGCCATGTACGCTTTGAGGTCGAGTTCGTTGGCGTCGCGCATTACCCGCTTGAGCCCGAGGGTCGAGGCGAGCCGGTTCATCTGGCCGGACAGGCGGCCGTAGAGATCCAGGTCGACTTGCCCGCCCTCCACGATCGCGGCCTCCTGGAGTTCCAGGGTCAGGGCGAGCGTGGCGAAGCGGCGGATCAGCTGCTGCTGGACAGCCGTCACCTCGTCTCGGCCGCCGAGATCGGAGGTGACGTCGCCGACGATATCTCGGAAGCGGCGGGCCGGAGCTGACCGGCGATCGACCTCATCGACCAGGAACAGGCTCGTGCCGTTGCTGACCGCGGACTTCGCCACGGCATTGGATGCGGGCTTGCGCGGCATAGCTTTAGGGGCTCCAGGATGGCCCAGGACGGCCGTTCGCGGTTTCGGAGTGGGTGCCGTAGCCAACGAGGCATCTTGGCCGCTGGCAGTGCCTCCAGGGTTCTCAGCTTGGCCATTGCGCGCTCAGCAAGGGTGCGGAGCCGGATGCGGGCGTGGATCTCCCGATGGCACGGTCCGCAGACCACGATCACAGCGAGCGGCGCGTCGTAATCTTCGTGATGAGCTTCGAGACGGTCGGTCTCGCCGCAGTGAGCGCACGATCCGAAGATGATCTTGCCGCGCTTGCGGGCGTACTGTGCCTTGCGCTGCGCCCTGATCTTCTCGGGCCATCGCTTGGCGTACCGGCGTTGGGCTTCGACGTGTCGGGCTCGCGCGGCTGCATTATGGCGCGACATCGGCGAGCTTGCCTTCTCGGGAAGCTTTCGCCTCCATCTTCATGGCCCAATCGCGCAAAGTTGAGCGACGGGCGCAGACATGTTGACCAACCTTGAAGGTCGGAAGATCGCCGATTGACGATCGATACTGTGTTTTACGATAAGACCAGCCGAGATAATCGCCGATGGTCTGGAAGCCGGTCAGCAGATCAAGGCGATCATCTTGGGGAGACATGTGGACTCCTCTCGATAAGAAAAAGGCCGCCCCGGAAGGGACGGCCGTGAGTTTGGCTAACACGCTCAAAGAACCCGCCGCAGGCGAACGCGTCACCGCCCGCACGAGTGCGGGGCAGGATTTGGACGCAGTTGCGGAAGGTACCCAAACCTAACCGACTGGCGTCCACCCTGTCAAGAAGAATACGTCAGGCTCAAAATATGACGAAATGTATCACGCGACGGACAGCGGGTGTTCACCGGGCGGGAGCAGACGCCAGGCCATGACCAGGGCTGCGAGGCCGTGCCGGAGGCGGTCGAGCGCAACGGCAGTTGCACCGGCCTTGTTGCCGTAGCCTGCGGACCGGCCCGCCTGCTCAAGGGTCGCCTCGTCGATCACAACGGCAATCACGATCTGCCATTCATGGGACTGCATCGATTGCTTCGCGAGCAAGAGCGTGTGGCGGTGGCGCTCGACGGTCTCCGTGATCGGGCAGCGGGATCCCGGGCCGCTGCCGGGCGTGCCGTCCAGGCGAGCGCGGGCGAGGCCGTCGAGGGCGGCGTGCTGCGCGTGCTCGCGCAGGCGACTGCCGGCGGCGTAGAGCGCGTTGTTGCGGACGCGGTCCATGTCAAGCTCGCCGCGGTTGCGTAGGCGGTCGAAGGGGCAGGGATTCACCCGGGGCGGGGCGATGTCGATGTCGAGATGAAAATCGTGCCGCGTCGAGGCGGTGGGTGAGGTCGGGGGAAGCAATGGGGCGCTCCACTGAGCGGCCTGAGGGTGCGGTCCATGTGGACCACGGCGTCATGCGCAGGCGTGCGCAACGTCCCGGTGCTGGATCTACCAGCGGACCGGTACCCCGCATCACGCGGGCACCGGCGCGGACCTTCGGGGCCCGGTATCTAGACTACAGCAAACCGAGCCGGTCTGGAACGTGCGCGTCGAAGCGGAGACGAGGTGTTGCAGACGGGCCTCAGCCGGGCCGCCACCCTCAGGCACACTTTAAGATCTTCGGCTCAGCTTGGCTGGCCGCATGCCGGCGCGCTACGTAGGTCCGACCATAAAGAGAGGGGATTCAATATGTCAGAGACAGAGAGACATGATCCGGAAGGAAAAGATTTTGCCATGCCACTCATGATTGGCGGATCTATATTATTCTTCTTTGTTTTGTTTATGCTTGTTACTTCATTTTCAAGATAGCAACAACGCTCGCCACCATTCAATTGGGGTTCGCATCGCGCTCTCGCACGTTGGCGACACCGACATGCGAGAGTTTCACGCCCCGGGTCGCCAGCCACGCGCTGATGCTGCGCAGGGATTCGCCGGCCTCGCGTCGCGCTACGATCTGCTGGACGTACTCGTGCTCGCTCTCACGGGGCCTCAGGACGGCGTCCTTGCCGGTGCCGACGACGTCGTACCCGAAGGGCCTCGACCCCCCGATGTAGCCGCCCCTGGCTGCCTTGGCCGCCTTGCCGTCCTGCGTGCGCTCCCGGATCCGCTCGCGCTCGAACTCGGCCATCAAAGCCAGCATGCCGAAGAACATGCGGCTCGTGCCGTTGTTCGTCACCGGCTCGGTGCCCATGTCGATGAGATAGAGGTTCACGCCCTTGGCCTTGAAGGCGTCCGCCTGCGTGAGTGCGTCGGTCGCGTTGCGGAAGATGCGGTCGAGCTTCAAGACGACGAGGTTGTCGCCCGGCTTCAGCGCGTGAAGGAGGCGGCAACCGCCTGGGCGGTCCCCGAGCGGGATCTTGCCCTGGCATACGTCCCGGAAGAACACCGGCTCGTCGAGGCCCTGCATCATGCACAGGCCGCGGATGCGCTTGCCCTGCTCGTCGAGCGACGTGCCGTCCTCCTGGCCCTCGCTCGACACCCGCTGATAGCCGTAGGTCGCCATGACTGTAAACCACTAAACTGCTGCATCAGGCTTACATTATTCCGACCCGTCTGTAAAGCCATCAAGAGAGGTTTACGGCTAGAACAGCTGACCTGCTAATCTATGACGCTGCGTCACGTTACGAGGGGCAGGTTACGGTCGCCGTCGAGGTTTGGCTGTGCGGCTGACCATTCCACCGTACTTCGATTCGCGTCATTCAGGCCAAGTCTTTGATCCATAAGGATCCGGCCTCTCATGTGCCGTCCCCGAGCCCCGCCAGAACTGCTCTCCTGACCCCTCGCCTTCACCGAACCGTTGCGCTGGCGACTGTCTGGCATCCTTTGAGCATCAGAGCGTCGGCACCGTCGTAGGGCTACCGGGAGACACAGCATCCCGCGATCCATCCTCAGAACGTCGTGTCGGTGGCCACGGGAAGCACTGATCCCCCGGCAGCCTGCGACGGTTCTCTCACGCGAAGCGGCTGGGAGGTTGGGACACTGGGACACCTGGGACACCAAAAGCGGCAAATCCCTGATCGTGCGCCTGTGTGTGCGCGGTATCTCTGAGATACCCGATTTCGGTGTCCCAAGCGTCCCAAATGCCCCAAGACGTGGCTTAAGCCCTTTCATGGCCTATCAATTTTAGGGCAGGAGGTTGGGACACCGGTCGGAGCAGGCGTCCCTGACGTGTCCCAAATCCAGGGCAGGTGTCCCAATCGATCGGCAGGCCGCCGAACGGTTCGCGAACGAAAAAGGACGCAGACCGAGGCCCGCGTCCCAATGCCGTCCCAAGGTGTCCCTGGCCTCTGGGCCTACGCGCCCGTGCTCGTCACGTAGATGCCTTCGAAGCCGCGGACGCCGCCCGACTTGTAGCGCGCGAGCCCGAGCTTGCTCAGCTTCTCGCCCAGCTCGTGCAGCGTGCCGTGCCGCGCCCCGACCCGTTCGGCGAAGTCGCACCACGAGGCGTAGAGGTCCTGGTTCGGCGTTCGCATCTGCCGATTGCCGGGATCCACCTTGCACCGGTCCTCGACCCACTGACCGAACAGGTCCTCGTCGGCCAAGTACTCATCCGTCGCGGCCAGGACGGCGTCGGGCCGGATGAGACCGTGCTCCTGCCAGTCCAGGCAGCCGTCGATGGGCCACCGCAGGATGCCGGGCAACTCGGCCAGCAGCTTGCGCTCCAGATCGGGATCGGGCTCGGCGGGCTTGCGGATGAACGGCACGATGTTGAGGCGGCGCCGCATCGCCTCGTCCACGGTGCGGATCTTGGGCTTGTGGTTCCCAACGATCGTGATCTTGCACGTCGGCACGAAGGTCATGTTGTCCCTATGCATGAAGCGCGCGGTGATCGCGTCGCCGCCCGTGAACGACTTCAGCCGGGCCTCATCCCACGCTCGGCCTTCCTGCGTCTCGGACGCGGACACGAACCGGGCGCCTTTGAGCATCGCGAGGTCGGTCGTGTGCTGGGCGTGCTTGCTGGCAACGAACGCGTCCATGGTCGCCGTCGCGGCGTAGGACGCCAGCGCGGTCGCGAGCACCTTCAGGTAGACCGACTTGCCGTTGCCGCCGCCGCCGAACACGAAGACGACGGCGTGCTCGGTGGTGCGGCCGGTGAGGCTGTATCCGGCCCACTGTTGAAGGAACCGCATCAGCCCCAGGTCTGAGCCGGTCGCCTCGTTGAGGAAGCGCAGGAAGCGCGGGCAATCCGCCGTGTCGGCCGGCGCCACCGCCGTCTGCTTCGTGATCCGGTCGCCCGGCTCGGCCCGACGCATCTTGCCGGTGGTGAGGTCCACGACGCCGCCGGGCGTGCCGAGCACCATCGGGTCGCCGTCCCAATCCTCGCTCTGCGCGACGAAGGTCCGGGCATGACGGCACAGCTTCTCGACGCCGGACACGAACTTGGCCGTGCCAAGCCGCACCTGCTTCTTGGGGGAGAGGAGGCGCATCTGCTCCTGCACCACGGTGTGGCAGCGGTCGAAGACGCCCCCGGTGGTGTCCGGCACCCAGCAGGTGCCGGCCCACTCGAACCATAAGGCCTGGCCGTGGTCGTAGAGGAGCTGGTCGCGAAATCGCTCCACGACCAGGGCCGCGATGCTGCTCTCGGTGAGCACCGGATCGTTGTCGGGCGGAGCGGGGCGGCGGATGGGGCGCACGTTCGCCGTCATGCGGCCACCCCGGCGATTGCGGCTTTGGCCTGCATCTTCGGCTCGAACAGCATGCCGATGATCTCGACGCCAGTCCGCTCGAACTCGCGCTCGGCGCGGATGTGGCTGCGGATGTGCGCCCGCATGCCGGGCTGGTCGTGCCGCTGCAGGCAGCGGATTGCCATGTCCGCGTGAGCGATCAAGCCCTCCAAGCACCCGATTGCGAACACGGCCAGCATCTCGGGCGTGCCGTGGCTGATGTGGCCGGTCGGGTCGTCACAGGGAGCCCAGCCGCTGAAGCCGGGGAAATGTTGCCGCAGGTACTCTTCCGCGCGCTTGGCCGCGGCTTCATCGTCACGCTTGCCAGAGGCAGCGCGCTCGTGTAGAGATTTTCCTTGCATATTTACTCCTACACTTCAGACCCGGCGGCCGGGAGCCAACCAAACCGCCGGGTCTTCCGTCGTTTGATTTGAACATAGGTTTCCTGTTCCCGGATCTGCTCTCGCAAATCGGGTTGGTGACTTTAGGTTGTGCGTGCTGCTGCCGTGCTAGGCGGCGCCCTGGCGCTTCATCCGGGCGTGTCGCAAAGATTTTTGGCGGAGAAAATTATGCTCCCCGCGTAGGCGCACACCGGTCCGTCAGGCCGATACCGGGCTCGTCAAACTGCTTCGCCAGCCTCGTCGGAGGGGGTCAGCAGGCGGTGAGCAGGCCTCGTCACGCCCTGTTCGGAGACGATTTTTTCGGGCGTTGAACGTTTGCGACACGCCCCGGCAAACCGCCTGAGCATCAGGACTGGTAAGGTCCCGGAAGAGGTCGCCCGACGCCTTGCGACCGAACAGCGTCAGCCGGCGCGAGCGGCTCGTCAAACGGCAGGGTTCATCCCCGGCCCTCTCGGGCCGTCGCCTCTCCAGTTGTGCCGACGGCCACTTGCCCTCACAGTGCCTTGCCCATTTCCCGAAGTTGGACCTTGTTGGTCTTGCCGGTCGAGTTCTTCGGAAGCTCGGTGAAGAAGACGTGCTTGGGCACCTTGTAGCTGGCGAGCGACTGGCGGCACCAGTCGATCAGCTCCTCGGCCGAGACCATCTCGAAGCCGTTCTTCCGCTCAACGAAGGCGCAGACCGCCTCGCCCCACTTCTCGTCCGGCTTGCCGACCACCCCGGCGTCCGCGACCGCCGGGTGCTTGAACAACGCCTCCTCGACCTCGATCGACCAGATGTTCTCGCCCCCCGAGATGATGATGTCCTTCGAGCGGTCCTTGAGCTGGAGGTAGCCGTCCGGGTGCTTCACGCCGAGGTCGCCCGAATGGAACCAGCCGCCCCGGAATGCCTCCTCGGTGGCCTTCGGGTTCTTGAGGTAGCCGCGCATCACCACGTTGCCGCGGAACATCACCTCGCCGACGGTCTGGCCGTCCGCCGGCACTGGCCGCATCGTCTTGGGATCGAGCACGTCGAGCGCCTCGAGGGGCGGGTAGCGCACGCCCTGGCGCGCCTTGCGGGCCGCCTGCTCGGGCGTGGTCAGCGCGTCCCAATCCGCGTGCCACTCGTTGACCACGGCCGGCCCGTAGGTCTCGGTGAGGCCGTAGACGTGGGTCACGTCGAAGCCCGCCTCCGCCATTCCGGCCAAGCCCGCCTCGGGCGGGGGCGCGCCGCCGACGACGAACGACACCGGGTGCGGCAGTGCCCGGCGCTCCGCCGCAGGCGCGTTCAGCAGCTGCTGCATCACGACCGGGGCGCCGCAGAGATGCGTGACGCCGTGGTCCGCGATCGCGTCGTACACCGCCTTGGCCCGCACCTGCCGCAGGCAGACATGCGTGCCCGCCACCACCGACAGCGTCCAGGGAAAGCACCAGCCGTTGCAGTGGAACATCGGCAGCGTCCAGAGATAGACCGGGTGCTTGCCGAGGCCGGTGGTCACGACGTTGCCAACCGCTTGCAGACAGGCGCCGCGGTGATCGTAGACCACCCCCTTGGGATCGCCCGTGGTCCCGGACGTGTAGTTGAGCGTGATCGCGTCCCGCTCGTCGCCGGGCAGGGACCAGGCATGGGCGGGGTCGCCGGAGGCCAGGAACGCCTCGTAGTCCAGGCTGCCCAGGCGCTCGCCCTCACCGCTGAATTCCGGGTCGTCGTAGTCGATGACGAGGGGTCTGACCTTCGCGTGCGCGAGCGCCGGCTTGATCACCCGCGCGAATTCCCGGTCGGTGATCAGCACCTTGGCTTCGCCATGATCGAGGAAGGAGGCGATCATCGCCGCGTCCAGACGGGTGTTGAGGGTGTTGAGCACGGCGCCGGTCATCGGCACGCCGTAGTGGCACTCGATCAAGGCGGGCGTGTTGGGGAGCATGACCGCCACCGTGTCGCCGCGCCCGATCCCGCGGGCCGCGAGGGCCGAGGCGAGACGCCGCGTGCGGGCATAGAAGTCGCGGTAGCTGCGCCGCAGAGAACCGTAGATGACCGCGACATGGTCCGGGAAGACCGTCGCGGTGCGCTCCAGGAAGGTGAGGGGCGTCAGCGGCTGGAAATTGGCCGGGTTCCGGTCGAGGCCATGGTCGTAGATGGTCTTGGCAGTCATGAGGATGCCTCCTGCGATCTAGGCGCGAGCTCTAAAGCTCAGCGTGATTTCTCGTGTTTCAGCAAGAAGTTGATGACCGAGCGTGTGATGCGTTCGTCGGCATCTGTGCACTAGCGAAGGATTGGAACCGCCAGACCAACCGGAACAAAACCAGCAGATGGCGAAGAGCGCCATCAGCTCGCGGCTCGACGCGATCCCCTGCTCGTTCTTGGACCGTTCATTGACCACGGCGGAGAAGGCCGCCGTCGCCTTCTTCCAGACCTCCATCATCAGGGCGTTGTGTTCGAGATTGCGCCGGTGCAGCGCCACCCAGGCCGTGAACACGGCCGCGAACTTGCGCTCGACGTTCCAGAGATCGGCGAGGCGCGGTCCTTCGGCCATCCGTTTCAGCGCTTCATCGACCGCGCCCGTGATGCAGATCCATCCGTGCGGGTCGAAGATCTTGGCCAGGACATCGGCCGCGATTGGATCTCGCACCTCGCCTCCGCCCTTCAGGCTCTTGGCAAAGGTCGCCGAGACCGCCTGAGCGGCCTCCCAGCCCTGCTGATACGAGTGTTGGGCCTGTTCCAGGGCTTCCCAGTCGTGCCAATGCCTGACGGCGGTGTTGGCCGCCTCGGCGATCTTGGACAGGGTCTCATAAAGCCTCTCGGTTTCTGTCATGTCCATTCTCCCCCTAGAGCTGCGGGCAAGGTGACCCATGAGCACCGATCCGCCACAACGCCTCGCCGAGGTCGCCCGGCTCGCGAACCCCGGCGAGCGGGGGGGAGCCGACGATCCGTGGTGCCGGCCCTCGCTCGTCGGCGGGCGGGCCGGCCCCGGACGGGTTACGCCTGGAAGCAGAGCTTGACGTTGGGGTCCGTGGGACTCGTGGAGTCGCGCAGCCAGTCGGTGACGTTCGTCGTATCGAGCGCCACAAGCTTGCCGGCGCTGGCCTTGATTTTCAGAGTCAGGATAGAGAACTCGGTGCAACGCACCTCAAAGCCCTGCCGCGCAACCTCCTTCTTTTTACTCTTGTCGTGGGACATGTACAGTGCAGTGTAGTACAAATAGAGCTTAGGCTGCGATGGGTCCCTCATGTTGATGGTAGATTGAGAGAACAAATTCTTCCATTCTTCTGAATGGTTCTCGCTGGAGACAGATTTCGCCATATCAGAGATGGTTTTCTCAATATTTCTCAGGTCATCCTCCGAAAGTCCTGCGTACAGGCTGCAGATTTGATCGAAGAGGGCGTTGTAATTTTTGTCTTCATAGGCCATCTTGGTGGCGGTATTCCTCGAGAGGGCCAAGAAAGGGTTGTTGTCGATCTCGGTCACGTAGCCGTTGAACGCTGCCGCCAGCACCTCCGGGCTGGTCGTGGCCGGGTGGAAATTGGCGCGCTTCTGGCTGTGCTTGAGGATGCTGGAGACGGCGGTCGGAAGGTTGCTGAGTTCCGTGTAGATCGCCGTGCCGGTCGCATTCGGATCGGCAGTGTTCTCACCGAGAAACGTCCCGCCCGCCGTCGCCGCGACGTTGTCGGCGAACAAGAAATAATCGTGATACTGAGGAGCATTATGGATCCAGCTCTTCACAGCATCGTCTTCACTGAACGTATTCATATCAGCTCTCCACTGATTGCCGCAGTCGTCCCAGGGTGGCGCCTTCCTACCCTCGGTCGAACCGCGCGTGGTTGGTAGCGACATCGCTCCCCACGTCACGGCCGGCAGCGACTTCCGCTGCCGTCGCACCCTCGTTGCGCAAGCGATGTGCCAGCGCCGCCCGACGAACTTTTCGCAATTATTGCAATGCTTTATGGCTGCCGTGGGGGATTGGCGCAGACGCCACCGGGCTGTTGGGAGCCCGACAAAGTCCGACAAGCCATGGAGGCGCGTCGGGCCTGTCGCAAACGCGAACGGGCCGGCATTCACCGATCGTTAGCCATACCTGCCCAGTTTGCCGCCTCCGCCTCGGAGCCGGCCCATGATCCTGAACGCCCTCGCCCTCGCGCTGAAGAGAGAGGCCCGTGGCGACTTCCGGGGCCGGCACTTCGAAGCCACCCTCATCGTCCAGGCCGTCTCCTGGTACCTGCGCTACGCCCGGGCCTGTCGCAAACTGGGGTCCAGGCCGCAGAAGGGTCTCTGCCGTCCCGCTTTCACGCTTTGTTCGCCACGGGAAGTCCGAAGCACTGCGCGAGCAGTCGGTTCTGCTCCCGGACCGTCCACGCCCCTGAGAACCCGAAACCCTTGCGCAGCCAAAGCATGGCCTCGAAGCCCTGGATCGTCCGCCGCGCCGTGTGGAACGCGCGGAAGCCCCCGACCCGTGGCATCGGCCGCTTGACCCGGAAGTGGTCGCTCTCAATCCCTTGCTGCAAGTGCTTGGTGACGTGGTGGATGGGCGCGCGTGGCAGCAGGCCCTCCTTGCGGCTCTCGGCGATCGCCGGCGGGTAAGGGCCAGCACCATCGGTGCCGATGCGGTCGGGCGCGAGAAGCGGCTGATCCTGTAGCATCTTGCGGAAGAAGCGCTTGGCCGCTTCCAGGTCGCGGTTGGCGGTGAGCAGGAAGTCGACCGCCTCGCCATGCTTGTCGATGGCCCGGTACAGATAGCGCCACTGGCCACGCACCTTGATATAGGTCTCGTCCACCCTCACGGACCCGCAATGCGGCTTGCGGAACCGGCGCAGGCGCCGCTCGATGGCGGGCGCGTAGGCCAGCACCCAGCGGTTGATGGTGGAGTGGTCCACCCCCATACCCCGCTCCAGCAGCATCTCCTCGATGTCGCGGTAGCTGAGCGCGTAGCGCAGGTACCAGGAGACGGCCTGGACGATGAGAGTGGCTTCGAAGTGCCGGCCCGTGAAGTCGCCGCGGGCCTCTCTCTTCAGCTTGAGGGCGAGGGCGTTCAGGATCATGGGCCGGCTCCGAGGCGGAGCGGCAAGCTGGGCGGGTATGGCTAACGACCCATGAACGCGAGCCCGTTCGCGTTTGCGACAGGCCCCTGGATCACGCGTAACAGCATGGCGACCTCCCGGCTGGCCATTGAGCACTGGAAGCGCGGCGGCGGCGTGGCGGCTCAAAAATCGCCGCCTGTGGGCCTCTGGTCTTCTGACCCTACTCCGACACCCTCGAAGCATCACACCGCAGCCACGGAGCCGGAAATCGCGCCAGGCGGCGCCAGCGTAAGGGGCTTGGCGAGGGGGGAACGGCATCCGAGGGGCTTTATGGAGAAAATCGCTTTTCTGCTGGCAAACCCTGTATCTTTTAAGGTACGATGTACCGTAGAAGGTGCGGATGGAGCAGGAGCTGAAAAAGCTGCCGGCGGCGTTCTACGCCACCGACAGCGGCAAGGAGCCGGTCAGGGAATGGTTGAAGGACCAGACCCCGGACGATCGCAAGGTCATCGGCCAGGACATTGCCACGGTCGAATTCGGCTGGCCGGTCGGCATGCCGACGTGCCGGCCCATGGGCGCAGGCCTGTGGGAGGTGCGCAGCGACCTTTCGGACGGGCGGATTTCGCGCGTCCTGTTCTGCATTGCCCACGGTCATATGGTTCTGCTGCACGCCTTCATTAAGAAAACGCAGAAGACGCCCGATGCCGAACTGACCAAAGCCCGCAAACGACAGAAGAAGGTGGAGAAAAATGACAAATAAACATATCGGATCGTCGTTCGACAGCTTCCTCGAAGAGGAAGGCACCCGCGAGGAGGTCAACGAACAGGCGACCAAGCGCGTCCTGGCCTGGCAGATCGAGCAGGCCATGAAGGAGCAGGGCATCACAAAAAGCGTCATGGCGAAGCGCATGCACACCAGCCGCGCCCAGCTCGACCGCCTGCTGGACCCGGAGAATGACAAGGTGCAGCTCGACACTGTGAAGCGTGCCGCCGCCGTCGTTGGCCGCAAAGTGCGGCTGGAGCTGGCATGACCGGACGGCGCACGCTGTACCTCCCCGCCGATCAGGCAAAGGCAATCAAAGCGACGGGCCGTGGTCATGTCCCCCGCATAGAAAAGGTGCTGCGCGAAGCCTTACAGGCCGGAAAGCTGGATGCACCGCGCGACCTCCTGGAGCAGGCGCCAAAGCGATGACCTGCCAGCACGAGGCTTAAGCAGTTTTTAAATCGATCTCGTAGTATAATAGGCCTGCCATGGTCGATGTACTGGAAAGGCCATCCGCTGAATTTGATATTGCCGCTGCACCAGTCCCGCCGCGGCTTGAGGTGACACTGACGATCGACGCCGATCTTCTGGACCGTCTAGAGCGTTTTCGGTTTAATCTGGATCGTAGCCTGCAGCGGCGAAGAAGTGGGCACACTCGTCGGGCGTGATGGTGTCGACGAGCCTCCCGATGGCCGACCATAGCCCCTCGGCGGCTGCGGCGCGGGACGTTCACCGGGATCGTGGACCTGCAAGCGGCGATCAAGCGCTACATCGCCGAGAACAACGAGCAGCCCAGGCCCTTCGTCTGGACCAAGCCCGCGGCCGCTATCCTCAACAGCCAGGCTGCACCATCCGTCTGAGTCACTGCACTAGTTGTCTGGATGCGAGACCTCCTTGGCGTCTGCGACCACCTTGAGCGCTGCGGGGAGCGCGTCCGGATCAGGCGGCCTAGTGACGGGCTTGGCCAGCTCCGGCTTCGCCTTCAGCCGCTCACCGGACAGGGTCCTGCGTGAGCGGCTGAAGGCGAAGCCGGAGCTGGCCAAGCCCGTCACTAGGCCGCCTGATCCGGACGCGCTCCCCGCAGCGCTCAAGGTGGTCGCAGACGCCAAGGAGGTCTCGCATCCAGACAACTAGAGAGCCGCACCCCGTGACACCTTTCCGTACCGCGTTAGCACCGTACGCTGCTATCGTCGTAATGTCGTATGGCCGTATGTTGTCCGGCGGCTTCGCCGGACGCGGCCGGCGCCTCGGGCGCGGCTGCGGTCAAAAGACCGCGGCGCCTCGCCGTTCCACATCAGGGTCTTCTTTGAGGGCCAGTATCCCGGGCTGCCGCTGC
Organism: Methylobacterium sp. CB376; assembly: GCF_029714205.1. Taxonomy (NCBI): domain Bacteria; kingdom Pseudomonadati; phylum Pseudomonadota; class Alphaproteobacteria; order Hyphomicrobiales; family Methylobacteriaceae; genus Methylobacterium; species Methylobacterium sp. CB376. Next base: position 35,216 of record NZ_CP121649.1, on the reverse strand, counting down.
TGCAATGGATGGGCCTGACCCTCGATGCGCGCGCGGCCGCGGCGCGGGGCGTGCCGCCCTTCCCTCACATGCTGTGCTGGCTGCGCGAGGCGCCGGTCGAGGCCTGAAGCCTTCCGCGGCGGGAGATCCGCCGTTGACACGGGCGGCGCCCGGTCGAGGGTGGGGGCAACGCATCCTCGGGAGGAACCATGCGCATCCTGGCCGCCACGCTCGTCGCCCTCGGCATCGCCGCACCGGCCGCCGAGGCCGCCTCCCCCCTGCCCGGCCGCATCGAGATCCACGCGGTGAAGAGCCGGACCCTGACCGGGGAAGAGTTCCTGCGCGGCGACGCGCCGGGGCGCGAGGTGGTGCTCGGCGGCGAGTTGCGCCTGCCCGTCGGCGCGCCGCCGAAGGTGCCGGTGGTGGTGCTTGTCCACGGCTCGGGCGGGATCAGCGCCGGCCCGGACGCCTGGGCGCGGGTGCTCAACGAAGCGGGGATCGGCGCCTTCATCCTCGACGCCTTCACGGGCCGCGGCATTGTCAGCACGATCGAGGACCAGGAGCAGCTCAACTCCCTCGCCATGATGGTCGACGCCTACCGCGCCCTCGACGCGCTCGCGGCGCACCCGCGGGTGCGGGCGGACCGCATCGCCGTGATGGGCTTCTCCAAGGGGGCGGTCGCGTCGGTCTACTCGGCGGCGGAGCGGTTCCACGCGGCCTATGGCGGCCCGAACCGCTTCGCCGCCCATATCGGCCTCTACACGCCCTGCAACGTGACCTATCGGGAAGACGACAAGGTCGGCCCGGCGCCGATCCGGCTGTTCCACGGCACCAGCGACGACTACGTCAGCGTCTTGCCCTGCCGGGACTACGTCGCCCGGCTGAAGCAGGCCGGCGCGGACGTGATGCTGACCGAGTATCCCGACACGCAGCACAGCTTTGACACGCCGACGAGCCCGCCGCTGGTCTCGATCCCGAAGGCGCAGAGCACGCGCGACTGCCGACTGAAAGAGGGGCCGGGCGGCACGATCCTCGACGCCGCGACGGGCCGGCCCTACAGCCTGCGGACAGACCCCTGCGTCGCCGTCGGCGCCCATGTGGGCCACAACCCGGCCTCGACCGAGGCGGCGCGGGCGGCGGTGGTCGGCTTCCTTCGTGAGGTGCTGCTGAAGTAAGAGCCGCGGCCGCCCCGTCGGAGCTCGCCCTCCCCTCGCCACGAAGCGGCCGGAGAACCGGGGCTCCGAGCCCATGAGACACCTCCCTGCCGCCTGCGCGCTGATCCTGGCGGCGGGCCTCGCCGGGTCGGCGGCGGCGCAGGTGCCCCGTCACGCCCCGCAGGCGGCCAAGCCGGCCCCCGCGCCGGCCGAGGACGACATGGCGGAAGTCGACCCGGCCCTCCTCGCCCAGTGCCGCCGGCACGCCGCCGAGAAGCGGCTCAGGGGCGGGGCCCGGACCACCTTCGTGAAAACCTGCGTGCCGCCGGAGGATTGGGGTCAGGACTCAATCAGCACCAGAACGCGATCACGGCGGCCAGGGCGAGAGCGGAGGCGTAGTTGCGGGCCAGCTTGTCGTAGCGGGTGGCGATCCGGCGGAAGTCCTTGAGACGACAAAAGGCGGCCTCGATGCGCCAGCGTTTCCGGGAGCGGCGCTTGTCGTGGCGCAGCCTGCGCTTGCGGGCGCGGGTGCCGGGGATGACCGGGGTGATGCCCTTCTCCCGCAGATCAGCCCGCAGCCAATCGGCGTCGTAGCCCTTGTCGGCGATCAGGCGGCGGATCCGGCCGGGAGCCTCGGCCAGCACCGCCGGGGCGGTGCGCACGTCGCTGGCGTTGCCGGGTGTCAGCAGGAGGACACCGGGGCGGCCAAGCACGTCGACGAGGGCGTGGATCTTGGTCGTCTGGCCACCCCGCGACGGGCCGATCGCCTGCGCTGTCGCCCCCCTTTGCCCCCGTGAGCCGAGCGATGGACCCGCACGTAGGTGCTGTCGATGGCAGCCGCCTCGCCCGACCATCCAGCTTTGGCCAGGGCCGCCAGCATCGCCGTCCAGAAGCCACGCCGCGACCACCTGTTGAAGCGGTTGTAGACCGTGGTGCGGTGTCCATACGCGGACGGGCCATCGCGCCAGCGGCAGCCGGAGGTCAGCACGTGCAGGATGCCGGAGATGATCTGGCGATCGTCCTTGCGCTCGGGGCCGGGCTGGTTGCGCGGCATGAACGGCGCGATCACCGCCCACTGCGCGTCCGAGAGCCAGAACAGGTCCGCCATGGCCGCCTCCGTGCTGCAAGCGGCCGCCCTGAATCACAAAACCATAGACCCTGCAACACCTTGGTTCGGTTCAGGCCCTAGCCCTCCGGACGGCTTGCCGGCCTCGTACAGGGCGCTACCGCCCGGCTACACCCCATCCGGCCCGCCGCGCCTCCATGGCCTGTCGGACTTTGTCGGGCTCCCGACAGCCCGGTGGCGTCTGCGCCAATCCCCCACGGCAGCCATAAAGCATTGCAATAATTGCGAAAAGTTCGTCGGGCGGCGCTGGCACATCGCTTGCGCAACGAGGGTGCGACGGCGGCGGAAGTCGCTGCTGGCCGTGACGTGGGGAGCGATGTCGCCGCCTGGGCGGAGCAAGAGCTCGACGACAGCCAGAGCCCGACGACAGTCGGGCGGGTTGCTTAATGCCAGCTTGCGAGGATGAGAACGTGGGAGCATCGTCTAAAATTAAGGGTTCTGATCTCATAGTCAAAGCCCTCGAGAACATGGGCGTCGACTACGTCATCGGCATACCCGGGGAGGAGATCCTCGAAATCATCGAGAGCTTGCACAACTCGAAGATCAGGTTCATCCCCGTCCGCCACGAGCAGGCGGCCGTCATGATGGCCGCCACGCACGGGCGGCTGACCGGCCGGCCGGGCGTCTGCCTCGCGACCTGCGGCCCGGGCGCGCTGAACTTGGTGACAGGCGTGGCCTACGCGCAGCTCGGCGCCATGCCGGTGTTGATAATCACCGGCCAGAAGCCGATCAGCGCCCCACCCCAGTCCCGCTTCCAGCTCATCGATACCGTCTCGGTGATGCGCCCGCTCACCAAGATGACGCGCCAGATCGTCTCGGCGGCCTCGATCCCGACGCTGGTGCGCGAGGCCTTCCGGGTCGCCACCGACGAGCGCCGGGGCGCGGTTCATCTCGAAGTGCCCAAGGACGTTGCTACCGAAGACGTTGCTACCGAAATGGCCGAAGTCGCCCTGGCGCCCTCTCACCCGATCGACCGGCCAGTGGCGGCGGAAGCCGCCATCGAGCACGCGGCTGCGATGATCCTGAGTGCGCAAAGCCCGCTGATCATGATCGGCGCGGCCGGCAACCGGCCGGGGCTGGGCGAGCCGCTCTCCGAGTTTGTGCGGCGGACCCAGATTCCCTTCTGCGACACGCAGATGGGCAAGGGCGCGGTCACGGGCGCCTCGAGCCTCTATCTCGGCACCGCGGCGCTCTCCGAGCGGGATTACGTGCATGCGGCGATAGACCGGGCGGACCTGATCATCTCGATCGGGCACGACGCGGTCGAGAAACCCCCCTTCCTGTACGAGAAGATCGCGGGCGGCCTCAAGGTCATCCACATCGGTTACACTCCGGCGAGCGTCGAGCAGGTCTTTCACCCGGATGCCGAGGTGGTGGGCGATATCAGTTCGACGGTGACGGCGCTCGCCGACCGGCTCGGCGGGCGGCTCGAGCCGGATCCCGGCATGCTCGAGCTGCGCCAGTCGCTCCTGGAGCGCATCAACGGCATCAACGATGGGACCGAAGAGGCCACTTCTTCAATGACGGTGCGGCGCATCGTGCATGCCGTTCGTACGGTAATGCCGGAGGACGGCTTCGTCTGCCTCGACAACGGCGAGTACAAGATCGAGTTTGCGCGCTACTACCTGACGTACGCTCCCAACACGCTGCTGCTCGACAACGCGCTTGCCACGATGGGAGCGGGGCTGCCCTCCGCCATGATGGCGGCGGAGCTCTATCCAGAACGTCGCGTGTTGGCGGTGTGCGGCGATGGTGGCTTCATGATGAACAGCCAAGAGATGGAGACAGCTGTCCGGCTCAGGCTCAACCTCGTGGCGCTGATCCTGGACAACTCGGCATACGGCATGATCCGCAGGAAGCAGAGGGAGGGGGGCTTCGCCGAATACGGCACGACGTTCACCAACCCGGATTTCGTCGCGTACGCCAATTCCTATGGGGCGACGGGCCACTGCGTCACCGCGGTCCGCGACCTGGCTCCGACGCTCGAGGCCGCCTTCAAGGCCGGTGGGGTTCACCTCGTGGCGGTACCGATCGACGACTCCGAGAACAAGCGGGTCCTGATCCAAGAACATCACCATAAGGCCAGCAATATCGAGCCGGAAGAATAAGTTCTAGCTCACCGACGTGCTCCCGGAGCTCATCATGACCCCATTCACGTTCCAAACCTGCCCCAATATTCTGTTCGAGCCCGGCGCCTCGGCGAAGCTGCCCGACCTCGTGGCGAGCTTCCGCGCTCAACGGATCATGCTGGTGACCGGCAAAAATGTTCGCGGCGCGGGTCTGACCCGCGCTGCGGAGGCTGCCCTGGCCTCGGCGGGCCTTCAGGTCACCGTCTTCGAGGACGTCGTGGCCGACCCGCCCTCGCACGTCATCGAGACTGCAGCGCAACTTGCCCAGCAGCAGACAGTGGACCTTGTGCTCGCGATTGGGGGCGGCTCCACTCTCGACACTGCCAAGCTCGTGGCGTACCTCGCGCGCAGCGGCGATCAGCTCGACCGCATCTACGGGGTCGGCCTCGCCCAGGGCCAGCGCTTGCCGCTCATCCTGATGCCGACCACGGCCGGGACCGGCTCCGAGGTGACGCCGATCTCGATCGTGACGACGCCGACGGGCGAGAAGAAGGGCGTGGTCTCGCCCCGGCTGCTGCCGGACTGCGCGGTCCTTGATCCCGATCTGACCCTCGGACTGCCGGCCCACGTGACGGCCGCGACCGGCATCGACGCGATGGTGCACGCGATCGAGGCCTACACCAGCCGTCACAAGAAGAACCCGATCTCGGACCAGCTCGCCCGGAAGGCCTTGGCGCTGCTCGCAGGCAGCATTCGCACGGCCTGCAGCGACGGCCGCAACGTCGAGGCGCGCTCCAACATGCTGCTCGGCTCCATGCTCGCGGGCATGGCCTTTGCCAACGCTCCCGTCGCCGCGGTCCATGCGCTGGCCTATCCGATCGGCGCCGTCTTCCACGTGACGCACGGGGTGTCGAACGCCCTCGTGCTGACGGGCGTGATGCGCTTCAACCTCCCGCAAGCGGAGGCCCTCTACGCGGAACTCGCCCCGATCTTCGATCCGCAGGCAGCCAGTCTCCCGGCCGCCGAGGCTGCCACCCGATTCGTCGACAGCCTCGCGGCCATCTGCCGGGACTGCGGTGCGCCCGCCTCACTCGCCGAGGTCGGTGTTCGCGAGGAGGATCTCGCGCGCCTCGCAACCGATGCCATGAAGCAGACGCGACTTCTCGTGAACAACCCACGCGAGGTCACCTACCCGGACGCCTTCGCGATCTACTCCGAGGCACTCGACGGCAAGCTCAGAACCGTTGCTTGAGTCGCTTGAGGAGCTCAAGCCATGGATCTATTCGATACCTTTAAGGCAATGGGAGAGCTCTGGGGCAAAGGCACCCAGTGCTTTCTCGAAGCTCAGCGCAACATGTACGGGGCCATGACGACGGCCTTGGACAAGGATGGCAAGCCGAGCCTTCCCCTCATCCCGGACTGGGAAGCCCTGGAACAGGCCCAACACTCGTATCAGCAGGGCTGGGAGGCCGCTCAGGCGGTCTCGGCGACCTTTGCCAAGAGCCTGAAGGGCGGAGGCGAGGTGCGAGATCCAATCGCGGCCGATGTCCTGGCCAAGATCTTCGACCCGCACGGATGGATCTGCATCACGGGCGCGGTCGATGAAGCGCTGAAACGGATGGCCGAAGGACCGCGCCTCGCCGATCTCTGGAACGTCGAGCGCAAGTTCGCGGCCGTGTTCACGGCCTGGGTGGCGCTGCACCGGCGCAACCTCGAACACAACGCCCTGATGATGGAGGTCTGGAAGAAGGCGACGGCAGCCTTCTCCGCCGTGGTCAATGAACGGTCCAAGAACGAGCAGGGGATCGCGTCGAGCCGCGAGCTGATGGCGCTCTGGGTCGAGACTGCCAACGACGTTCTGCTGGAGGCGCAGCGGTCGGAGGAGTTTCTCAAGAGCCAGCGCGAGACGCTGAAAGCCTCGACGGATTTGCGGCTTGCTCAGCAGGATATCGCTGAGTTCTACAGCCAGATGTTCGGCTACCCGACCCGCGCCGAACTCGACGACGTGCATCAGAGCCTCACGCAGCTGCGCCGGGAAGTCAGGGCGCTCAGTCGCCAGAGGCGGACCAGCGGAAAATCAGAAGGAGAGCCGACATGAGCCGCTCTGCCAAATCCAAAGCCGCGCTTGACCCCGTCGCGGAGGCGGCAGCGCTTGGAAAGCGGCTCGCGGAAGGAGCCAAGCTCTTCCAGGAGGTCCGCGACGAGGACGTTCAGATTGCGACGAGCGAGAAAGTTGTAATCTGGCAGCAGGATAAGGTCACACTGTACCGCTACCGATCTCTTGCCGAGCAGAAGGTCAGGACACCCGTCCTCATCGTCTATGGGCTTATCGGTCGCCACACGATAGCCGACCTGCAGGAGGATCGCTCGCTCGTTCGCAATCTGCTGAAGCTCGGTGTTGACCTCTACGTAGTGGACTGGGGCAATCCGAGCCGAGCCGACCGCTTCGTGACGCTTGATGACTACATCGACGGCTATCTCGCTGAATGCGTGAACGTCATCTCCGAGGCGGGGGGGGGGGGGGGGCGAAGATCAATCTACTCGGGATTTGCGAGGGTGGGACCTTCACGACTTGCTACGCGGCGCTGCACCCCGAGGACGTCAACGCGATGGTGCTGACGATCACGCCGATCGACTTCCACGCCGACACTGTCGAGAACCGCAAAGGTCACGGCTTCATCAACATGTGGACGCGCAGCCTTGAGCCTGATGACATTGACCGCCTCATCGAGGCGCACGGCACGTTGCCGGGTGAATTCATGGGCTCGGTGTTCGCGCTGATGACGCCGATGCGCACGATGACCAAGTACAACCTTGATCTTCTTGACGTAATCGACAATAAGAAAAGGTTTATGAACTTCTTGCGTATGGAAAAGTGGATTTCCGATCGGCCGCACCATCCCGGTGAGGCCGCCAAGCAGTGGCTGAAAAATCTGTATCAGGACAACAAGCTGGTGCAAAACTCGTTCCAGCTAGCCGGCAGAACCGTCGATCTTGGCAACATCAAATGCCCAGTCTTGAACATCTACGCAAAATATGATCATATTATTCCACCGGCAACATCGCGGGCACTCAAGCAATTCGTAGGCACGTCGGACTATACCGAGCTGCCGCTCCCAGGCGGGCACGTCGGCGTATTCGTCGGCGGGAGGGCGCAGAGCCTGCTTGGGACCGGCATCGCCGAGTGGTTGACTGGGCGCGAGTAAGGGACGAACGACCGTGGCGCTCAAGAACAAGATTGAACCGCCCCGGGATTTCCGGAGGCTCGCGGGATGCCGTCCGCGAGCGCAGAGTAGGTCAATCCCGACAGACAGGAGGCTCCAACTCTTGAGAGGATGGAGCCATGAGGAAGCATACCCCCCCTCTCGCCTGAGATCCGCGAGCGGGGCGGTCCGGATGGTCCGGGGGCACCAGGGCGAGCACGGCTCGCAATGAAAGTTCTTACCGCACGCGCCGTTCTGGTTGCAACGGCAGGCTTGATGACCGTCGGCGCCACTCATTCGGCACAGTCCCAGGACAGGCGAAACGTCCAGGAGCCGGTTCCGCCGACGCAGGTCTGCGCAGTCCTGAGTGCGGACGACGCTCCGTCGGCCAAGGTCGGACAAGCGAAATTGCAGGCCGCCCTGGACGGCTGCCGGACGGGCCAAGCGGTGCGGCTCACGCCCAGCAGGACGAAGGCGGTGTTCGCGAGCGGGCCGATCGAGATGCGGGCCGGCGTGGTTCTCTGGCTCGACGCCGGGGCCGTGCTCGCCGCCGAGCCCGATCCTCGCCTCTACGACCTCGGCGACGGCCGTTGCGGACTGATCAATAACGCGGGGGGGGGATGCCGGCCTTTCCTCAATTTTCACAAGGCCAACGGCGCGGGCCTGATGGGCGACGGCACGATCGACGGCCAGGGCGGGGCGGTCATGATCGGCAAGGCGGAGACCTGGTGGGCCCTGGCCAGTCGCGCTCAGGTCGAGGGTAGGGAGCAGAACGTCCCCCGGCTGGTGCAGATCGACAGCTCGAACAACATCACCGTATACCGGATCACGCTGCGCAACGCGCCGAACGTACACATCGCCATGAACAAGGTCCAGGGCGTGACGGTGTGGGGCGTCACCATCAACACCCCGGCCGATGCCCGAAACACGGACGGGATTGATCCAGGCGCGGCGATGGACGTGACCATCGCCCGCACCTTCATCAGCACCGGCGACGACGACATCGCCATCAAGGCCGGCGACAACGGAGCGACCCGCCACGTCTCCATCTTGGACATCCACATCTATTCGGGGCACGGGCTCTCGATTGGCAGTGAGACGAACAGTGGCGTCAGCGACGTCCTCGTCCGAAACGTCACCATCGACGGCGCGGTGTCAGGCCTGAGAATCAAGAGCGATCCGAGTCGGGGCGGTTTGGTGCAGGCGGTCCGCTACGAGAACGTTTGCGTGCGCGGAAGTCGGCGGCCGATCGACTTCGACACGCGCTATGATCCACGCGCTCAGGGTACGAAGATCCCCGTGTATAGCAACATCGTCCTGCGCCAAGTTGCCGGAGAGGGCGGTCGGCTGGTCATGCACGGGTACGACGCCGCTCACCCCTTGGGCGTTTCGCTGGATGGCGTTCGCTTCGTCGACAACGCGACGTGGGACGTGGTCAACACCCAGGCCATCGTCATGGCGGGTGGCGTGACCCCGCCGATTGGCGCCCCGGCGGCGGCGTGGTCGGCGGTCAACGGGCCGAACTGCAAGGCTCTTTGGACGCCGTTTCCGGGCGACACGGCGGTGCAGTCCCATTGAGAGGGGATGGCTTCGACCGGGCGTGATGGGGTGGACATCGGGTAATCGCGGGGGGGCGTGTCGCAAACGTTCAACGCCCGAAAAAAATCGTCTCCGAACAAGGCGTGACGAGGCCTGCTCACCGCCTGCTGACCCCCTCCGACGAGGCTGGCGAAGCAGTTTGACGAGCCCGGTATCGGCCTGACGGACCGGTGTGCGCCTACGCGGGGAGCATAATTTTCTCCGCCAAAAATCTTTGCGACACGCCCCGCTGGTCAGCCGTGGAGGCCCGCGGCGGCCCGACCTCGGTGAACCCGCGCTCGGGCGCGTTCGGGATCGCGCAGTGGCTGTCTCGGGACCGTCTGGCTCCGATCCGCGGCAACACCGACTTCGACGCGCAGCTCCGGCACGCCTTGCACGAGCTGCACACGACCGAGCGCCGGGCGCTCGCGAAGCTCAACTCCGCCAAGACCCCGTTCGAGGCCGCGACCGGGGCTTCGATGTTCGAGCGGGCGGAGGGCTACAACGCGCGCACGGGCGTCGACCTGTTCACCGGCCGCACGGCCGCGGCGATGGGGGGGCTGAAGGTCGGCCCTCCGGGTGAGCCGGTGCAGGTCGCGAGCGGTGGCGACGTGCTCTGGTACAAGCGCGACCGCTACTACCCGTCCAAGGCCGGTGGCTACTCGCGCCTGCGCGACGACGAGGTCGTGAACGACCTCAAGGACGGACCGCCGTCTCAGAAGATCGCGATGTCGCGCGTCGGCGACGACATGATGCAGCGCCGCTTCAACAGCGCGGGCGCCTCGGCCGGTAGCGGCAAGGGCCACCTGCACATCACCATGGACGGCTTCCCGACCGGGACGCGCGCCCGGGCCTCGGTCGTGTCCCCAGGCGTGGTGTAGCTGCGGCGTGGCGGCCACGGTCACCGGGCGGGGCCGGGACGATCAGGCTGCCAGGGTGGGCAGGCTGACAAGAGGATCATCGCTGATCGGGGCGATGCTTTCCAGGGTCAGGTAGCGGGCGCGCTGGACGGCCCACTCGTCGTTCTGTTCGAGCAGGAGCGCGCCGACCAAGCGGGTGATGGCCGCCTCATTGGGGAAGATGCCGACCACCTCGGTGCGCCGCTTGATCTCGCCGTTGAGGCGCTCCAGCGGGTTCGTGCTGTGAAGCTTGACCCGGTGGGCGGCCGGGAAGCCCATGTAGGCCAGCACGTCGGGTTCCGCCTCATGCATCAGGGCTGCGAGCTTGGGCACCTTGGGTCGGAGTTGGTCGGCCACGCGTCGCCATTGCTGACGGGCGGCCTCGGCGTCGTCCTGGGCGAAGGCGGTGGCGATGAAGGCGGACACGACGCGCCGCCCGCTGCGGCCAGCGTGGGCGAGCACGGTCCTCATGAAGTGGACGCGGCACCGCTGCCAAGTCGCGTTCATCACCTTGGCGACCGACGCCTTGAGGCCCGTGTGGGCGTCCGAAATCACCAGCTTCACACCGCGCAGGCCGCGGCGCGCCAGCTTGCGCAGGAACCCGGTCCAGAACGTCTCGGCCTCGGAGGGGCCGACGTCCATGCCGAGCACCTCGCGTCGGCCATCGCTGTTCACACCGACCGCCACGATCACCGCGACGGAGACGATGCGCCCGGCTTGGCGCACCTTCACGTAGGTCGCATCGATCCAGAGATAGGGCCACTCCCCCTCGAGCGGCCGGTCGAGGAACGCGCCCACGCGCTCGTCGATCTCCTGGCAGAGCCGGCTGACCTGGCTCTTGGACACGCCCGTGCCGCCCATGGCTTGGACGAGGTCATCCACCGAGCGGGTCGAGATGCCCTGGATGTACGCCTCCTGGATCACCGCCGTGAGTGCCTTCTCGGCCATCCGGCGCGGCTCCAGGAAAGCCGGGAAGTACGAGCCCTTGCGCAGCTTGGGGATGCGCAGCTCGACCGTGCCGGCCCGCGTCTGCCAATCCCGGTCACGATAGCCGTTGCGCTGGACCAGCCGCTCGGCGCTCTTCTCGCCGTGGGCCGCCCCGGTCAGGCCGCCCACCTCCAGTTCCATCAGCCGCTCGGCCGCAAAGCCGATCATCTCGCGCAGCAGGTCGGCGTCGGCGCTCTTCTCCAGCAGCCCGCGCAGGCTCATCATCTCGTCGGTCATCGGAGGTCTCTCGGGTTCGAGGTTGGTGCTCGCACCCCGACCCTACCCGGCAACCGCCGATGACCACCCCGCGAGAGATCCCGCCTGCTTCGGCGCTGTGGAGGGCGCGCAGACGGGCTCTCTCGCTCCCGTCGAGCTACACCACCACCAGGGACACGACCCGGGCCTCGATGGACGATCTGTTCAAGGACGTCTCGATCACCCAGCGCCGGCAGGTCGACAGCTCGATCAAGGCGGGGCCGCGCTAGGCCCCGCAGATCCGGGTCCGGGGCAGCGGCACGCCGTGCGCCCGCTTGACGCGCAGGCTCTCGATGCTTTCGATCATGTTGGATCTCCACGGCCCGCCCGGCTCCGGCCGCGGCGGGCCTTTCTGCGTTTCAGGGGCGGTCGCGATCAGGCGCATCCCTTCGGGCGACCGGCCGCGCCCCGGCCGCGCCCATGCTCCACCCCGTGCGCCGTCCGAGCCGGGCGTAGATCCCCACGACGTCGCGCATGACCCCAACCTCCCTCGACCCGCAGGCGGCGCAGCGCAGGCGCAAGGCGATGTCGGGGAAGGGCAGGCTGTCCGGAAACGGATCGGTGCTGATCGTCGCCTCGTGGCCGCAGCCGGTCGCGTTGCAGTGGACGAAGGCGGTGCGGTCGCCCTCCTCGGACCGGAGCCAGCCGATCGTGGGCGGCGGGATCTCGCGGCCCTGGTCGTCGTGGGCGCGGCGCGGGTGGCGGGTCATCACCGAGATGTAGACCTCGCTCGTTGCGCGACGATTGCGTACGCACGCTGCGTAGGAGCGACATGTGAACAAATGGGCCGTTCTGCGATTAACTGCTTGACAGCTCAATCGGCGGCAGTCTGGTAGAGGTCTGGGGGCAGGGGCGCGGAATGTATACCTTCAGGGAATTTCTGCGCTGGTTTACCCAATCCAGCGACAAGGCAGAGAAGCTAGAATTCAAGAGCCAGCGCGAAGCAGCCGAATTTGTGCGTCGTATATATAATCAAAACGGGGCACCTAATCAAAAGCTTCGCGATCTTTACAATAAAGCTGACCAGCTTGAGCGTGATGGTAGAGTTATCAAAAAAGCATCTGCCGCTTGACCGGAAGAATTATTGTACAGCCGTTTGATAGGACCCGCTCTCGCAATACATTCGAGTGCGGCAGAAGGGGTATTGATCAATGGTACAGAAACCACTCAAAGAAGTGGTCTGATCGCGCAGAAGCACGCATTACTATTGCTGTAGACGAAGACACGAATGCGGTTGCCGGTTTCCATGCTCTCCAGATAGGCAGCGAGAGCATGGCCGAACTTGAGAACAAGCCGGACGACCACACCAAGAATTATACCGCTTTTCCGGCGCTGCATTTGGCGTACTTAGGAGTGCAAAAAGAATATCAGAGAAAGGGTGTAGGAACAATTTTACTGAAGGATGTTATAGATAAAGCCTATAAAGTCTCCCTGCTTGCCGGTCTCTATGCGCTTACTTTACAGTCTATTGATAGACAGTCAACCATGTTCTACGAGAGTTTAGGTTTTGAGCCCTACACTCGGGACAATATTGCGCCAAAGATGCTTATTCCTATACGGACAATCATTGATCTCGTTGAGGGCGGGGCCGGCGGATAATCGTATTGCGCTTAAAGCTTACGGTACGGACCGCGGAAGAGGTCGCCCGCCGCCTTACGGCTGAACAGGGTGAACCGGCGCCGCCGCTGGTGCTCCGGCCGGTCGTGGATCATGTGACAGCGCTGGCAGAGCGCCGCGAGGTTGCCGGGCGCGTTGTCGGACGTGTCGTGGTTCCGGTGCGCGGTCGCCAGGACCACGCGGGTGAAGCGCACCGTGTAGAGCAGGTTCTCCAGGAGCATCCGGCTGCGCAGGATCCGGCCGCACCCGTCGCGCCACGTGTCGGTGGCGGCGTCGAACCATCGCCCGTCCGGCAAGCATGCGATCCGTTGCAGGTGCGGCCGACCGCAGCCCTCGCATCGCCCGCCCGCGCGCCGGAAGCGGATCACGTCCGAGAGCTGGGGCCAGTCGATCGGGTAGAAGCCGCGGTGCTCGGGTCGGATCGGCATGGGCACGGTCACGCTGTGATCGGTGTGAGCGGGCGTTGGATCCTCCTCACTTGTGGGCCTGCAATTTTCCCCACCCTCCCGGCCGCCCCTGAGCCTCCTGTTTGAGGCGGGATGCCCGCGCGGCGGCCGTCTCACCGAAGCTGGTCCCCGTGGCGGGAGGGAGCGGCGCGGTGGTCAGCCTCGGGGAACTCATGACGATCCTGGACCTCCACCGGCAGGGCCTCTCGGTCACCGCCATCGCCCGCCAGCTCGGCCTCGACCGCAAGACCGTCGCCAAGTACATCGCCCGCGGCCTCGAGCCGCCCGTCTACGGACCGCGATCCCCCCGCGCGCGGGCCACCGACGCCTTCCTGCCCTACCTGCGCGAGCGCCTGGCCGCCTACCCGCAGCTTACGGCCGTCCGTCTCTGGCGCGAGTTGAAGGAGCGCGGCTTCGCAGGGGCCTACACCGCCGTGAAGCGAGCCGTGGCCCTGCTTCGCCCCTCAGCTCCTCTGCCTATCGAGCGCCGCTTCGAGACCCCGCCGGGCGAGCAGGCCCAGGTCGACCTCGCCCGCTTCGAGGTCGTCTTCGCCGACGAGCCGGGCGTGACCCGCATCGTCTGGCTGTTCGCGATGGTGCTGGGCCACTCGCGCTATCTCTGGGCCCGCTTCGTCGTCCACCAGGATCTGCAGACGGTCCTGCGCTGCCACATCGCCGCCTTCCAGGCCCTTGGAGGCGCCCCGCGCGAGATCCTCTACGACCGCATGAAGACCGCCGTGATCGGCGAGGATCCCGACGGCTTGGTCATCTATAACCGCAGCCTTCTCGATCTCGCGCGCCACTACGGGTTCCTGCCGCGCGCCTGCCGTCCCTACCGGGCCAAGACCAAGGGCAAGGTCGAGCGCCCGTTCCGCTACCTGCGCGAGGACTTCTTCCTCGCCCGCTCGTTCCGCAACCTCGACGACCTGAACGACCAGCTGCGGCACTGGCTCGACACCGTGGCCAACGCCCGCCGGCACGCCACGACCAAGCGGATCGTCGCCGACGCCTTCGCGGAGGAGCGCAGCCAGCTGCGGGCGCTGCCGCCCGTGCCCTACGAAGCCGTGCTCAGCCTGGAGCGGCGCGTCACCCACGAGGGCTTCGTCTCGGTGGCGGGCAATCTCTACAGCGTGCCCGACACCACCCGCCGCCGCGCCCTGGAGGTGCACGTGCTGGCCGATCAGATCCGCATCTACGAGGCGGGTGAGCTCGTTGCCTGCCACCTGCCCCTGGAAGGGCGTGGGCTGACGCAGGTCGATCCAGCCCATCGGCGGCCGCGATCTCCCCCGCCCGAGCCACGAGACCCTGCCGAGCCGGTGGTCGTCAGGCGCGCCGGCGACCAGGTCGCGCGTCGCCCGCTGGCCATCTACGACGCCGTAGCCCGCCAACTCGCGGGAGCCGGCGTGCCCAGGACCGACCGGGGAGACGCGGCATGAGCGGAACTGGCGAGCTGATCCCCCCACTGGTCGAGCGGATCAAGGCCACGCTGGTAGGGCTGAAGATGCCGCGCGCCCTGGAGATCGTCGACACCACCGTGCGGCGGCTGGAGCGCGGCGAACTCAGCGCGCTGGAGGCGGTCGATGCCCTGCTGAGCGAGGAGCTGAGCCTACGCGAGAGCCGGCGGGTGAAGACCGCGCTGGTGATGGCGCGGCTCTCGACGGTCAAGACGCTGTCGGGCTTCGACTTCGCCTTCCAGCCCTCGCTCGACCGCACCCGCATCCTGGCCCTGGCCGAGCTGGGCTTCGTGGACCGCTGCGAGGTGCTGCACTTCCTCGGCCCGCCCGGCACCGGCAAGAGCCACTTGGCGGTGGCCCTCGGGGTCGAGGCGGTGAAGGCGGGCCGCAGCGTGTACTTCACCACCCTGGCCGACCTTGTGGGAACGCTGGCGCGGGCCGAGCGGGAAGGAACGTTGCGCGAGAAGATCCGCTACTTCTGCCGGCCGGCGCTGCTGATCGTGGACGAGATCGGCTACCTGCCGGTGGTGCCGGGCGGGGGCAACCTGTTCTTCCAGCTCGTCAACGCGCGCTACGAGCGGGGCGCGATGGTCCTGACCTCGAACCGCGGCTTTGCAGAGTGGGGGGAGGTGTTCGGCGATCCGGTGGTGGCGACCGCGCTGCTGGACCGGTTGCTTCACCACGCCGTGGTGGTGCAGATCGAGGGCTCAAGCTACCGGCTGCGCCAGCACACCGCGCTCATGCCCGAGCACATCCGCTCGAAGGCAGCCCTGCAGGCTCCGCCGCTCGCCCCGCCTCCGCGTCGGCGCGGACGCCCGCCCAAGAATGGAGGTGCTCACCTCGGCATCGCCTGACCGCCGAGCCCGCCGATCTGAGGAAAATTGCGCGCCCGAAATTGCGGAAGGTTCGAAGCCCGTTGACAATCGGTGCAGGCTAGGGCCGAGCTTGCGGTCCCGCTACGATTTCTTTGTAGCTGGTTCCTACAGTGTCGGACGCTGCATCGTCGTGCTTCACCCGGTTGCGGGGCGGCGCAGTGGGCGGCCGGATTGGCGCTTCACCGTCCGGCCGCCACAACAGGGCTTAGGTCTTCTTCCCGAACTCCCAGACCGGCACGCCGCGGTAGCGCCCCGGCTTGCGCTTCCACGACGTCTAGAGGTGCTTCTTCAGGTACGCCTCGGTGACCTCGAACACGGGGTAGGAGCACGGCATCATCACCCCGCTCCAGTCGCCCCGGATGATGCCGGCCTGCGGGTGCACGCCGAACAGCAGGATCGTGTCCCAGCCGAGCCGGGCCGCCTCGGCGCCGAACTCGTCGACGAAGCGGCGGCAGTTCTCCAGGGTGGTGGCCCAGTCCTCCGGGCGGAAGCCGGGGCACGGCGGCTGCCCGGGCGAGAGGGAGGCGAGCCCGCGGTTCCACTCGGAGACGAAGGTGGAGTGATCGGCGGTCGGGTCGGCGGTCGGCATGACGGGGTGGTACGGCACCGAGGTGTGGTGGGGCTTGCCGTGGGTTCTGGCTTATGCGGGCCGCGCCAGCAGGATCGCCGCGAGGTCGAGCACCACACCCTCTGCGACCAGCCGCTACTCCACGAGCAGGATCGCCAGGACGGTCTCGGCCTCCGCGCGGATGGAGAGGGTCCAGCCGTCTCCGAGGTGCGCCAGCTCGCCATTGGCTCGCATCTCCCGGATCACGGCTTCGGCCTCCTCCAGCGCCTCATCCAAATTTACGGCCTCGACCCCTACGTCATCCCGGATAGTCGTCACCCCGTCAGCGAGGTCGAAGTAGAAGCGCTGCATCAGGTGACCCTTTTCTGGGCGGTCGGGAGTGCGCGGCTCCGTCCGGCAGCCTACGTATTCGACAGCAAGTAAATACGCATACTTGGTTTACGGAAGCTTAATATGCCTACCGAATATTTGTTAAATTAACTGAAAGATCAAATGTGGGGCATAATGACTACGTGACTTCGGGATCGCTGCACTATCTAGCAGGTTCAGGGCAGAGTAGGTTGTGTAGTCACACCGACATGCCGCCCTGCCTAAGAGGCTGGGCTCCTTGTTGAGTATGCAGGCTCTCTGGCGCCGGGAACCCAATCGATGCGCGATCCGATCAAACCCGAAACCCATGAAGCGACGGATAATTCAGCGGAGCGAAGCGCGCGAATTCGAGAACATATTAGGAAAGTTATAAGAAAAGCAATAGACAACCAAAACCGAAACACAAAACCATAGTCGAAGAGATCTAAGACATTTGTCGTGCAGTGTGTCGGTCGTTCCCCATCGTAGAGCCATTGCGGAGATTGCCGCCCGGCTCCAGCCATGCGGCCACGTCGGTTCTCGATGGGTATACCCAAGCGGGCGTATGTGTCCCGTTGAGGTCCGATCTTCAATTCTGAGACGTGTCGGAAGCAGCCATCCGAGACGTTACTCGATTACCTCGTCGGCGCGGGCGAGGAGCAGCGGCGGGACCGCCAGGCCCAGCATCTTTGCGGTTCTGGCGTTCACGACCAGTTCGAAATGCGTCGGTGCCTCGACGGGGAGGTCTGCTGGATGCTCCCCATTGGCGATCCTGATCACGAAGCTTCCTGCACGTCGAAACAAGTCCAAGACATGCGCCCCGTAGGAGATCAGACCTCCTCCCCTGGCGAACTCAGAAAATGGAAACACCGTGGGCAAGCCACGGCGATTGGCTGAACTAGCGATCTCAAGCCCGTGAAGGCTTGTGAAACTGCTCGGTGCGATCGCCAAAGCAGTCCCGGGTTGTCGAGCCAGTTCGACGGTCGCTGCTTCGACGTCCTCCATGCGGTCCACGGAAACTGGAATGGGATCGAGATTGAGGGACGCGGCCGCGGCACTGAAGGGCCGCCAAAAGAACTGACCCTGCCCTGCCGCCGTTTTAGGGTGAAACAGGAGCGCAGGACGAGTCGTGCCCGGCGCGATCTCTTCGAGCAATTCCAACCACTTCGCTGTCATAGACGGCTCGAAGTTAGATAGTCCGGTGGCGTTACCGCCAGGCTTGGAGTAGCTCGCTGCAAATCCCTCACCGATCGGGTCGGACACGGAGACGAAAACTATCGGGAGAGTGCGCGTTTCCCGCATTAGCGCAGCAGTAGCCGATGTCCCCGCACCGACCAGCACTTCGGTTCGCGCCTCGACAAGGGCTCTCGCTGCCAGGCGTGTAGCCTCAGGCTCCGCTCCAGCCCAGATGAAGTCGAGAGCGATTTGTCGATCAGAAGCAAGGCTCTGCTCTGCTATTCCTTGCCGAAGCGCTGCCGCACGCGCCCTTCTACCGGCGCTCTCTTGTCCAGTATTCAGAACGCCCACCCGGATGACCCCTGCCGCCTCGGCCCGGCTGGTGCGCAGCCCACTCGCGCTCATCGCAAGAGAAATGAGAAACTCGCGCCGTCTCATTCCATCACCTCGCGATGCTCGGGCTGGATTGACCCCCGGCAAGGCTCTGAGAAGACGGGCGGCGCGGCAAAGATGGAGTTCGCGGACTTCAACTCAAGCCGGGAGCACTGCCCGATAACCGATGACAGAGTGGCATTGATCGACGCCTTGCAGAAGGCCGATGACGGCAGCCTCCTTCACCACCCTGCCGAGATCGTGATAGGACCGCCTCATTGGGGTATACCCATCCGAGACGCCCGCGTGAGACACTCTTGGCGTCTCATATGGATTGATATCGCATTTATGAGACGCTATAATCTCCGGGTCTAGACCCGTCCGAGACATTCCATGGCCCGCATCGGCTACGCCCGCGTCAGCTCCACCGACCAGGACCTCGCCCTCCAGCTCGCCGGCCTCAAGGCCGCGGGCTGTGACGTGGTGCGGTCCGAGAAGGTCTCCGGCACCAGCACCAACGGCCGGACCGAACTCGCCACCATCCTCGACTTCATCGGCCGAGGCGACGTGCTGGTGGTCACCCGCATCGACCGGCTCGCCCGCTCGATTGGGGACCTCCAGGACATCGTGCGGAGCCTGCGGGTGAAGGGTGCGGCCCTCCAGGCCACGGAACAGCCCATTGATACCGCCACCGCGGCCGGCAAGGCGTTCCTCGACATGCTGGGCGTCTTCGCCGAGTTCGAGACGAACCTTCGCCGCGAGCGCCAGCTTGAGGGCATCGCCAAGGCGAAGGCGGAGGGCGTCTACAAGGGGCGCCCGGCCTCCATCGACGTGGCGCAGGTCCGGGCGCTCAAGGCGGAAGGCATTGGCCCGGCCGAGATCGCCCGGCGCCTCGGCATCGGCCGGGCGAGCGTCTACCGCCTCCTCGGCGAGGCCAACGCCTGAGGCGAGGGAACCGCGCGACGTTTCGCCTGTTCCTAAGCGGTTGGGTTTCTGCTATCACCATGCCAACGGTTCTTCGGATCGAATCGCTCCGCGTGGTGATCTACCCCAACGACCATCGCCCCGCGCACGTCCACGTCATCGGCGAGGACTGCGAGGCGGTGTTCAACCTCAACTGCCCTGACGGGCCGGTCAAGATCCGAGAGAACCACGGGTTCGCCCTCCAGCGCGCCGCGGCCCTCGCCCGGGAGCTTGAGGCGAACCTCACCCACCTCTGTGAGGAGTGGAGGAAGATCCATGGATGAGGCTGCATTCGAGTGGGTCACCGCTCGGGCGAAGCGCGTCCGGCAGGCGGGTCCGCACGCGACCTCTGCGCGCTACCTGACCGCCGGCGGGCGCCTTGTCGTGGGGCTCTCGACGGGAGCCGAGCTGCGCGTGCCCGTCGCCATTATCGAGGGGCTGGCTGGCGCCTCGCCGGAGGACCTGCGCGAGATCGAGGTCACGCCGGCCGGCCTCGGCCTGCACTTCCCGCGCCTCGACGCCGACGTGTACGTGCCGGCACTGATCGAGGGCGTGACAGGCTCGGGCAAGTGGATGGCGCAGCACCTCGGCCGCGCGGGCGGCAGCGCCCGGACGGAGCGCAAGGCGCAAGCCTCCCGGGAGAACGGGAAGCTCGGCGGCCGTCCGCGCACGCGCCAGCGCGAGCTGGTGGACTAACCATTCCTTCGGGGACCTAAGGGGTCGGCCGTTGACGCGACTGGCCCTAAACGAAGGCCCTACCGGCCCGCGCTGGTGGGACCTTTGTCGTTCGCGGGGCCTCGGGCGTTACCGCGGCGTTTCGGTGACGGGGCCGATCTCCGCCCCCAGCTCCTTCCAGTACGCCTCGATCTGCTCGGGGGTCCGCATCTGATGCGGGAGCGGTGCATCGAGGAACCGTTTGATCAGCGAGCGCGAGCGCGCGTTCATCGCATCTCGCACGAGCAGCCTTTTCATAGGCGGGAATTACCGTCATCCTCATGATGTACCAACCACGAGAATGCGCCTCGTCGCAGCGCGCTCGGCGCCGAGCCGTGCAGAGTGGAAGCCCTGACCTGCCCTGATAAATCGCTTGTCCGTGAGGCGGATCACTCGCCCCCGGTGGGTCGAACCTGATTTGATTTTCTTTGATTGTTTTCAAAACTCAAAGCATGAAAATATCGGTCCGCTCCCCACCCAGGCGTCGCGGCAGATTTGAACTGCCGTGACGCAAAACACAGACGGCGGGCTTCGGACGGGATCTCGGTTGCCACGGTTACATCCTCCCTACGCTTGCAGCCTGTAACCCCGGCTGTAACCGGACGTGTGCTGCGCTGAAGCGCAAGAGCCGCCGCCATGCGTGTCCCGGCCGAACGGCGCCACATTTGAGGTACGCGGTCGCGTGTGTTGGGCCTGCGTACCGGGTGCGTACCGCGCCTGGCTGGTCAGCCTTCGCTGAAAACAAGACACGCAGTCCTTATGGGGCGTGTCGCAAAGATTTTTGGCGGAGAAAATTATGCTCCCCGCGTAGGCGCACACCGGTCCGTCAGGCCGATACCGGGCTCGTCAAACTGCTTCGCCAGCCTCGTCGGAGGGGGTCAGCAGGCGGTGAGCAGGCCTCGTCACGCCTTGTTCGGAGACGATTTTTTTCGGGCGTTGAACGTTTGCGACACGCCCGACCAGCGCGCCACCAGGGCTTTCGCGCCCAGCTCCGAGACGCCGCCCTTCACCAGCACGTCGACCGCGTGCTGCTGCCGCTCCGCCGTCCACCAGCCGCCGATGCCCGCGTTGCCCCGGAACCACTCTCTTACCCATGCCAGCATGACCCGCCCCCGGTAACGGTGCCGAAGCCCCCATGCAGCACCGGAAGCGGGCAGGGGGATGGCGGCCGATTTCCGGGCCGCCTGATAGCCTCTCGCTTCCCGACCCTACGCCAACTACCCCCGGAAATCTGGAGGCCATCCACGGCCGCTTAAAACGGCCGGAAACGGCACCCGGCCGCACCACCCCATTGCCTTCGAGGGAGGCAGCTCTTCCATGAGCGCCTAGATTTTTATGGTATTATGGCCGGGTAGAAAGCAGGAACTCGACACGGTGCGATGAACGACAACGCAGGAAATCAATGGCCTGTTGCGGTTCTACATGGACACGACCGAGCGGAAGGAACGCGAGTTCGACCCGGACGCATGGGAGCCGGGCGAGATGCAGGAACCGCCCCCGGCACTCGCCCCATGATGCCCGACCTAGACACAGTATTTAAAAGACTGCCCCGTGAAGATTGAGATATCCGCATCGTCAAAGAGCCTGACGGCGGCAGTATCGTTGAGCCGGTGATGAGCGAGCGCGGCCGCAAAGTCTTTGAAGCTGTGGCCGCATCGCACGGCATGACGGATCAGGAGTTTTTCACCTACCTCATCCGCAGCCAAGTTCTCGACTTGCTACCGTCTAACGATCTTTAGGCGCACAGGGGACAGCAGGCCCGGCCGGGCCATAGTCGCCCCGTTCACACGCGGCGCGCTGCTTCTCGTAGTCCTGCCGCGTCCTGTAGCCCTCTCCCGCCACGCGCACCCCATACAGCGCCGCCGTCGGGATCTACGCCCGGCTGAAGGCGCGCACGGGCTGGAGTATGGGCGCGGCCGGGACGCTGCCGGCCAGTGTACCGCCCGCAGCAGCGACCCTCATCGAGGTCGAGATCGTGCGCAAGCCGCCCGGACAGGTCGGCTTTGCCGTGCATCCCCGCAGGTGGGTGGTCGAACGCTTCTTCGCCTGGATCAGCCGCAACCGCCGCCTCTGGAAGGATCCGGAGGCGGCCCTCGCCTCAGCCAAGGCCTTCCTCTACGCGGCAGCTGTCATGATCCTCGTCCGACGCCTCGCTCACTCAGCCTGAGTTATCGGACGGACTCTCAAGGCTACCGTAGGAAGGGGCCCAGATCGAAGCTGTTGTCGGTGAACTTGTAGGAAGCCTGCACGAACACGCCGGCACGGCTGCTCTCGTACTTTAGTGGGGTCGGCAGTGCGCTCGGCTCGGCATACGGGAATTTCGTGTGACCGCGGTCGGTTACCATTTTCCAGTAGCGGGCGCCGACGCCGATGCTGATCTCCGGGGTGAGGTCGTAAGAGACCACGCCTTGCAGAAAGTAGCCGTTACCCAATCCATACACCGGCAAAGGGTTGATGTCAGGCCTCAGCCAGTGATGGTCGAAACCTGAGAGATCCGCAATCGGCAGGTAGGCGGCCTCGGCGGAAAGCTTCAGGCGATCGTAGCGCAGCTCGCCCGCCAGACCGATCCTCATGCCGTGCCAATGCATATCGTGGGTGACTACTTCTACACTCCGCGGTATAAAAGGCCAGCCGCAGGTGCTGTTGTCGGCCTTCTGCGCGCAGCCGGAGGAGTCGGCGAATTCCGAGACGTACTGATAGCCGGCGAACGCGCCGAGCCTGTACGTTTCGCCGACTAGGACGTTGTAGCCGACATCCGCGACCGCGTAGCCGATGTCTCGGCCAGGGATCTTCGATATCGTGTGCGAGTAGAGCGGCATTCTCGGAGGGAAGTCCTCGTCAGTAAAGCGGCCGGAGGTAATGATACCGGAGCCGACGAAAGCTTTGGCAAACCGTCCGGTCGAATTGTCGTCGACGCGCACAAAGTTTTCACTCGCATGCGCGCCGACATCGTGGTAGATAACGCGCGAGTTCTTATGCCCGGCGTTTTCGGAGTCGCCGAGCAGGAGGCTAGACCGACCGGTGCTGTAAAAGTAGCGTATTCCCACTTCGAACACCCAATCCGAGGCCGGAAGCGGCGTGTACGCGACCGGGTTCAGCAGAGTGCGGATGTGCTCCGGCAGGCCGAGGCCCGGGATGCCATCGCCGAACCGATAGTTCAGGCTGGCGCGGGCGAGGAAGCCGTGCGTGGCGATTGTGCCTCCATAGACGGAGCGGGGCAGGGCAGCCTGGATGCTGACCGTGCGCTGGCCGAGGTCGTAGTAGAGACCTTCCGCCTTGACCGACAGGTGCGGGCTGATCGCGTACTCGGCGCCACCGCCGGCCGCGTAGCCGAGGCGAAATCCGCTCGTGAGCCCCTGCGCCGCGAATTGGCGGTCACCGACAGTGAGGGCAGTGCCAACGTCGATGCGGACATAGCCATAGGCGAGGCCGCCGGTGCCGTAGACAAACAAGCGGTCAAAAGCGTATCCGGCCTTGCCGCGCACTGCCCCGAAGGTATCTAGGCGCTGGCCTAGATGATAAAACGCAGCAAAATCAGAGTTTTCGTCGACCTCGCGGACGAGTATGCTCTCGCCGTAGCCGCGTAGCCGGGTCGTCTGGTAGTCTACGGCGGCACCGATCACGAGGCCAGAGCCCGGCGATGCTTGAAGATTGTAGCCAACCTCGCTTCCCGCCGAGAGATCGGCCGCCCGGGCGCCCGGTGACAACGCCGGGAGCCGGACACAGCGCGGACCGATGCACCGTCCGGTGCCGCTCTCGTCCAGCGAGCCGTAGCCGAAGAACACGCCTGCATAGGGGCCGGTCCATGTGAACGACGGCGTGACCAGTGGCGCGAACGCCATCATGGGTGGCGTAAGCTGCGGCAGGTCCGCCGCAGAGGCGGCGAAGCCCAGACCAACAATGGGTAGGTAAAGTAGGTAATAAGCGCCACTTCTTCGCATATTATGGGACGAAGAACTTAAGCCGCTTGCGAGCGCGCGAGAAATCACGCTGAGCTTTGTACGTTTTGAAGGCGTTAGTGCACTGGGATTAAACCGCCGATTGCTCTGCCAGTAAACTTTATGCCCCTCGGAATGGCGCGTCAGGACCCAACCCACCCGCAGATGCGAGGCGAGGGCCGCTACGACTTGGCGCATCGGCCGCGCCCCCGGCTGGCCGGTGGATCGTCGCGTTCCAGGGGGCTCGCGAACTCGCGAGCCGGCTCCGAGAATCATATGTTTCACGCGCGTCTCATGGTGCGCCCGATACCCGTGCGTCCACATCTGCTCTTCTCTCCTTTGGATTGTTAACTATAGTATAGGCTGCGCCATTTGATTGGGGTCTTGGTCTTGGTCTTCGTCTTGGTCTTGGTCTTGGTCTTCGTCTTGGTCGTAATTCCTGTACTGATTTTCGGTGTCAAAGTCTTTCTCGTACCTTAGCCTCTGGCATTTCTCGTAGTCTAGCCTCAGGCAGGAGCTACCGATCTCGCCGGTATATTCGTGTCTTGAACTATTATGCGAGCGCCCATGAAGAGTGCCCGCCATAGCTGCCGAATAGGCTATCACAGCGCTCACAGCAACAATTGAACCCAGAGCCACCTTCTTCATATCGCAGTTTTTCATCATTATGCTCCATATTTTCTCAGCACCTGTTGGCTGTAGAGCTATCAGCGTTCTGGCGACAGGATGAAATCACATGCGCAGCAACAGATTTTATTCATGCGTCAGCATGCTGGACAAATTGTTATGATGTCAAGTAGGTATAATCAGATTTTTTGGGGAATTTTCTCTATGTAAGAATTTGGCGGCGGAAATCAAAGCTTGGACAGAAGGTGTAGATTTGCCTTGTCAAAAGCAGGATGTCCCAGGACAAATGCGCCACATAATGGAACATAGCAAAGCATGTGCTTTTAATTTATGTTGCGGTAGATTTTTCGACAAGATCTGGGCCATTTTTCTCGCACGCACAAAAGAAAGTGCCACCACGTGGCTGGCGGATCATAGACAAGCCGACGATGCAGGGCACCCATCGACCGTAATCGACGGGTGCCCTTCCCCCCTTCTCAGCAAGGCAAGCTCGTTTGAGCGCCTGAAGCTGCGCACCCAGGGCAGCTGTGGGCGGTGCGCCTCCAGATGCGCAGGACGGGGCGCAGCGAGGCCACAGCCCCAATGTGGGCCCCCCTGATGCGTCAGTGGACCCGCGAGGGAGCCTGGGGCTCGGGCTGCTTCGGCTTGCTGACCCGCGAGGAAGCCTGGGGCTCGGGCTGCTTCGGCTTGCTGACCCGCGAGGAAGCCTGGGGCTCGGGCTGCTTCGGCTTGCTGATAAGCACCATCAACTCTGCTTTGATATCATTCCAGGACGCCTTCTCCATCAATCTGAAGAGATGGTCGGTGCCGTCCCCGAGCGCTTCGACAATCAGCGCTGCGGCCTCCGCGGCGGCCCCCGGCGTCTTCTGCCGCCCTCCCTCTGTGGGGTGCGAGACACAGCATTGTGTTTCTCCCGCTTGGTGTTTCTCCCGCTTGTTCGGGGCGACTGTCTTCTTCGTGGAGAGCTTGAAATCCCGGATCTTTTTGGCGGCCACGTCCTTGTCGGTGCAGCCGCTCTCCTGGAACTCACGGATGATCTCGTTCCGGAGGTCGTTTGGTACGCTCTTGGCCGCGAGGTCATACACTGTTGTGCTCGGCAAATGCGAAATGATTTCGGATTTGCCGGCGAAGACCTCAGCCGCACGCATATAGTTCTGCGCTGTGCGATCGGTCCACCGGAGTTCTGTGCGGACCCAGGGGCCGAACGCACCGTGGCCGAGGAGACCCTTCATGCGGAGAAGAGTGAGACCAACCTCGATGATGAAGGCATTCCCCTGCTCGCGAAGGCGATGCGCGGTGTCGCGCGCCTCTTTCGCCACACTGCTTTCAAGCTCCGCGTAGTTGAAGCCGATCCTCGTGATTTTAGGCATACTTGCTGTCCAAGACATCATGCGGAGAGGATCGCGACCAGTTTCGATTAGACTGGTCTGCGCCCACTCGCGACTGGGGCACGCGACATTGCATGCCCCTTGTGTCAGACCGCTCCCGGCATCTATCAGGATTGGTCAGTGTACACCCTGACCTGAAGCGAGATGTTTATCAAGAGGAATACTGGGAAACCCATGCGTGTTCTATGGAAAAAGGCTGCATGAGGTGCTGAAGAGATTACAATACGATTCTAAGGGATTTTCCGCCGCGAGCATCTCTTTCGATTGCTGGCGCGTACTGACCGATAGTGGCGGCCTGGAGCGGGTTACCCATCATCTGGTGATGCGCTATTGAGAAAAAGCGGGGAGAGAAGACAGCCCAACTCTCGCGATCGTCGATGCACAATCGGTGAAGCGCGACGCGCCGCAGAGCGGGTGCGGCTCCGATGCTGACAGGAAGGTGATAGGCCGGTGATAGGCCGCAAGTGTACCGCCCGCGGTTTGTGATACCGCCGCGCTTTGTCGGTGACTCGAACGTGAGTTGGTTGTGAGGCGCGTCTGTGCTGGCCTGCTGCCTGTGCAGCAGGAGGCCGCGATGGCACGACCGGGCCTGACGATCCGCACCGATCTCGCGAGCCCCGCTGAGTTGCGTCGCTTGGCCCGGCGCGAGCCCCGCCGCCGCACGATGCAGCGCCTCCTGGCCGTGGCCAACGCGCTGGAGGGCATGAGCCGTGCCGACGCGGCCCGGGCGGCCGGCATGGAGCGCCAAGCTCTGCGCGACGCGGTGATCCGGTTCAACGCCGAGGGGCTGGCCGGGCTGGCACGACCCGCGCGCGGTCACGCTCCCGCCCAACCTCACCTTCGTGCCGCTGCCGCCTTACAGCCCGGAGTTGAACCCGGTCGAGCGCGTCTGGCTCTACCTACGCGAGCGCTCCCTCTCTCATCGGCTCCTGGCTGACTACAAGGCCGTGGTCGAGGCGTGCTGCCGGGCCTGGAATGCGCTCGCGGCAGAGACCGGACGCATCAAGTCCCTCTGCGCCTATCCCTACCTGCAACAAATCAATTCATAAGCGCGTCGGTATGAGACCCCGATTTGGGGCCTACGCTGCCAGGGCGGCGGATGAATGCTGTGCGGCGCGAATGGCTGCCGGTGGTCGGAAACCGCGGCGCTCGATCAGCCAGGTCGCGTTGTCGGTCTCACGAAATACCAGAAGCGCGCGGCGGAGCTCCTCGACCGTGCCGAAGCGCTCCACCCAGGGCAGGTTCTCCTTGAGCGTGCGGATGAAGCGCTCGGCGCAGCCGTTGCCCTCGGGCGGCGCGCACGAAAGTGGGCGAACTCGCGATTCCGAGGAACGCCAGGACGGCCACGAACGTCGCGACCTGGCCCTCGCCGGCCCACGCGCTGGTCAGGTCCTTTCCCATCGCTGTGGACGCCCCTTCGACGCAAGAGGAAATTCAGGATTGCCGAGACGCGTAGTCGGATACTGCCATTTGTCCGAGGGTTTCACCCGACTAATGCTGAGGTGAGTTCGCTCCCGTTGCAGTGGTAGAAGGCGAAGAGCGCCATGGTCGCCTCGACCATCTCAACCGACTTGGAGACGACGCAAGTGCGGCGGCGGAAGCGGGCGAACCAGTGCCGTTGCCTGGCATTGTTACTCTCGACAAGCTGCGTCTGGTCCTTGCCGACGTGATGCCGACCCGCGGGCAGGGCGGCGGCGTAGGGCGCATAGTTGTCGGTGCAGAACAGGCGCACGTCCCAGGGCTCCAGCCGGTCGCGCGCTCGAGGGCCTTCCAGATCCAGAGTTTGCGCGTCTTTTTTTGACGAAGAGCCAGACCTTGTCGATCTCGACGACGACCGCCCGGCCGATCGGCTCCGGCTTGGGGCAATGCCCGGGCGTGATCCCTGACCCAGCGCATGACGCTCTGCGCCGAGACGCTGAGGCGCCCGCCGATCGCGTTCTTCACCTGGGCCCAACGTTAGCTTGGTGAAGCTCTCTTGTCCTGGGACATCCTGCTTTTGACAAGGCAAATCTACACCTTCTGTCCAAGCTTTGATTTCCGCCGCCAAATTCTTACATAGAGAAAATTCCCCAAAAAATCTGATTATACCTACTTGACATCATAACAATTTGTCCAGCATGCTGACGCATGAATAAAATCTGTTGCTGCGCATGTGATTTCATCCTGTCGCCAGAACGCTGATAGCTCTACAGCCAACAGGTGCTGAGAAAATATGGAGCATAATGATGAAAAACTGCGATATGAAGAAGGTGGCTCTGGGTTCAATTGTTGCTGTGAGCGCTGTGATAGCCTATTCGGCAGCTATGGCGGGCACTCTTCATGGGCGCTCGCATAATAGTTCAAGACACGAATATACCGGCGAGATCGGTAGCTCCTGCCTGAGGCTAGACTACGAGAAATGCCAGAGGCTAAGGTACGAGAAAGACTTTGACACCGAAAATCAGTACAGGAATTACGACCAAGACGAAGACCAAGACCAAGACCCCAATCAAATGGCGCAACCTATAATATAGTTAACAATCCAAAGGAGAGAAGAGCAGATGTGGACGCACGGGTATCGGGCGCACCATGAGACGCGCGTGAAACATATGATTCTCGGAGCCGGCTCGACTAGGATCATGACAGCAGTGGCGCAGAAGAAGGCCTTGGTCCAGGCGAGGGGCGCCTCAGGATCCTTCCAAAGGCGCCGGTTGCGGCTGATCCAGGCGAAGAAGCGTTCCACAACCCACCTGCGGGGCTGCACGGCGAAACCGACCTGCCCAGACGGCTTGCGCACGATCTCGACGGTGATGATCGTGGCGCTGGCCGGCGCGTCACCAGCGTAGCCCGTGTCGGCAAACGCCGTAGCGATGAACGGGAACAAGCGGCGCGACAGGCGCAGCACCGGTCCAGCGCCATCGCGATCCTGAACGTCTGCGGGCGGCGGCTCCAGCACAAGGGCGCGGCCGTCCGTGTCCACCAGGGCCTGACGCTTGCGGCCCCCTCATCCTGAGTTTGTCGAAGGACATCTTCTTTCCCGCGTCATAGCGGCGTGGGCCGCCGCTCGCGGTCGTCTTGACGCTCTGGCTATCGAGTGCGGCGGCTGTTTCAGGTCGAAATGACTCGCCTGAAAGAAGTGAAGATCGGCTGGGGTCTAAAATAGTGAGCCCCCCGCAAGCAGATAGGCGTTCACGCTTACGAAGAGTGGAGAGCACCATGAAGAAGTTGATAATAATGACCATATCAGCAGTCGGCATGTTCGCCATCTCTCAGCAGGCTTTCGCCGTCGGTCAGGGCGGGATTGGTGGCCCCGGCGGCGGCGGCGGTAACGGTATCCGCGGCGGGATTGGTGGCCCCGGCGGCGGCGGCGGTGACGGTGTCCGCGGCGGGATTGGTGGCCCCGGCGGCGGCGGCGGTAACGGTATCCGCGGCGGGATTGGTGGCCCCGGCGGCGGCGGCGGTGACGGTGTCCGCGGCGGGATTGGTGGCCCCGGCGGCGGCGGCGGTAACGGTATCCGCGGCGGGATTGGTGGCCCCGGCGGCGGCGGCGGTGACGGTGTCCGCGGCGGGATTGGTGGCCCCGGCGGCGGCGGCGGACGGGGTGGCGCCCCCTGAACTCTGAGAGCGCCTCCCTGCTGCAGCAGCCTAACCCGGAGCGCTCAAGGTTGTCGTGGCTGCGAATAGCCAGACAAATAGACTCGGCCCTTGCCGCGGGATTGCCCGCGCCACCCATCGCGGCGCTCTCCCGGGCCAGTCCTCTCCAGAGGCCGCGGAGCGCTGGCCGTCGGGCCATGATCTGAATCAAGCCCGATTGCCGCAGGTCGATACGACGGGCCAGTCCTCGAATTTTGCGACACGCCCGGCATTCCCACCCACACTCGCACGAGAAGATCTTCCATGCCCCAGACAGAACGGTTGATCGGCGACCCCGCCGCGGAGATCCGCGTCCAGACCTTCCTGAAGGGCGAGCCGATCACGGCCCTCGCGCAAGGCTGCGTCCATGTGGTCGTGTTCTGGGCACCGTGGTGCGGCTCCTGCAAGGTGGCCTTCTCGCATCTCACCGCCCTGCAGGTCCGGCATCCGCAGGTTCCGATCATCGGCGTCGCCGTCACATGGACGGATCTCGGCGAGCTCGCGGCCTTCGTGCGCGATCACGGCGACGCGATCGGCTACCGGATCGCGGCCGATCTGCCGCTCTCGCCCGGCGAGCGTCAGGGCACGATGGACCGGACCTGGTGCCAGGCGGCCTATAATACCGACGTCCCAACCGCCTTCATCATCGATCGCGACGGCCGGATCGCCTGGATCGGCGATCCCCTGGAGAGCGACGGCCCGCTCGCCGCGGTGGTCGAGGGGCGCTGGGACCTCGCGGCGGCCCGGGAGGCGCAGGAGGCGGTCCTGCAGCGCGACAAGGTGCGGGAGCTCTGGAGACTGGAGGAGGCCGTCGAGCGCCATCTCGCCGCGGGAGACCGCAGCGGCGCCCTGCAGGCTTACGACGCCGCGTTCGCGGCCGATCCCGGCCTCGAGCCGCTCCGAGGTCTGCATAAGTTCGCGCTGCTGCTGCTGCCCGCTCGCGATGCGGCGGCCCTGGATTACGCGCGGCACCTGATCGGGGCGGTCGTCGCGGACCAGATCGAACCGCTCATCCACCTCGGCACCATGCTGGCCGAGGCGGCCGAGCAGGGCACGGGGGCGCCAGACTGGCCTCCGGCTGCCGCGGCCCTGGCGCTGACGGCGATCACCCGGGCGGAGGCCTCCGGCGAAGTGACTCGCACCGACCAGCGGATGCAGCTCGCGGAGGCCGCCGCCCGGGCCCTGCTCGTCGTCGGCCGGACCGGCGAGGCCGCCGCCCGCGCCCGGGCGGCCCGGGCCCTCGCGCCCGCGCCCGCGCCCGCGCCCGCGCCCGACATAGTCCGGGCGGTGATCATCTTCCAACTCGACCAGCTCGTCGCGCGCTGCGACGCGGCCGCCGGGCGCCGCGATGGAGCGACTTGCCGGCTCGACGAGGCGTGACCCGCGGGCGGGAAGCCGACGCGCGACATCCGCGCCGGGGCAGCTGCCGCCTGATTACAGTTGCCGGAAAAACCGGGGCGGTTCAGGTCGAGAAGACGGTGACGCCGGACGCGATCATCAGCCTGGAGGACGGCAAGCCCTACAAGTCGCTCAGGCGCCACCTGAACACGCGCGGCCTCACGCCCGAGCAGTACCCGGGTGAAGTGGGGTCTGCCGTCGGACTACCCGATGGTAGCGGCGAACTACGCCGCCCAGCGCTCCGAGCTCGCCAAGAGCATCGGCCTCGGTCGCCGCACACGGTCGAGTGCGTAATTGGCGGCGCCTCCCCGTTCAAGAAGAGCCCTCTCGCTTGGGCCTGCCCACCCACCCGGCCGGCGGCTGAAAACAACCAAAATTCACACGAGATTTCGGAAAATCCAGAAAGGCGAATGCGGAAAATGGGCGGCGTCGGAAGCGGACAATGGGGTGGTCGGCCAACCGTCGAGAGCGGGCTGACCCTCACCCTCGGCAAGCTCTTGCGCGACGGTATCTGCCGACCGGGCCAGAGCCGAGCCGGCACCCTGACCTGGACCAACACCCGCACCGGCGCCCAACTCGCCTCCATCGCCTACGAGGCCCATCTCGGCGCCGAACACGGCCGCCTGCGCCTGCACTTCACCACCACGCGCTCGAACAGCGAGAAGCGCCACTCGGACGACTGGATCGAGCTCACCACCACGACCCAGCCCTTCGGCGGGCGGCGCTGGTGGTTCATATGCCCCCGCACCGGCGCGCGGGTCGCCAAGCTTTATCTCCCGGGCGGTGCCCTGACCTTCGCGTCGCGTCAGGCTCACAGGCTCGGCTACCGCTCCCAGCGCGAGACGCCGATTGGACTTGCTTCGGGAAAGTGGAGAGCTCTTTCCGTGAGGGAGGAGGTTCCCGATGCGAGAACCGAAGAAGCGCTTCACCCCTGAGTTTCGCGCCGAAGCCGTGCGCCTTGCTCACACGAGCGGGCGCAGCCGCCGAGAGGTCGCCGAGGATCTCGGCATCGGCCTCTCGACGTTGCGCCACTGGATCGACGGACAGCGCGATCGCGAGATGGAGGCGCCGCCCTCCGACCGCCAGGAGGACATGGCCGCCGAGCTGAAGCGGCTGCGGCGGGAGAACGAGGTGTTGCGCCAGGAACGCGAGATCCTGAAGCGGGCCACGGCTTTAGGCTTTTGGACGGTGTTCCTGTCGCGGCAGCGAGCTGGTCGAAGCCGATCGTGGCGTTGATGTAGTCGCGGATCACAGATTTCCCTGTCTCGAGGTCGCCGGCGACAAGCGCCTGCACGCCTTCGGTGAGAAGGTTTTCGCGGAAGGCGGCATCGCGCTCGGCGCGGGCTTGAATGGTTTTCTTGAATGTGCGTGTCAGCGGCATCGGTGGATCGTCCAGGCGCCGATGGTGACTCTGGTGTTACCACTTGGGCAAGGTTTTCCCGCGCGTTGACCCCAAGATTCTGAATTTGCGCAGGCCATACGATTCCGACATTCCGATCACGGTCGGACGATGGCGTCACTCCGGATAGCCCTTTCCCGGGCTTAGCGTGGCCGTTGAAGCGCCTGGATCGTTTTTTGGTCCTCTCCCCCCTCCGAGGGGTTGGACCCCTTCCACGGGCCTCCTGTAGGGCTCAGCGGCGAGGCAGCTCCATCCCCGCCAAGCCAATTCCTTTGTTCGACCCCGCCGGAGGCGGGAATCTGACCATTCCTTCGTCCCGACCTGCCTTCAGGCAGGCCGCCGCGCGCAGCGTAGGGGAAGCCCCTTGTCGCGCGTAGCGCGATCCCGAGGCGCAGGGACCCGTCCGCGCAGCGGATGGGTGGCCGCAGGGAGGGCTTCCCCGGAGTGAGCACGATGGCATCCTTCACTTGGTCGGGAAGAATGTTGTCGCTCGCCTCTGCGAGCGACACCGACAGAGCATGGCCGTAGGCC
Source organism: Methylobacterium sp. CB376 (assembly GCF_029714205.1). Taxonomy (NCBI): domain Bacteria; kingdom Pseudomonadati; phylum Pseudomonadota; class Alphaproteobacteria; order Hyphomicrobiales; family Methylobacteriaceae; genus Methylobacterium; species Methylobacterium sp. CB376. Next base: position 2,540 of record NZ_CP121649.1, on the reverse strand, counting down.
ATTCCGCATCTCTCGGGACATCAGGAACGCACCGTGGTCTGTTTGGGCCCGGTTTGCGGGTTAAAGAGTTAAATATGAATCAGTTAAAGAGTTAAGGAGCTGATTCGCGCTGAATCGTCCTTATTTTACAGCTGCTTGTGCGGCCGCTTCGTTCCTGATCTCCCGACGGTTTGTTCCTGATCTCCCGAACTTAGCGTTCCTGATCTCCCGTCGATCCGTTCCTGATCTCCCGAAGAGCGTTCCTGATCTCCCGATAGCGCGGGTGCGTGACTCGTCGTCCCCAGACATGACAATATGTAATATTGTAAGGGATGCAGGCGCTTAGCGATTCGTTCTGCTGCCCAGGCGGACGCGCCTGTCGGGATATCGGGAACGGGATCAGCCGCGCAGCTGATGGCGATTGCGGGCGTGGTAGCGTTTCACGAAACCATAGAAAGCCGCGTTGTAGTCGTCCGGCAGCTTTGACGGGTTCTCTGCGATCCAGGCATCGAAGTCGCCCTTGAGGGCATACACATCCCAACCCGGAAAATCGCGCCGCACGCTTGCGATCGTCTCGTCCGTGATCGCCTGGAACAGGGGCAGGCTGGCCGCCACATGGCCTTTGGATACGCTAGGTGCAGGGGACGTAGCCGGCGTCTTCGCCTTCCGGCGCCGGGGGGCTTTGGGCATGTCCGCGATGTCGCCGATCAGGTCGCGGCGCACCATACGCAGAAGCGGCTCCCCTCCCCGCTCGTCCTCCTCGAGGCGGAACACGAACTCGGGCACGTTGTTGCGGCGAACGATCGCCTGCAGCTCGAACTTGAACCGCCGGTATTCGCCTTCGGCGCCGGACTTCTCGAACAGGGTGCGCAGCGGGATCGCGAAGCCCTCGGCGTTGGCGCCGCCGGCGTGCTTGCGGGCGACGCGGTAAAGCCACCGCTCACGGCCGCCGCTGATCGTGAAATAAGCCGGGTCGATCGACAGGATGCCCCCGTCCATCACCACGCCCTCATAGAACCAGTCGGCAAGCGTGATGCTCATGCCGCGGCTCTGCTGCGTCTCCTCGTCGACCAGATCCGTGAAGGACTCGATCCAGGAAAACTGCCGCTTCTTGGTCTTGGTACGCTCGGCGCGGATGTTGGTGATGATCGTCGTCGATTGGAGGCGGCCGAGCGCTTCGCGCAACAGCCTGTACTCCTGGCCGCCGGTCGCGCGGCCGATGGTCTTGAGAATGTCGTAGGGCTGGCAATGCAGCGTGCGGGGAATGTCGTTGATCCCGGCCTTCTTGAGCCGTGAGAGCGTCGATGCAGCCCATATGAGCACGTCTGCATCCCAGATCGTCGCCATGCCGAACTTCTCGTTCGGGTAGACGCTAACGAACACCTTGCCGTCTGGGCTGGTGTACTCGATCGGCTTGAGCCGTTTGTTCTTCGACAGGCTGAAGAACGGCCGCTCCATCGTCTCCCGCTGATCGCGCAGCGGCAGATCGGAGATGTAGGGCAGGAAGAGGTCAAACTGCCGATCGATGTACTGCCGCCGCGTCATTTTGGTGTATGCACGTATGCCCCTGTGGCTACATACCAATATCGGTGCGTGGAGCCAGGTCGGCGATTTTCTGCCGGCCCTTCTTCACGAACAGGAGGTCCAAAGCCTCCTCCAGGAGAGCCTGCACGGTCGTGTCGTCCTCGACCGCGATCATGCGCAGCTGCTTGCCCACGGCCGGCTCGAAGTGGCCACCCACGAAGCGCCGGTTGTCCCGCGACGGACGATGAAACTTCTTGGCCTCGGGAGCCGGGGCAGGGGCCGGCTCAGCCGATCGGTTCGCAGGCTTGGGCGCGCGCCGCGCCGCAGGCTTACGCTCGGGTTCCGGCGCGGGCTCGCGTGCCGCCTTATCCAGTATGGCTTGAAACGCGTTTCCGGCCATCAGCCGTGCTCCTCTCCGAGTTGTTTAAGTGCATACACACATACGAGTATAGGCGCTGGATTTCCTGCGCCGCCTTGCCCTCGGGTTCAATCTCCTGGGCAACCTGGCCGGTCTGCTGTGCGCGACTGAATGCGATGCGGTTGCCGATCCGCACCGGGCAGATACGGGCTCCAAGCGCGTTGACCGCCTCCACGGAGTCGTCGACCTCACGGCCGATCGGCGGGCAGAAGGTGAGGATCACGGCGGATGGTTTGCCGTAGTGGCGCAACAGCTCGATCGTCTTGTTGGTCGCCATCACGTCGAGCACAGCCGGCCGAGTAGGGATCAGCACGAAGTCGGCGTGCTGAGCGGCCTCATAGGCGATGTCCTTCGAGAACGGCGGGGTGTCGACGATGGCGAAATCACAGCCAGCCGCATCGGCCGCCTTGATCACATGGCCCAGGCGTGCGGCCGGAATGGCGGTCATGGCGACCAGTTCGTCCTTGCGGGTGTCCTTCCAGAACGACGCGCTTGCCTGAGGATCAAGATCGAAGACGACGGTGCTTTTGCCGGCACGGCCCGCCTCGACAGCGAGGGCGGTCGCGAGCGTCGTTTTTCCGACGCCGCCTTTCTGGGAAATGATGGCAAGCGTCTTCAT
>NZ_CP121648.1:7397500-7636458 GCF_029714205.1 Methylobacterium sp. CB376 | reverse complement strand
TGATGGGTCCTCTCTCGGACCGCCCGCGGCTTCCCGCCCGCGGCCCGTACGCCGATACGCAACTCCCGACATGTCCCAGTTCGAACCATGTCGGCACAGGTGAGGAACCAAGAGTCAACTGCCCCCAGCCTCGTCCCCGCCTTCCTCACCGGTCTATCAACAAGAACTCTCGTTTTCCTTAAGCGACAGGCCCTTGCAGATCCTCGCGATGCCGGCCGCGGCGAAGCCGCCCCGACGGCACGACTCACGGCGCGGTGCCGCAACGGGCCACCGACCGAATCGTGACTTGTGGAAGATGGGGAAGCGCCGCACCCCCGAGCGCGACGGAGGAAGGTTACGCCCGCCTGGTGAAGCTTCGCAACAGGAAGCGTTGGCGGCGTGGTGAACGGAGGCTTGACCGCGTCGGCGACTCACGGCCCGCGCACAGCTTGTCCCCCCGCAAGCCCTTGATGTGCCGCGCTGTTCCCGAATCGGCGGGATTCCGGCCGGCTTCGGGCCGGCGCCGGGATCCGGTCATGTCGAGAGCGGGGAGGGGGCCGGGGACACGGCGGTGGACAGGGTGTTGGGACGCGCCCCGGGCTTGACAGCACCCCGGCCGCCTCACCCGGCGCGGCGCGCCCGCGCCTCGGCGAGGAGGCAGAGCAGCTCGAACGCGATGGTCGCGCCGACGAGGGCCGTGGTGCCGGAGGGGTCGAGGGGCGGGGCGACTTCCACGAGGTCGGCGCCGACGAGGTCGAGGCCGCGCAGGCCGCGCAGGAGGAAGAGCGCCTCGCGGGAGGTGAAGCCGCCGATCTCCGGCGTGCCCGTCCCGGGGGCGAAGGCCGGGTCGATGGAATCGATGTCGAAGGTCAGGTAGGTCGGCCCGGCCCCGACCACCGCGCGGGCCTCGGTGACCGCGGCGGGCAGCCCCTCGGCGATCACCCGCTCCATGTCGAGGATGCGGATGCCCTGGTCGAGGGCCCATTGCCGCTCGTCGCGGGCGTAGAGCGTGCCGCGCAGGCCGATCTGGACGGTGCGCCGCGGGTCGAGGACGCCGTCCTCGATGGCGCGCCGGAACGGCGTGCCGTGCGTGAGCTTGGCGCCGCCGAAATAGCTGTCGGTGGTGTCGCTGTGGGCGTCGATGTGGATCAGCCCCACCGGCCGGCCCGCCGCGACCGTGCGCAGGAGCGGGTAGCTGACGAGGTGGTCGCCCCCGACCGCGAGGAGCGTCAGCCCCGCCGCGCGCAGGGGCGCCGCGAACGCCTCGATGCGGCCGAGCGTGTCGGCGACGTCGACCGGGTTGACCGCCACGTCCCCGAGATCCGCGCAGGCGCAGAGCTCGTAGGGGCAGATCCCGGTCGCCGGGTTGACGAGGCGCATCAGCGCCGATTGCTCGCGCACGCCGCGCGGCCCCAGGCGCGCGCCCGGGCGGTTGGTGGTGGCGCTGTCGAAGGGGATGCCGAACAGGCCGATCTCGACCGGCTCGGCGATGGCCGCCTCCGGGCTCAGCACCGGCAGGCGCATCAGGCTGGCGAGGCCGGCGAAGCGCGGCATCGCCATCCCGGAGAGGGGCTGGAAGCGCGCGAGCCGCGCGGCGCGGGTCGGATCGTCGGCCGGGGAGGTCATGATCGGGGCTCCGTCTGATGAGGCCGGCGGTCGCTTGCCACGACCGCCGGTTCGGTTCTCGACTCGTCGTCAAGCCTTCTCGCCAAATCTTTGGCTCGGTGTCGGAAACTGGGAGTGCTCGACGGCCCGGCGCGTCGGCATGCCGGGCCGTTGGCATGGGTTCTGTCCTACAGGCAGGGGCGGCCGGGAGTCTCGCGTTGACGATGGCGGGACGCGCGGCTATAGACGGCGTCTCGCGAACCCGCCGGCTCGCCCCGGCGGCTTTCCGTGCTTTCCGCGCCCTGTCCGCGACGCCGTCACGCCCCCGGGCCCTCGTGCATCGCGCTTTTCGAGAATGAGGAAGACCGATGGCCAACACCGTGTCGGCCAAGAAGATGACCCGCAAGATCGCCAAGCGCACGGCGATCAACCGCTCGCGCCGCAGCCGCATGCGCACCTTCATCCGCAAGGTCGAGGAGGCGATCGCCTCGGGCGACGCCGCCACGGCGCTGACCGCCCTGCGGAGCGCCGAGCCGGAGATCATGCGCGCGTCGCAGAAGGGCATCGTTCACAAGAACACGGCCTCCCGCAAGGTCTCGCGCCTCACGGCCCGGGTGAACGCCCTCCAGGCGTGACCGGCCGGTTCCGGCGAGAGATTTCCGGCAAGAGCTTCCGGCAAGAGCTTCCGGCAAGAGCAACCAGCCCGGCGCGAGCCGGGCTTTTTCGTGCCCGGATCAGGCGCCGGGATCGTTCGCGAGCAGGATCGGCTGCCCGTGCGGGGTCGCGGCGGCGGCCCGCGCGAAGGCGTCGCGGCGCTCGGAGAGCGCCTCGGCCGAGGTCACCCCGCGGGCGCCGAGCAGGTCCTCGATCACCTCCAGCCAGAGCGCGTAATCGGCCGGGCGCTCGCCGCGCCGGCTCGCCGCGCCGAGCGCCTCGGCCCATTCGCCCCAGGTGAACAGGCCGCGCTCCTGCAGCGCCACCACCAGGGCGAAGGTCTGCGCCTCCCAGGGCGCCGCGAAGGGGGAAGCCTCGGGCGCGCTCATGCGGCGCCTGCCGGCGCCGGCGCGCCTGCCGGCGCCGGCGCGCCTGCCGGCCCATCTCCCGGCGCCGGCGCGGCCGCCCTGCGCACCGGCTCCAGGTAGCTCTCGAAGGCGTTGACCGAGACGCTGAGGCCCGGATCCGCCTCCTCGCCCCACAATTCCACCCCGGGAAAGCGCACCGTGTAGAGCCATTGCGGGTTCTCGCCGGCGAGGCGCGCGTTCGAATCCGGGAACACGAAGGTGCCGTGCACGCGCTCGACCGTGCCGGTGCGGCCGCGGACGTAGCGCGGCAGGCGGGTATGGCCCGCGGGGTTCATGACCTTGGCGGTGACCTCGTCGCCCGCCGCGAAGCGGGCGGGCCGCGCGGCGGGGCGGTCGCTCGGGAAGCCGCGCGCGAAGAGCGGCGCGACCTCCTCGCCCCTGAGCACGCGGGTGATCGGCGCGGGGGGCGTGAGCGCGGCGCCCGCCCGCAGCTCGGCCTCCTCGACGAGGCCGTGATGGGTCAGCTGCTTCTCCAGGGCCCGGAGCCAGATCTCGTAGTAGCTCGCCGCCAGGTACTCGGCCGGCGGCAGGGATTCGCGGGCCGCGCGGCTCGCGTCGAGGTTCCAGGTCCCGGTCAGCCCCATCGCCATCGCCATGGCGAAGACGCGCCGCTCCCAGAGAGCGTGGAACCAGGGCTCGTCGGCCTCGAAGCCGATCGGCCCGAACCCGTGCATGCCGCCGAGATCCTGACCGCCATTCATGCGCGCACCACCTGGTCGGGAGCGAGGGGGAGGCCGGTGCCGATCATGGCGTCGCGGGTCACGAGGTCGGCCAGCGCCGCCTCGTCGAGGTGCTCGCTGCCGGCGGGCCGCATCGGCAGAACCATGTAGCGCAGCTCCGCGGTCGAATCCCAGACGCGGATCCGGGTGGTCGCGGGCAGTTCGACGCCGAACTCGCGCAGGACGCCGCGCGGGTCGATCACCGCCCGCGCGCGGTAGGGCGGCGACTTGTACCAGACCGGGGGCAGGCCGAGGACCGGCCAGGGGTAACAGGAGCAGAGGGTGCAGACGACGAGGTTATGCTCCTCGGGCGTGTTGGCGACGACGACCATGTGCTCGCCGCCGCGTCCGCCGATGCCGAGTTCGCGGATGGCCGCGGTGGCGTCGTCGAGGAGCCGGGCGCGGTAGGCCGGATCGACCCAGGCCCGGGCGACGACCCGGGCGCCGTTGCGGGGGCCGACCTTGGTCTCGTAGGTGTCGATCAGCGCATCGAGGGCGGCCGGATCGACGTAGCCCTTCTCGACCAGGATGGATTCGAGCGCCCGCACCCGCAGGTCCATGGGCGAGAGCTCGCTGCCATGCGGGTGCGGGTGATCGTGGTGGTGATCCGTCATGCCGTCCCTCCCGGCCAGAGGTCTAGACCGTCGCCGCGGCGCCGTCACGCCGCGATTCGGCGGGCGGGGGATCCCGCACCGATCCCGGCGCACGCAGCGGGATCGCCGGCCCGGGAGGCGCGAGCGCGCGCGAGCCGGGGAGCACCTCGGCAGGAGGACGCGTCGTGATGCCGGAACCGTCGCGCCGGCGCGGATCCGGCTAGAGCAGCACCCGATCACGTTGCAATCGGGTGCTGCTCTAGGTCTTTGATCTTGCCGCATTGTCTGCGACGAACCGGCATCCACTTCGTCGGAAAATGCTCTAGGGCCGCAGGGCCGGCGTCTCCACCGGCAGGCCGGCGGCGCGCTGCATCAGGTAGAGTTCCAGCGCCACCAGCTCGGGCGCGTCCGGCGGGAAGGGCTCGGCCCGCATCCCGGTCAGGCAGTTGCGCAGCCGGCGCCGGAAGGAGCCGAGATCCTGCCATTCCAGCCGGTAGAGCGGGTAGCCGGTCGGGTGGCCCTGCGGGATCACCGCCGCCCCGAGGTGCCGCCCCCACTGCGCGTCGTGGCAGGCCGCGCAGGAGAGGCCGAGCTGGCCCAGGCGGCGGGTGAACAGGGCGCGGCCCTCCGCCCGCGCCCCGGCGAGGCGCGGGTCGGCCGGCGGCGCCACCGGGAGCCCGCGCGACTGCGCCCCGATCGCGGCCGCGAGCGCCAGAAGCGGCCGAGTCTCGGGCGCGAGCGGCGCCTCGTTCTGGTGGCGGCGGCGGCACAGGTTGATGCGGTCGTCCAGGTCGACCGGTCCGCCCCCTCCCTCGTCGAAGGCCGGGTAGCGCGCCGAGACGCCGCGCATCGCGGTGATCGGCCCGTGGCAGCCGGAACAGGCCGGGGCGCCCGAGGCCGGCGCCGTCCCCCAGGCCTCCTCGCCGTCCGCCACCCAGAGCTGGCCCGGATGGGCCGCCTCGTCCCGCTGCATGGCGCGCAGTTCCGGCGTCATCTGGTCGAAGCCGGAGCGGCGCTCGCCGGGCGGGATCTCGGCCGCGGCCGCGGCGCCGCCGAGGCAGAGCAGGAGGAGCCCGGCGAGGCCGGGCCGGCGGGGCGGCGGGCGCCTCACGTCACCGCGATCGCGGCGCGCTCGGTCTGCGAGAAGCCGTTGTCGCCGCTCCAGGTGAAGGTGAAGGTGCCGCTGCGCGTCGCCACCGTCGTGAAGGTCAGGTAGGGGTTGGCGGAACTCGCCGGGAACAGCTCGGCCCGGAAGATCTCCTCGTCCTCGAAGCGGCAGACGAACTCCGTGATGATGTTGCGCGGCACGAGGCGCCCGTCCGCGCCCGGCCGGAAGCCGGTCTCCATCGGGTGGGAGATCAGGGTCTTGATCTCGATCACGCTGCCGGCGGCGGCGCTCTTCGGCACGTTGATGAGGCTGCGGGCCATCGCGTCATCCCTCCACGCAGGCCGCGAGGGTCACGATCGCGTCGGCGGTGGCGGACCAGTAGCTGCCGTCCGACATCTCGGCGATCGCCGTCACGGTCTGGGAATCCGCGAGCCGGATGCGGGTCGACACCGCCGCCCGCCCGGCACGCGGCGAGAGATGGATGGTGAGCACGTTCGGCTGCGGGTTCTTGTCGTTGAAGACCGCGATGCGGCGGACGTGGTCGGCCTCGGTCATCGGGCTCTCGACCGCGACCGAGAGCGGCACGGCGTTGCCGTTCTCCACGAGCGGCGGCAGGTCGAGGCTGACCCGGCCGGGACGGATCAGCGCGTCGCCGGCGAAGCGCCGGATGGCGCTCAGGGTCGGCTCGCGCGGCGGCCGCTCGGCGGCGCGAGCCGGGCGCACCAGCGTCACGGCGAGGAGCCCCGCGCCGCCCGCCAGGATGGATCGCCGGTCCGGCCTCGTCATCGCGTCTCCCCTCCGCCGCGCAGCGTCGCCAAGTAGGCGATCACGTCCTCGATCTCCTGCGCCTCCAGCACCGGCCGGCCGCGCCAGGCCGGCGCGACCCGTTCGAGGCCCTCGACGCGCAGATACGAGGGCATGATCGTGTCCGGATTCAAGACGCGGCCGTCGACGAGCCGCAGGCGGATCTGCCCGGGCGAGAGCCGCGCGCCGATCCCCGCCAGATTCGGGCCGACATCCCCCTCCGGCCGGCCGCCGAGGCCCGCGTGGCACAGGGTGCAGAGGCCGCGCCGCGGGTCGGTGGCGATGGCGCGGCCGCGGGCCGGGTCGCCCGCGGTGCCAGTGAGCGGCGCCGGGATGGCGTCGCCCTCGATCGCCGGGACCGCCGCGGCGGCGAGGGCGGGGAGGAGGGCGAGGGCGAAGGCCGCCGCGAGCCCGCGCGGCCCGAGGCACCGCGCCGGGAGGCATCGCCCCCGGCGCCGCGGGCGGTGCCCCGGGCGCAGGCGGCGGATCGGGTCGCGCGGGGGATCGAGGCGGCGTCGCATCGGCTTCCGAGGGTCCGCCGCCGGAGATGGGGCCGCGACGGGCCGCGTCAGGAGTTGCGCCGGGCGGCCGATCGCCTCACGCCCGCCGCTTCATCAGCGCCGCCGCCGCGAGCCCGACCCCGGCCATCACCGCCCCGGTGGTCAGCGGGTGGAGCTGCGCCCGCGTGTAGGTGCTGGTGCGCCGCACGTAGCCCGGGTGGCCGCCCTGGACCTGCCCGTCGATGCCCGGCTCGTGCAGGGACCCGCGCGGGTCGCGCGGCGGCTCGGCGCCGCGCTGGGCCTGGGACATCACGGCGCCGAGGCGCTCGAAGGCGCGGGGCGCCACCTTCTTGAGGCCGGTCATCGCGCGGCCGCCGCCGCCGACGTAGATCTCCCGCTGGGGATGCACCGCGGCGTGCAGGATGGCCCGCGCCACCTCGTCCGGGTGGTAGACCGGCGGGGGCAGCTGCGGCTCGCGGTCCATGTAGTTGCGGGCGTGGTGGGTCAGGGGCGTGTCGATCGAGCCGGGCTTGATCAGCGTCACCGAGACCGGCGCCCCCTCCATGTCCAGCTCCGCCCGCAGCCCGTCCGTGAAGCCCCGCACCGCGTGCTTGCTCGCCGAGTACATGGCCTGGAGCGGGATCACCATGTCGGAGGCGATGCTGCCGACATTGATCAGCGCGCCGCCCTGCTGCCGCAGGTAGGGGAGCGCCACCAGCGAGCCGTAGACGGTGCCCCAGAAATTCGTCCGGAACAGCCGGTCGCTGTCCGCGTCGCTGACCTCCTCCAGCCGCCCGAAGATCGAGATGCCGGCGTCGTTCACCCAGCTGTCGATGCGGCCGAAGCGCTGCATCGCCGTATCGGCCAGGGCCTGCACGTCCTCGCGCCGGCCGACATCGCCGACCGCGTGGGCCGCCTGCCCGCCGTCGTGCCCGATCTCGTCCTGGATCATCGCGAGCGCCTCGGCGTTGCGGGCGCCCATCACCACCCGGGCGCCGCTGCGCGCCGCCCGGCGCGCCGTGGCGAGGCCGATCCCGCTCGACGCTCCCGTGATCACGATTACCTGCTGGTCGAGGGGCTTGTGCGCGTAGACCATTGGCTGCTCCATGCTGCTCGGGGGATGTCCGTCGCCTGCCCAACGAATGCCGGCGGCTCGCGTTCACTCGACGTCGGGCGCGACCTGCCCCCAGTTCAGCACGGCGACCAGGGCGACCCCGCCGAAGACGTTGCCGATCAGCGTCGGCAGGAAGAAGCGGGCGGCGTAGTCGCCCCAGCCCGCCTCGCCGAGGAAGACCAGGTAGGCGGCCTCGACGGAGCCGGCGACGACGTGGGCGAGGCCGCAGATCGCGATCACGTAGGTCAGGAGCAGGATGACGAAGGGCCGCGCGCCTCCGGCGGCGGGCAGCAGCCAGACCATCAGGGCGATGAGCCACCCGGCGACCACGGCCTTGGAGAGGGTCGGCCAGAACGGATGCGCGAGGGTGTGGCGGCTGATGTCGCGGAACTGCGCCCGCAGGCCCTCGTCGAAGACCTCGGTGCGGGCGATGGCGAGGGCGAACAGGATCGTGCCGACGAGGTTGGCCGCGAGCACCAGGCCCCACAGGCGCAGCAGCCGCCCGAGCACCGCGAGGGTCCGGTCGTGCAGGAGCGGGAGCACCGGGGTGAGGGTGTTCTCGGTGAAGAGTTGCTGGCGCCCGAGGACCACGATCAGGAAGCCGATCGTGTAGCCCCAGCCGGAGACGAGGTCGCGCCAGGGGGCCTCGGGCAGCCGCGCCCGGATCACGCCCTGGACCACGAGGGAGAGGCCCATCGCCAGACCGGCCGCGAGGCCCGAGAGCAGCAGCGCGGAGACCGTGCGGGCGAGTTCCTCGACCCCCCTCGTGGCGGATGACCTCGTGGATGACGATGGCGCTCGGCCAGCGCTCCGCCTCGACCTCGTCCGCGACGTCGTGCTCGCGGCCTCTCCGCTCGGGCTCGGGTCCGGACATGCGGCCTCCCGTGAGGCCCGCGACGAGGCCTCCCATGAGGCCTCGCATGGGGTCTCGCGCCGGGACGCCCGGCCCCGGTCCAAGCCCGGCGCCGGCCCCGTGTTCCCGCCGCAGGGGCCGCCTCAGCCCGCCGTGCCCGGATGGATCGGGGCCTGGTAGGCGAGGCCCATGTCCCAGGGAAAGTAGATCCAGGTGTCCTGGCTGACCTCGGTGACGAAGGTGTCGATCAGCGGCCGCCCGGCGGGCTTGGCGTAGACCGTGGCGAAATGCGCGTTCGGCAGCATGCCCCGCACCACCTGCGCGGTCTTGCCGGTATCCGTCAGGTCGTCGAGGACGAGGACGCCGCGCCCGGTCCCGTCGCCGATCGCGCGGATGCTCGGCGCCACGTCCTTGATGACGTGGAGCGCGCCCTGCTCCTGGTAATCGTGGTAGCTGGCGATGCAGACGGTCTCGATCAGGCGGATGCCGAGTTCGCGCGCCACCACGGCGGCGGGCACGAGGCCGCCGCGGGTGATGCAGACGATCGCCTCGAACGGCCCGGCCCCGGCGAGGCGCCAGGCGAGCGCCCGCGCGTCGCGGTGGAACTGGTCCCACGAGACTGGGAAAGCCTTGTCGCCAGGGGCCGCCATCCTGTTCCTCCGGTCAGTCCCGGGCCGCCCGCAGGCGGGCGACGAGGGTCTCGATCTCGGCCCGGGCCGCCGCCAGCTGGGCGGGGTCCTTGGCGCGGGCGACGATCTGGTTGCGGAACCCCTGCGGCGTCATCGACGGGTAGGAGCCGATCGAGACGCCCGGGAAGCGCGCCGCGAGCGCGGCGAGGTCGCCGGCGTAGAGGCCCTCGGGCAGGCCGCCGGCCTCGACCGTCTCGGCGAGCATCCGGGCGCCGGTGCGCAGGCGCGGCGCGATCCCGTCGAGCATCGCCTGCATGATCGCGGGCACGCCCGCCATTACGATCACGTTGCCGATCATGAAACCGGGCGCCTTCGAGATCGGGTTCTCGATCAGCTCGGCCCCGAAGGGGATGCGGGCCATGCGCAGGCGCGCCTCGTTGAGCTCCGCCTCCGGGATGCGTTCGAGCAGCATGGCCCGGGCTCGGGGATCGACCTCGATGCCGACGCCGAAGGCCGCCGCCACGCAATCGGCCGTGATGTCGTCGTGGGTCGGCCCGATGCCACCGGTCGTGAACAGGTAGGTGTAGCGGGCGCGCAGCGCGTTGACCGCGCCGACGATCTCCTCGGCCACGTCCGGCACGACCCGCACCTCGCGCAGGTCGATGCCGACCTGGGTGAGGTACTCGGCGATGTAGCCGATGTTCTTGTCCTTGGTGCGCCCGGAGAGGATCTCGTCGCCGATGACGAGCAGGGCCGCCGTCACCGCATTCGGGTTGTCGTCGCTCACGCGGGCCTCCAGGCTGGGCTCCCGCTGTATCGCGCGCCCACGCGCGGCTCAAGCGCCGGGGCCGGCGGTCTCGGACCCGCCGCCGCGGTCGCGCGAGACGCCCGGCAGCCCGCGCTCCTTCCGCAACGGGAGCATCGCGGAGCGGGACGCCACCTTCGCGGCGCTCGGCCTGCGCGGCGCTCGGCCTGCGCGGCGTCGGCCTGGGCGAGGGGAGCGCTGGGCGGCGGGGAACGCGCTGGATCTTGCGCGATCGTGCCGGCGCCGCCGCGCCCCTGAGCGCCGCAGGGGGCGGCACGGGCGTCGCGCCGGGCGGCGCGCCCTGCTAAGGGGGGTCATGTCGTCGCCCGCGTGCCCGCCTTGCGCTTCCCGTCCCGGCTGACCGAGGGGCGGCTGGTCCGCCGCTACAAGCGCTTCCTCGCCGACGTCGAACTCGCCGACGGCCGCCTGGTGACGGCGCATTGCGCCAATCCGGGCGCGATGCTGGGCCTGGCGGCGCCGGGGCGCCCGGTGCTGCTCTCGGCCGCGACCAGCCCCGGCCGCAAGCTCGCGTGGTCCTGGGAGATGGTCGAGGCCGACCTGCCGGGCGGCCCGCAATGGGTCGGCATCAACACGATGCGCCCGAACCACCTGGTGGCGGAGGCCTTCCGGGAGGGCCGCCTGCCGGCGCTCGCCGGGGTCACGTCCCTGCGGCCGGAGGTGCGCTACGGCCGGGCGAGCCGGGTCGACTTCCTGGCCGAGCATCCGGCCGGCCCGATCCACGTCGAGGTGAAGAACTGCCACATGATGCGGGACGCCGGCCTCGCCGAGTTCCCGGACTGCATCGCCGCCCGCAGCGCCCGGCACATGGAGGAGCTCGCCGCGGTGGTGCGCGGCGGCGGGCGCGCGATGGTGATCGTCGTGGTGCAGATGCGGGCCGGACGCTTCACCGTGGCGGGCGACGTCGACCCGGCCTTCGCGGCCTCCTTCCGGCGGGCGCAGGAGGCCGGCGTCGCGACCGTGGCCTATCGCTGCCGGCTCGACCCGGACGAGGTCGCCATCGAGGCGGAGATCCCGATGCTGCCGGCCTGATACGCCATCCGGTTGATGGCTTCGCCATCTCCGATTTCGGCCATGCGGATGTCGGCTTCGCTCAGGCGCCGCGCTCAGGCGCCGCGCGGGCTCGTGATCCGGGATCCGCTTCGATCAAGCCAATCCCGGATCACCCGTCAGGCCTTCTCGAAGATGAGGTTGAGGCGGGTGCGCGCGAGGCGGCGATAGCCGTGGCTCAGCAGGAGGGCGCAGAGGTCGGTCTGCCAGAGGTCGGTGCCGTCCTCCAGGACGATGATCCCCGGATGCAGGGCGGGCGGCGCCTTGCGCAGGAAGGGCTCCAGGATCAGGTCCTCCGCCCCCTCGACGTCGAGCTTCATCGCGTCGATGCGCGGCAGGCCCTCGGCGCGCACGAGGTCGAGGAGCGTCACCGCCGGCACGCGGATCGCCGCGCCCTCGTTGGTGCCCACCACCTTGAGGCTCGATTCCCCGCTGTTGCGCTGGTCGACGAACAGCGTGAGCTCGCCCGCCTTGTCGGCCACCGCGCAGGCCACCGCCTTGACCGTGCCGAAGGGGTTCTGGGCGATGTTGTAGGCGAGCTTGTCGAAGATGTCGGGCTGCGGCTCGACCGCCAGGATGCGCGCCGAGGGCCCGCTGATCCCGGCCACGAACAGCGCGTAGGCGCCGATATTCGCCCCGATGTCGATGAAGACGCAGTCCGGCCGGAGCCGCTCGGCGAGGAGCCGGCGCTCGGCCGGATCGAAGAACTGCGGGGTGAAGAGCACCTTCTTCTCGCAGTTGTTGTTGTAGGGGTGCAGCCGCATGCGGGCGCCGTAGCGCTCGACGTCGAGGGGCCGGCCGCGCAGCAGGCGGATGGCGCAGCGGCGCAGGATCAGCGCGAGGCGCCGGGCGCCCCATTCCTCCGCCGGCAGGCGCTGGGTCCGGGCCACGATCCAGCGCACGAGGCCGGTGGGCGCGTAGGTCCCGAAGGGCTCAAGGGATTGGGTCATCGCATGGGTCGAGGTCGCCATCGCGCGCCTATGCCACCGCGGCGGGCCGCCCGCAACGTCCGGCCATGGCCGGGCGCCGTCCTGCCCGCAACGCCCGGCCATTGCCGGGCGCCGTCCTGCCCGCAACGCCCGGCCATTGCCGGGCGCCGTCCTGCCCGATAGAGGGCGGGGACGCCGCAGGGGAGCCCGCCGCCGATGCAGACCTTCGATTCCGACGGGGTGACGATCGCCTATCTGGATGCCCGGCCGGAGCGGGGTGCGGGCGACCCGGTGCTGCTCATCCACGGCTTCGCCTCGAACCACCGCACGAACTGGGTCAACACGGGCTGGGTCCGGACGCTCACGGAGGCGGGCTACCGGGTGATCGCCCTCGACAATCGCGGGCACGGCGAGAGCGGCAAGCTCTACGAGCCGGAGGCCTACGCGTCCGAGCTGATGGCGGAGGATGCGCGCCGGCTCCTCGACCATCTCGGCCTTGGGCGGGCCGACGTGATGGGCTACTCGATGGGCGCCCGCATCACGGCCTTCCTGGCGCTGCTGCATCCGGACCGGGTGCGCTCGGCGCTGCTCGGCGGACTCGGGATCCACCTCGTCGAGGGCAGGGGGCTGCCGAGCGGCATCTCGGAGGCCATGGAGGCGCCGTCGAGCGCCGACGTGACCGATCCGGTGGCGCGCTCCTTCCGGATCTTCGCCGAGCAGACCCGCAGTGATCTCCGGGCGCTCGCCGCCTGCATGCGCGGCTCGCGGCAGACCCTCTCGCGCGCGGAGGTGGCGCAGATCGAGGTGCCGACGCTGGTCTCGGTCGGCACCACCGACCACATCGCCGGGTCCGGACCCGCACTCGCCGCCCTGATCCCGGAGGCGCGCAGCCTCGAGATCCCCAACCGCGACCACAACCTCGCCGTCGGCGACAAGGTGCATAAGCAGGGCGTGCTCGGCTTTCTGGCGGAGCGCCCCTGAGAGCCTCACTGGGCGCGGAGTCGCTGGCGGCTGGCCCGCGCCTGAACGCTCGCCATCGGCACCCGCAGCACCCGGCAGTGATTCTGGTCCTCGACCCGGATCGCGCTTCGCCGCCAGTCGCAGACGATGTCACCGTCCCGCAGAAGGTCCGTCGCCAGGTGGGTCGCGCGTTCGAGCGCATCCGCCCGGCTCGGAAGGTCCATCCCCTCTGCATCCAGGATCATGCGCGACCCATTCTGGAAATGAAAGTAGTAGAGGGTCATCGATCCTTAACGCCTCATCCCGAGTTGAATTTGGTATTTGCTGTCGGTGACGGCTCCTCGCAGCCTTCACCGATCCAGGTTCGAATATAACATAGGTTAGTTCCCAGCAAGGCCGGAGCAACTTGTGGCAGCGCTTCCACTGGCCGCTCGGGCGGGCGCCGCGCGCGAAAAAGTCCTTTTCAGTCATACCCCTTAGCGGCCTGACGCTGGGCAATGGACAAAATCGGACTAGGCTGAATGCACCCGCCGGCCTCAACCGAGGGCTATCCCGGGGAGCCGAATCGGCGGGCCGGAGCCTGGGGGCGGCGGGCCCTCGACGGGCCTATGGACCGAGCTGATCCGCGGCGCCTGTACGAGGCCGACATCCGCATGGCCGAAATGGGAGATGGCGACGCCATCAACCGGGTGTCGCATGCGCGCCCGGCGCGGGACGGTCGCGGCAGAGGTCGCGGGCTTCGGCCGGTCGCGGCTTGACGCTCCCGACCATGAAAAAAGCCGCCCCGGGGGGCGGCTCTCTCGCGCGGGTGGGGCCCCGCGGCCCGTCGGGCCGTGCGGGTCATACGCCATCCGATTGATTGCTTCACAATGCGGATGTCGGCTTCGCTCAGGCGCCGCGCGGGCTTGGGATCCGGGATCCGCTTCGATCAAGCGGATCCCGTATCAGGCACGCAGGCGCGTGCGGATGTCGCCGAGGCTGCGGCGGATCAGGTCCTGGGCGGCGTCGCCCGTCACCTTCTCGCGCAGGATGGTCTCGGAGACGCGCACCGCGGCCTCCGCGGCGGCGGCCCGCACCTCGGCGGCGGCCTGCGCCTCGGCCTGCGCGATCTTGGCCTCGGCGGCCTTGGTGCGGCGGGCGACGAAGTCGTTCAGGCGGGCATGGCCCTCGGCGGCGGCGCGCTCCGCCTCCGCCCGGGCATTGGCGACGATCGCCTCGGCCTCGCGCTCGGCCTCGCCCCGGCGCTTCTGGTAGTCGGCGAGGAGCGCGGCGGCCTCCTCGCGCAGGCGGCGGGCCTCTTCCAGTTCGCGGCGCACCCGCTCACCCCGGCGGTCGAGGCCGTTGATGATCTGGTCGAAGCCGCCGGCCTTCCAGACGATGCCGCAGAAGATCACGAAGGCGACCGCGACCCAGAATTCCGGTTCCAACATCTCTCGGGTCCTCCGGCTCAGTGCACGGTCTGGGTGCGGTCGTAGGCCGCCTCGACGGCGGCGCGGTCGGGGCTCTGGCCGATCAGGCGCTCGACGATGGCGGTGGCGGCGTCGGCCGCGACCTCGCGCACGCTGCCCATCGCGGTCGCGGTGCGGGCGCGGATCTGCGCCTCGGACTCGGCGAGCTTGGCGGCGAGGTCGGCCTCCAGGGCCTTGCGGCGGGTCTCGGCCTCGGCCGCGAGGCTGTCGCGGGTCGCCTGGGCGATGCCCTTGGCCTTGTCCTGCGCCTCCTTGAGGGAGCGCTCATAGGCTCCTCGGGCGGAATCCGCGCCGGTCTTCATGCGCGACGCCTCATCGAGATCGGCGGCGAGCCGCGCCTGACGGTCGTGCAGCAGGCCGGCGATGCGCGGCACCGCGACCCGGGACATCAGGTAGTAGAGCAGCCCGAAGGCGATGGCGAGCCAGAGGATCTGCGCCGCGAAGGTGGTGCTCTGGAAGGGAGGAAAGCCGCCGCCATGCTCGGAGGCCGGCTCGTGGATCAGGCCTTCCTGCAGGCCGGCATGGGGTGTGGGCTGCGCCATCGTGTCGTCCGGGAATGCGGGAGCCTCAAGCAGCGCGCCGGCCGAGCTGCCGGCGCAAGACGCCGCGGCACCCGCGCGCCGGCGGGCCTCCGCGACGGGAGGGGGCGCCCGTCAGACGGGGAGCGGCGACGGGCCGCTCCCGGACGAGGCGCCCGGGCGTCGACGCCTCAGACCGCGAACAGGAGCAGCAGCGCGACGAGGAGCGAGAAGATGCCGAGCGCTTCCGTCAGCGCGAAGCCGAGGAGCAGGTTGGCGCGCTGGCTGTCGGCCGCGGAGGGGTTGCGCAGGGCGCCCGCGAAGAACTGGCCGAAGAGGTTGCCGAGGCCCACGGCGGCGCCCGCCATGCCGAGGCAGGCGAGACCGGCGCCGATGTACTTCGCAGCAACGGGATCCATCTGAGTACTCCTGAGGTCGTCTAGTCGTCTGGCTGGTGGGATCCGGCCGCGACAGGGCGAACCGGGGTGGGGAGGGGGCACCCCGGCCGGGACGGCCGGGAGGAACCGGCCGTCAGTGGCCGGGATGCAGCGCGTCGCTGAGGTAGATCGAGGTCAGCGTCGCGAAGACGTAGGCCTGCAGCACCGCGACCAGCATCTCGAGCGCCGTGATGGCGACCGACAGGGCGAGGGGCAGGGGCGAGAGGATGCCCCAGATGCCCGCGGCGAGGAGGGCCGGGACGAAGCCCGCGAAGATCTTGAGGGCGATGTGGCCCGCCAGCATGTTGGCGAAGAGACGGACCGAGAGGCTGATCGGGCGGGAGATGAAGGACACCACCTCGATCGCCACGATGAGCGGCTTCAGCCAGCCCGGAACGCCCGGCGGCACGAACAGGTCGAGGAAGTGCACCCCGTGCGCCATGAACCCGTAGATGACCACGGTCAGGATCACCACCAGCGCCAGCATGAAGGTGACGATGATGTGGCTCGTCACCGTGAAGGCGTAGGGGATCATCCCGAACAGGTTGAGCACCAGCACGAACATGAAGAGCGAGAACACGAGCGGCACGAAGCGCTCGCTGCCGTGCCCGGCCGATTGGTGCACCGTGGAGGCGATGAACTCGTAGAACGCCTCGGCCAGCGACTGCATCCGCCCCGGCACCAGCGCGCGCTGGCGGGTGGCGACCAGGGTGATCAGCGCGATGATCCCGACCGCGGCGAACATGTAGAGCGCCGACTGGGTGAACGCGATGTGCTGGTGGCCGATATGACCGAACGAGACCAGCGGCTTCAGCTCGAACTGGTGGATCGGATCCAACTTCACGGCCATGCCGGTCCCGCCCCTCTATCCATCGGCGCCGCGGTCGTCCGCTCGGCGCCTGATCCGCGCTGGCGGATGCACGGCATCCACCCGATGATCAAGTCCCCGTTTCGTTTTTCTTCGTGTCCGCGGGCCGAAAAAACCCCGACACGCGCATCACGTTCAGCACTCCCGCCGCGAAGCCCAGGATGACGAGCACGATCATGCCCCAGGGCTTGGTGCCCAGAAGCCGATCGAGGCCCCAGCCGAGCAGCCCGCCCGCCACGACGCCCGACACGAACTCCGTCGACAGACGCAGCGCGAGGCCGAGCGGCGAGGGTTGGCGGGTCTCGGAACGCGACGAAGGATCGGGAGCGGCGGGGGGCCGCTTCCGGTCGATCTGCATTTCGAGACGCTTGAGCCTCGCGGAGAGATCACTGTCGGGGGCAGGCTCCCGGCCCATGCCGCCCTCGTCTCGCGGGTCGGTGCCGGTCATGGCGCGACTCCGCGTCGGAGGGGCGAAGTTGTCCAGCCCGGGTGCCCCCTTCGAGCGGGCGCACCATAGTTTCGCCCACAGTGCGAGTCAAGGATCCGTGAGGTAGCCATAAGTCTTTGTTCCGCCTTATGGATTGGGAACGGCCACGCCCCGCGGCATCACATCGCCTCGGCGAGCGCCCGCGCCCCCGCGAGGTCGACCGAGACGAGTTGCGACACGCCCCGCTCCGCCATGGTGACCCCGCACAGCCGGTCCATCCGCGCCATGGTGATGGGGTTGTGGGTGATTACCAGGAAGCGGGTGTCGGTGTCCCGGGCCATGCGGCCGAGGAGGTCGCAGTAGCGCTCGACGTTGGCGTCGTCGAGGGGGGCGTCGACCTCGTCGAGCACGCAGACCGGTGACGGGTTGGTCAGGAACACCGCGAAGATCAGCGCGATGGCGGTGAGCGCCTGCTCGCCGCCCGAGAGCAGGGTCATGGTCTGGGGCTTCTTGCCCGGCGGGCGGGCCAGGATCTCGAGGCCGGCCTCCAGCGGATCCTCGGCATCGACGAGCGTCAGTTCGGCGGTGCCCCCGCCGAACAGCGTGGTGAACAGGCGCTCGAAATGCCCGTTCACGGCCGCGAAGGCGGCGAGCAGCCGCTCGCGCCCCTCGCGGTTGAGGCTCGCGATGGCCCCGCGCAGGCGCCGGATCGCCTCCAGGAGGTCGTCGCGCTCGCGCGAGAGCGCGTCCCGCCGCTCCTCGGCCTCGGCCAGTTCCGCCTCGGCCCGCAGGTTCACGGCCCCGATCCGCTCCCGGTCGGCCCGCAGGCCGGAGAGCCGGGCCTCGACCGCTTCCGCCTCCGGCAGGGCCTCGCCCGGGGCGAGGCCGGCGAGGGCGGGGAGCGCCTCCAGGGTCGCGCCGAGCGTCTCGGGGATCGCCCGGGCGACCTCGGCGAGGCGGCGCGCCAGCGCCTCCTGCGCCGCCGCCGCGGCGGCCCGGGCCTCCCGCGCCGCGCCGAGGGCCTCGAGGGCGGCCCGGGCGCGCCGGTCGGCCTCGGCGAGCCCGGCCTCGGCGGCCGCGAGCCGATCCGCCGCCGTGCGCCGCGCCGCCTCGGCCTCCCGGCCGGCGCCCGCGAGCCGCCGCCGCTCGGCCGCGAAGGCGCCGGGTGCCCCGGCGAGGGCGGCCCGCTCCTCCTCGGCCGCGGCGCGGCGCCCGGCGAGGTCGTCGAGGGCGGCCGCGGCGCGCAGGGCGCGGTCGCCCCAGCGCGCCCGCTCCTCGGCCAGGGCGGCGGCGCGGCGGCGGCGCTCCGCGGCCGCACGGGCGAGGGCGAGGGCGGCGGCCCTCGCCTCGGCCGCGGCGGCGCGCCGGGTCGCCACCGCCTGCCGCAGGCGGGCGAGATCCTCCGGCGCCTGCCCCGGCAGGGCCGCGAGGGCGTCCTCGGCGGCCTCGATCCGGGCCGCCGCCTCCTCGGCCTCCTCGGCAAGCCGCGCCTCGGCCTCGTCCCGGGCCGCGCGCCGCGCCGCCGCCTCGGCCGCGCGGCGCTCCGCGGCCACCAGGGCGGCGCGGGCCGCGTCGAGGCGGGTGCGGGCGAGGCGGGCCGCGTCGAGGGCCCGCGTCTCCCGGGCGGCGGCCTCGCGCGCCCGCTCCTGCCGCACCGCGCCGGCGGCGCGGGCGGCCTGCGCCGCCTCGCGGGCCTTGGCCGCTGCCTGCCGCAGCGCGTCGAGCCGGGCGCGCGCGGCGAGGCGCAGGGCGGCGGGCGAGGGCGCCTCGGCGGAGACCGTGAAGCCGTCCCAGCGCACGAGGTCGCCCGCGAGGGTGACGAGGCGCTGGCCCGGCCGCAGGCGCGCCGCCAGGGCGGCGGCCTCGCCGCGGGCGACGATCCCGACCTGCCGCAGGCGCCGGGCGAGGAGCGGCGGGCCGTCCACCACGCGCGAGAGGGGCAGGGCACCGGCGGGAAGCGGTGGGTCGGCGGGATCCTCCGGCGCCCCGGCCCAGTGGGCGGGGGCGGCCGGGTCGGTCGCCGCGTCGAGATCCTCGCCCAGGGCCGCCGCGAGGGCCGCCTCGTGCCCCGGCGCGACGCGCAGCGCGTCGAGGAGCGGCGGGAAGCGCGCGGGAGGCGCCACCAGGCCCGCGAGGGTGCCCGCCTCGGCCTCGCGGCGGGCGGCCTCGCGCTCCGCGTCGGCCAGGGCCGGACGCCCGCGCGCCTCCGCGTCGCGGGCCTCCGCGAGGTCCTCGCGCGCCGCGGCGGCCTCGTCCTCGGCCTGCTCGCTCAGCGCCGACGCCTCCGCCAGGGCGGCGCGCAGGCGCGCGAGCGCCGGCGCCTCGTCGGCCTCGCCGGCCCGCTCGCGGGCGAGGCGCGCCCGCTCGGCGGCGAGGCGCTCGGCGCGGGTGCGCCCGTCGCGCAGGGCGCGCTCCAGGGCGCCGCGGCGGGCGCTCCCCTCGGCGGCGGCGGCCTGGGCGGCCGAGAGCGCCGCCTCGGCGGCGGCGAGGGCGGCCTCGGCGGCGACGGCCCGCTGCTCGGCCGCCGCGCGCGCGCCCGCACCGTCCGGGTCGGCCGCCAGGGCGGCGGCCTCGGCGTCGAGGCGGGCGAGGCTCGCCCGCGCGTCGTCGCGGCTCTCCGCCTGCCGGGCGGCGTCGCGGGCGAGGTCGGCGAGGCGCTGGGTGAGGTCGCGCAGGCGCTCGGCGGCGCGGTTCTCCTCGGCCTCGAGGGCCGCCGCCGCCTGGGTCAGCCGCTGCAGCGCGGCGGCGGCCCGCGCCTCCTCCTCGCGCAGGCGGGGCAGGCCGGCGGCGGCGAGGGCCTGGGCGGTCGCGGCGGCGGCCTGCCCCGCCTGCGCGGCGGCGACCCGCTCGGCGGCGGCGGCGGCCTCCCGCCCGGCCCGCGCCGCCTCCTCCCGCGCCCGCCCGTGGGCGATGAGGTGGAGCAGCGCCTCGCCCCGGCGGATCGCGGCGGCGACCTCGCGGTAGCGCGCGGCGGCCCTGGCCTGCCGCCGCAGGGAATCGACCCCGGAGCTGATCGCGCCGAGCACGTCCTCGACCCGGGCGAGGTTCTCCTCGGCGGCGCGCAGGCGCAGCTCCGCCTCGTGGCGGCGGGCATGCAGGCCGCCGATCCCGGCCGCCTCCTCCAGCACCCGCCGCCGCGCCTGGGGCTTGGCCGCGATCATCTCGGCCACCTGGCCCTGGCGGACCATCGCGGGCGAGCGCGCACCCGTCGAGGCGTCGGCGAAGAGCAGCTGCACGTCGCGGGCGCGCACCTCGCGGCCGTTGACGCGGTAGGTGGAGCCGGCGCCCCGGTCGATCCGCCGCGTCACGTCGAGCGCGTCCGCGCCGTTGAAGGCGGCGGGGGCCGTGCGGGCGCTGTTGTCCAGGCTCAGCGTCACCTCCGCGTGGCTGCGGCCGGGTCGGCCACCGGATCCGGAGAAGATCACGTCGTCCATGCCGGAGGCGCGCAGGCTCTTGTGCGAGCTCTCGCCCATCACCCAGCGCAGGGCCTCGACCAGGTTCGACTTGCCGCAGCCGTTCGGCCCGATGATCCCGGTGAGGCCGGGCTCGATCGGGACCTCGCTCGGCTCGACGAAGGTCTTGAAGCCGACGATGCGCAGGCGGGTGAGACGCATGGGTGACGACCGGAAGGCGCGGCGCGGCCCCTCGCCTCATCCGACGCGCCGGCGCCGGGTCTTGGCGTGGGTCTTGGCGTGGGTCTTGGCGCGGCGCGGGTCTTGGCGCGGGTCTTGGCGCAGGAACCGGACCCCTCGCGCGGAGGGGCGGCCCGGAGATCAGGGCGGCCCGGAGATCAGGGCCGCCCCGAGGGCCGCGCCGGCCCCGGTCAACGCCTCGCGCCGTGTCGCCGCGGCGGCGGCTCCTGTGGGTGGCGGGAGGGAAGGGGGCCCGCGCCGCGGCGCGCGATCACGCCCCGACGATCGGCTTGATCACCTTCTCGAGCCCCTCGATCGACACCTCGCCCTGGAACTTCTGGCCGTTGATGAAGAAGGTCGGCGTCGCGGTGACCTTGAACACCGCCATGCCGCGCTCCTTCACGGTGTTGATCGCGTCGTAGAGCTTCTGGTCCTTGAGGGTCGCCTCGAACTTCTCGCGGGAGAAGCCGGCTTGGCGCATCATCTGCTCCAGGGCGTCGAGGGGTTTCGGGACGAAGGCCCAGGTCGGCTGCTGGTCGAAGAGCAGGTCGGTGATCGGGTAGTAGCGCGCCGAATCGTCCGCCCGCGCCAGCATGAAGGCCGCCGTGGCGAGCGGATCGAGGGGGAATTCCCGCAGGGTGAAGCGCACCTTGCCGGTGTCGATCCAGCGCTCCTTGAGCGCCGGCCAGGTGGTCTTGTGGAACGCCGCGCAGTGCGAGCAGGTCATCGAGGCGTACTCGATGATGGTGCACTTCGCCTCGGCCGGCCCGAGCCAGACGTCGCCGAGGGGGCCGGGCTGCATCAGGGCATCCGGCGAGGCGGCCTGCGCGAGGGCAGGAAGCCGCAGCCCGGGCAGCAGCAGGGCCGCGCCGAGGGCCGAGCCGGTGAGCGTCAACGCGTCGCGCCGGGTGATCATGGATGGGTCTCCGAGACGAGCCGGGGGAGTGGAACGGGAGCGGTAGAATCGCCGCCGCGTCCTGGCAAGGCGCCGGGGTGTCGCCCGGGCCGCGCACCCTCACCCGCGGGCGGTCATCACGGCGATGCCGAGCCGGTCGAGGGCGTCGCGCAGCCCGTCCTCGCCGATGGCGGAGACCGCCTTCGCCACCTCGCCCCGGCGGGCCGGATCGAGGCTCGGGGGCGCGGGCGCGCGCTTGGCGCCGCGGGCGATCCGGTCCTGGCGCAGGCTCAGCCGGCCGACGCAGGCGAAGCCGTAATGCCGGTTGATCCGCTCGATCACCAGGGGGGCGAGGTGCTGGAGTTCGAGGGCGAAGGCTCCCTCGACCCGCACCACCAGGGTGCCGGGCGCCGGGCGCGCCTCGCCGGCCCGCCCGCCGTGGCGGCGCGGCCACTCGAACTTCTCCGGCTGGCAGAAGCCGGCGAGCCGCTCGCCCACGATCTCGGGCCAGGACGCGAGGATGTCGGTCGAGGCGAAACCCTGGGCGGCGAAGACCGGCCCGAGGGACCGCTCGATCAGTTCGCTCAGGGGCTTGGGGCGGGCCATCGGGGCGTCATCCTGGCGTTTGCGGAGCACGAGACCCCGGCGGGCATGAAGGCTTCGTTCCCCCGGGAGGGCGCCGCGAGGCCGCTCCCCAGGGGCGGGAAAACGGGCTAAGCGAGGCGGCATGGTAGCGCCCGCCGCGTCGCACTCAAGGCCGGACGCAGCCGACCTCCTGGTCTGGTACGACCGCCACCGCCGCACGCTGCCCTGGCGCGCCGCGCCGGGCAGCGTGCCCGATCCCTACCGGGTCTGGCTGTCGGAGATCATGCTGCAGCAGACCACCGTCGCTGCGGTGAAGCCCTATTTCGCCCGCTTCCTGGAGCGGTTCCCGACCGTGGCGGCGCTCGCCGCGGCCCCCGAGGAGGCGGTGATGAGCGCCTGGGCGGGGCTCGGCTACTACTCGCGGGCCCGCAACCTCCACGCCTGCGCCAAGGCCGTGGCGGCGGCGGGCGGCTTCCCCGACACGGTGGAGGGGCTGCGCCGGCTCCCGGGCATCGGCGCCTACACGGCCGGGGCCATCGCGGCGATCGCCTTCGACCGGCCGGCCGCCGCCGTGGACGGCAACGTCGAGCGGGTGGTGTCGCGGCTCTTCGCGATCGAGACGCCGCTGCCGGCGGCGCGGGCGGAGATCCGGGCGCTCGCCGAATCGCTGGTGCCGCGGACGCGGCCGGGCGATTTCGCGCAGGCGGTGATGGATCTCGGCGCGACGCTGTGCACGCCCAAGCGGCCGGCCTGCGCCCTCTGCCCCTGGATGGCGCCCTGCCGGGCCCGCGCCGAGGGGCTGCAGGAGAGCTTCCCGCGCAAGGTCCGGCGGGAGCCCGGCCTCCTGCGCCGCGGCGCCGCCTTCGTGGCGGTGCGGGCCGGCGACGAGGCGGTGCTGCTGCGCACCCGCCCGCCCGAGGGGCTGCTCGGCAGCATGGCGGAGCCGCCGACGAGCGCCTGGACGCCGGATTACGACCCCGCCCACGGCCTGCTCGACGCGCCGCTCGATGCCCGCTGGAAGCGGCTGCCCGGGGTGGTGCGCCACACCTTCACGCATTTCCCGCTCGAACTGACGGTCTTCCTCGCCCGCGTCGCGGCCCGCACCGAGGCGCCGGAGGGCATGCGCTTCACCCCCCGCGACGCGCTCGCGGACGAGCCCCTCCCCGGGGCGATGAGGAAGGTGCTGGCCCATGCCCTGGAGCCGCGGCCCGCGCCGGCGCCGCCGCCCGCCCCGCCGCCGGACCTCGCCACGCCGCCCGAGCCCCCGGCCGCCCCGCGGCGGGGCCCGCTGCCGAAGGTGCTGCCGCGCCGCCCGGCCTCGGCCGCGCCCATCCGCAAGGACGGGCCGCGCAAGCGCTGAGGCCGGCGCCGATCAGGCCGGGCGCGCCTTGAGCGCGGCGATCTCGCGGTGCATCGCTTCCTCCGCGCGCACGGCCCAGGCCCGCACGTAATCGTCCGCCGGGCACACGAAGAACCGCGCCAGTTCCGGGCGCTCCCGCGCGACGTAGAACCGGTTGAGCCCGTCGAACAGCACGAAGTCGTAGCCGGCTTCCACCAGGAGCGGGTCCCAGGCGGCGAAGCTCGGCACGTCCGTGAGCGGCTCGGTCGCCTCCGCCAGGATGATCCAGGGGCGGAAGCGGCGGAAATCCATGCCGCGCAGGGCGGCCTCCTCGCTCCCCTCGACGTCGATCTTCAGGAAGTGGATCGGACCGGGGGCATGCGCCTCGCAGATCTCCGCCAGCGTGCGGGTCGGCACCTCGTAGGTGACGCGCTCGAACCCGGCCGCCACGTGCCGCTCGGCGAAGAGGTCGGAGGCGGTGGAGAGGCCGGTGCCGGTCAGTTCGTGGAAGGTGAGCGTGCCGGAACGGTCCGTCACCGCGAGGTTGAGGTTGACGTCGCGCGGCCGGTCCGCCGCGAGCTTCGCGAACCAGTGCGGCGACGGCTCGACGTTGATCCCCGACCAACCGGCCTCGTAGAACAGCTTGGTGACGGAATCGATGACGGGGTCGTGGGCGCCGAGATCGACGTAGAATCCGCGCTCCACGTCGCGCAGGGCACGCAGCAGGAGGATGTCCTCAAGGCGCTGGGCGTAGGAAATCGTCATAGCGTGACCGTAGCCGACCCGTGCGGTCGAGGGAACCGAGGAGCGCGCCGGTCTCCCGCGCCGGCCCGAGACTCAGGGGCGAGACTCAGGGGCGAGACTCAGGGGCGAGACTCAGGGGATCGTCGAGAGCCAGGGGTCGGGTAGCAGCATCTGATCGTCGCCGCCACGGGCGATCCGATGTTGCACGCTGGCGACCATGAGCACGGCCGCGCAGAGCAGCATCGCGGTCCAGGCCAGGACGGGGGTGAAACGCTCCGCGTAGCGCCCGAACACCTGCAGGATGGCGCATCCCAGCGTGAACACCGCCGCCGATGCCAGCGGCATGGCGAGGGCTTCCATCGGCTCCTCCTTGCTTCGCGTCGCAACGAAACTACTGCGCCGATTGCTGCGACGCACCGTCAGCGATTGCATGGCTGGGCCGCGGGCACGAGTGCCGCGGGGTTCGACGCGACCGGAGCCGGAGCGCGGGCGACCGCGTCCCGGGCGCTACTCGTCGTCGCCGAACCAGTCCCGCCCGGGCTCGATGCAGCGGTACCCGACCAGGCACTGGGGATTGTCGCGCGTCGGCACGAAGGCGTTCGCGGTCACTTCCGTCGGCTCGCAGAAGCTGCGGTCGCGCACGAAGCGGTCGTAGGTGAAGCCGCCGGTGCCCATCACCAGGGCGCCGCGCGCCCTCAGCAGACCCCGGGCCTGCCCGCAACTCATGGCCGTGGTCGCGGGACGGTCCTGCGCGGCGGCGCCGAGAACCGCGCCGACCGAGGCCAGAGCCGCCAGAACGGGCAGAGAGGCGAAGTTGTGACGAGCCGCACTCACACGATCCCCCGCGATCAGAGGGCGGGCAGCGCGCGCTCGCCCGCTTTGATCCGGCCTACAACCGCGGCGGTCCGATGCGACCGCCGCCTCGCCGGCCTTCTACAACGCTTCGAGGAACGAGATCGTCGCGGGATCGCGTCCGAGGACTCGCTCCGGGGCCGTGTCCGTCCGCAGGCTCAGAGCGAACAGGACGGCGAAGGCCAGCACGACCGCGACCCAGGTCAGAGCCGGCGTCAGGTGGTGCGCGTAGCGGCTCGACGTTCGCAGTCCCGCGCATCCGAGCAGGAACCCGAACGTCCACAGCAGCGGCGGCGACAGAGCGCTCATCGGGCCCCCATCCCTCTTGCTTGCAACGGCTTCGGCCGGCGAGCGCCCCGCCGGCTCCGACCAGCGGGACCGCGCGACGCGGCGGCCTGCATCCGAGCCCTGGGTCCGGTGGAGGCGCGCGGCATTGATTCGGATCAAGCGCGCCGGGGCGTGGGCGTCACCCCTCGCCCGGGGACCGCTCGCCCGTGTCCCGTCCGGCGGGGGCAGGGCGCGGGCGCGCCGCTCGGCCTCGCGCGGCGTCGCGAGGCCGACGAGCGACGGCACGGCGTCGGCGAGATCGCTGAGGAAGGTGCCGATGGCGAAGATGTCGAGCGGGCTCATCGTCCCGCCTCACCGTCGTGCCGTCGGGGCCGGGATCCGGCGCCGCACATCGGGTTGCGCCGCTGCCGATCCGGCCCGCGACCGCGGGTTGTCCCGCACGCTCCCGCGCCGGCCGGACCGCGGGTTCGCGCGCCGCGGCCCCTGCCGGCGGGCCGGCGGGGATCCGCGCCCGGGATCGCCGGGCGGATCGCGCGGCAGAAATGGAGCGCGGGCGCCGCCGAGCACTGACACGTTCCCGAACCGGGCACTGCTTGCACCGACCGGGCGGGAGTTCTTGCCATGCTGTGGCCCAGCAGCTAACCTTTTACCGCACCGGCATTGTGTCTGTTCCACAACATGTTATCGAACTCCGTCAGTTCACGAGGTAGAACTAATGTCGTTACGTCCAGGTGATTACGTTTCTCCGAATCTTGAGACAATTTTCTTAGATGACGCTTTTCCGAATTTGGCCTCGGGGCCGCCGGACTCGCCGCCCTGGGGCAGGCTGGAGCTTGGCGTGCGTGAGGGACTCTCGCACGCGTGGTACTGCCACGCGTCGCTCGAGAAGATCGGCTACGCAAACCGCGACGAAGTTATACTGATGTACAACGCGTCCAAGATATTCAACCACGGCGTCGGCTTGGAAATCGGCTGCTACTACGCTTGGACCACCGCGCACTTTGCCAGGAATTTCTCGTGTTTCGAGGTGGTCGACCCGATCCTCGGGACCGACCGGAAGGAGGAGATCGTGGCGTCTCTTCGCGCCGCGGACGTGCTCCAGAACTGCCGCCTCCACGCCGGTATCAGTCCCGGCATCCCGATCGAGATCGCTCGCCGGAACGGCGAACGGCCTCGCTGGTCCTTCGCGCTTCTCGACGGCGACCACGGTTATCCGGCACCGCTGGTCGATACCGTCGCCGTCGAACGGTACATGTTGCCGGAGTCCATCATCGTTTTCCACGACATCTACTGTCCGGCCGTCGGCGAGGGCCTGGACTATTTGAAATGGAAGGGCTGGAAGACTCGCGCCTGCCAGACGTCGAACGGCGTCGGCTTCGCCTGGAGGGGCAGCAAGGAGCCGCCGGCGCACCATCCGGACCCGAAGGTCGACTGGCAGCTGCCGGCGCACTTGGCGTCCCACGTCGATTGACTCTGCCCCCCGCCTCGGAGCGCCAGCGGGGGCGTGACGCGGATCGCGGGGGCGGCCTCCGCCGCCCCTCCGCCACCCGGGGCGCTTCGCATTCCCCGGCCCCCGATCCCGCGCGCGGGATCGCCCGCGGACGGGGCAGGGGGCCGCGGGCCGGAAGGGTTGGACCGCGCCCGTCGGGGATGGGCGCCCGCGATGCCTTGACCGAATGGCCGCCGGCCTGTTTCCCGGCGGGGACGATATCGGTTCGCCCCCGCGCAGGCCGCGGGCCGGCGCTCGTCCGCGCGCGTCGATGACGAGGCCGGTCCGGCGGATCGGGCTCGCCCGCCAGTTCCGTGGCGTCGGGATGGCGGTCGCAGGAGATGAAGAATGAACAACCGTGGAGCGATATACTGCGCGTACGGTGCTCGATACGTCGAGAGCTGCATCGAATCGGCCAAGAGCCTGAGGGCGACCAATCCGGATCTCGGCATCGCCATCTTCACGGACGCCGTTGACGAAACCAAGAAGAATTTCAGCGATATTTTCGATCATGTCTGCCCCTTGATCGAGTCAGAGAGCGACTCCGAATATCTCGCCTACCTGAAATCCGAAGGAAAATTACCTTCTTTGAAAGTCATGATATGCGATCGCTCCCCTTTCGATTATACATTGTCGATAGACGGCGACACTTTGGTGATCGGCGATCTGAGTCATGCATTCGACAGGCTTGACGATTACGACTTCCTGGCGATGGCCGAATGCGAGAATGGGGTCGAGCAGGTCAACGGGAACTGGGCCGCGACCTCCCTCATCGACACGCGCCGGCGCGGCTACGTGAATGCCGGAGTGATCCTGTTTCGGTCGGACAAGCCGGGCGTCGCGGCCTTCCTGCGCGGGTGGCGCGAGCGCCTGCGCGACGGCGGCGCCGTGCCGCCGGAGCTCTGCACCAACGACCAGGACCTCCTGAACTTCATGCTCTACCATCCGGAGCTGATCGGGCGCGACTTCACGTTCTCCGACGCGGCGCTCAACGCCGAGCAGTACAATTGCTACTGCAGGATGTGGAAGGAGGTCTGGGAATGCGGAGGATGGCCCGACGTCAGGATCGTGCATTCCTGGCTCACGTCCTGGCTGGCGGCCCTGATGCGGGATCCGGCCTTCGAGTGGGGCCAGATCTTCCGCGAGACGGCCGCGCATGCACATTACATTTCGCAATTCTCCATCGGAGATGGCGCCATTCCGGCGGAAACGAAGTCGTCCGTATACCGGTCCGATCCGCTGCAGCGGGTCTCCGTCCGAACCCAGATGCTGAACGCGGCCCGCCTCATCAACCCGCCCGCGGGCGTGACGCGCGCCGACGCCGTGTCCACCATCATGGACGCGGGTTTCTCGTCGCTCGAAGGGGAGCCGCCCTGCGCCAGGCTGCTCGATTCCCTCGCGTCGCGCTGGTCGTCTCCCACCATCGTGAAGTTCGGCATCCGCCACCTCTATCCGGGGCTGCCGGGGTTTCGGCCGGGACGCGCGTTTCGGACCGGGTTCGACCTGGAGTTCCTGAGCGAGGTGTTCCCGGGCTCGACGGTCACCGCGGTCACGCGCGACCAAGCCGTGCGTCACAAGCGGGTCTCCATCTCGACCGTGCACGCGGATGGGGAACCGGGCGCGTCGCTCCGGGGCCGTCTTCCCGCGTCGGTGGAGCTCATGATCGATGATCAGAGCGCGGACCTCGCGGTGCGGCTCGCCACACTGGTCGACGCCTTGCCGCTCCTGGCCGCGGACGGCGTCGCGCTCATGATCGGGATCGCCGGGTCCGATCACCGGCAGATCGTCGACGCCCTCGCGGAACGACTGGGCGGCTCCGAGACCGCTTGGCAGGTCGAGCCGTACGTCGATCCGGCCTACAGCCGCGAACCGATCGCGATCGTGATCACCCGGTCGGGCGGCGGGATGGCGGCGTGACGGCCCCGGGATCGGGGCCCGGCGCGGGCGAGGCCGGCCCTCGCGCGGCTGGGCGGGCGTCGGGAGAAGGCCGGGGTGCGGGCCCGCGCGGCGCCGCTCGTCGCCGACCGGCAGGTCCGCGTCGCCCTCGACCGCCCGCGCGGCACGAGGGCCCGTGATCGGCGCCCGCCGCCGGACCCGGCCGATCCCGGCGGTCCGGGGCGGGTGATCGCGGCAAGCCCGCGCCGGCGCCGCGCGCGAGGCGACGGAGCGGAACTTCGGACTCGTCGCGCGAACGCGGGTCGGCCGGCCGAGCCCGGACGCGGCGAGCGGGCCGCCGCCGTCGCCCAGGGGTGACGCCAGCTGGTGGTGCCAGGTGGCGCGCGAGGCCGAAGCGCTCCGCTGCCCGGGCTGCCCATCGGGAGCGGCCGGGGCCGCGCGCCCGTGCGGAGGGGATCGCGGCCGATGCGGGGCGCGGCCTCTGCGGCGAGCGGGGCGACGCGCGCGACCGCCCATGGACGGCACACGATCACCTCGCACGGGGTGAGGCGGAGCCGTGCTCGACCATCGGTTGACCCGCTTGACCTGTTGATGTTACACGCAGCTACACTGACTCTATGCAAACCAAGACTTATAGTATCGGCGCTTTATTATACGGCTGCGAGATGCAAGACTTCCGATTATTTCAATTCCATTCGGGGTCTGCGGTCGGGGATGCCGTAACGAACGCGATGTTCTATATCAAAGACATTCTCGCGGAACGGGGTCTGAGATCCGAAATTTACGTTCAACACAGAGATGATCGTCTATCCGACAGGTTGAATTTGATTGAGGAAATTGATGCCAATCCGGATGATATACTTCTCGTCCATCATTCGATGGGTCACGATCTTCTGCCCTTGATCGAGGCTATCGATTGCAAGAAAATCCTAGTATACCACAATATTACACCTCCAGAATTCTTCGAGCCCGGAGGCGCCCTCCGCCATTATGCCGCGCTCGGCCTGCACCAGCTCCAGGACCTCCGGCGCTTCGCCCCGGTCGCGATCGCGGACTCCGCGTTCAACGCGGCCGAACTGGTGCGGCGCGGGTACGATTCGCCGGTCGTGATCCCGCTCCTGCGCGATTTCACGGAGATCCGGACGCGCCCATTTAATCAGAGATTGCAGCAGCTCTCGGAGCCCCGTTACCAGCTCCTGTTCGTCGGGAGGATCTGCGCGAACAAGGGACAGATCCACCTCGTCGATTTCATGAAGCGGTACCGCGACGCATTCGATCACCCGCTGTTCCTGACGCTCGTCGGGCACCGCGGCGACGGCGAGCGCTACGCCGACGACCTGCTGCGCGAGATCGCGCGATCCGGATTGCAGGATCGCGTGCAGGTGACCGGGCACGTGTCGGAGGAGGACCTCTACGGCCATTACCGGACGGCGGACGCCTACGTCTCCTTCAGCGAGCACGAGGGTTTCGGCGTACCCCTGCTGGAGGCGATGGCCTTCGACCTGCCCGTCCTGGCCTTCGACACGGCGGCGATCGGCGGAACCCTCGGCACGGCGGGCATCCGCCTCGCGACGACCTCCCCGGAGGAACTCGCCGCCGGCCTGCGGCGGCTCTTCACGGACGGCCCCTATCGGCGCGCGGTGAAGCGCGCCCAGCGCCGGCGGCTGCAGGACTTCGCGCGCGACACCGTCGCGCAGGCGCTGATGGCCTTCCTGACGCCCCACCTGCCGCCCGGCCTCATCGTCCGGGACGCGGCCCCGGCATCCGGGCGGCGGGGCGCCCGGGCGCGCGCCCCGGAGGTCAGGCGCCAATACATCGTCGAGGGGCCCTGCGAGACGTCCTACAGCCTCGCCCTGATGAATCGCCGCCTGGCGGACGCGCTCGACCGCCGGGCCGCCACCGAGGCGATGCTCGTCCCGATGGAAGGCGTGCCGGGCTACGTGCTCGACGAGGCCGGGGTGGCGGCCAATCCGGAGGTCCGGCCGCTGCTCGAGCCGCTGCCGCTCGCGCCGGAGGCCACAATCGTGTCCGTGCGCAACATGTACCCGCTCCGGCCCGCCGGGATGCTGGGCGACCTGCACCTCGCGGCCCTGGCGTGGGAAGAGAGCGAGATCAACCATTCCGCCTGCCGGCTGATCAACCGCTACCTCGACGGCCTGCTCGCCCTCACCGCGTTCGTGCGCCGGGTGTACCGCAATTCCGGCATCAGCGTCCCGGCCGTGGTCTGCGGGCTCGGGATCGAGCATGCTCCCGTTCTGCCCAGGCCCGCCCGCGCGGCGGCGCCGTTCGTCTTCCTGCACGTCTCGTCGGGCCTCGCCCGCAAGGGCATCGAGGAACTGCTCCTCGCCTACGCGGCCGCGTTCACGCGCAGAGATCCGGTCGAGCTCGTCATCAAGACCCATCGCAATCAGACGAACGTCGTGCAGACCTGGTACGACAGGGTGATCAGGAACAGTCCGAACGCGCCCGTGGTGCGCATCATCTTCGACGACCTCGACGCGGACCAGCTCGCCGGGCTGAATGCGGCCGCGGACGCGGTCGTGCTGCCGTCGCGGGGCGAGGGGTTCAATCTCCCCGCCGCCGAGGCGATGGCGCACGGGCTGCCGGTCATCGTCACGGGCTACAGCGGCCAGATGGATTTCTGCTCCGACGAGAATGCGTGGCTGGTCGACTACGACTTCGAGCTCAGCACGAGCCATCTGGGAGCCGCGCAGGCGATGTGGGTGCGCGCCCGGATCGACGATCTGGCCGCGCGGATGCGGTCGGTTTTCGCGCAACGCTCCGACCACACCACCCTCCAGAAATCGCTGCGCGGACAGCAAACGGTTTCCACGATGACATGGACGGCCGCATCCGAGATGATCAAAGCATTCGTTGACCGAATCGATGGCACAATGCCGTCGAAGAAACTCAAGCTCGGCTGGGTTTCGACGTGGAACACGCGCTGCGGCATCGCAACGTATTCTGAATTTTTAGTATCTCATCTGCCTGAAAATTGGTTCGATATCACCATCTTTTCGAACCATTGGGACACGCTCAGGCCGGACTCCGGCAACGTCGTGAGAAATTGGACAGACCGCCGCGAGAACCTGGATCGCCTGCTCATCGACGTGAAGGAGCAGGGCATCGATGTCGTCGTCTTCCAATACAATTACGGCTTCCACACGCTTCAGGCACTCGCCGACGCCGTCTCGGCCCTGAGCGCGATGGGCGTCGATTCCTACGTGTTCTTCCACAAGACCGCCCCGGCCGTCAGCGACGGCGAGCTCGAGTCGATCGCCGCCCACGCCGACGCCTTCGCCAAGGCCACGCGGCTCGTCGTGCACTCGGTCAACGACGTCAATCGCTTGAAGCAGTTCGGCCTCGTCGACAACGTCGTGAAGATCCCCCACGGAGTCATGCGTCCCACGGGGTTCGATCCCGCCTCCGTGCGACGGTTCCTGAACCTCGGCGACGTCGGCCCGGTGATCGGCTGCTACGGCTTCCTTCTGCCGCCGAAGGGCATCCTGGAACTGATCCTCGCCTTCAGCGTCCTCCTCGGCCAATACCCGGATGCCCTGCTCCTGCTCGTCAACGCGCTCCATCCCGCGCCCGAGGCGGAGGAGGAACTGGAGCGGTGCAGGAGCCTGATCGCGACGCTCGGACTGGCCGATCGCGTCATCATGATCACCGACTTCCTCGAGGACCAGGAGACGCACCTGCTCCTGCAGGCCTGCGACGTCATCGCGTTCCCCTATCAGCATTCCGGGGAATCGGCGAGCGGGGCGGTCCGCTACGGCCTGTCCGCGCTGCGGCCGGTCGTCACGACCCCGCTGGCGCTGTTCGACGACGTCCGCGACCTCGTCCATCAGGCGAGCGGCTGCTCGCCATTCGAGGTGGCCGAGGCGATCCGGGGCGTGCTCGCCGACCCGGACCTCGCCGCGGCGCTTCGCGCGCGCCAGGAGCGCTGGATCGGGCAGCACGAATGGTCGGTGATCGCCGAGCGCTTCGCCCACATGGTGGTCGGGCTCTACGAGGACCATCACGACGTCAGGGTCCTGCGCGGCGCGCCGGCTCAGGCGCCCGCGCCGCGCGGTGACCGGGCGGCTTCGACGCCCGGTCCCACCGTGGACCACCTCGCGAGCCTGAAGGACGAGCTCTTCGTGCAGGTCGCGTACCGGAGGCTCCTGCGCCGCGACGCGGATCCGGGCGGCCTCGCGGCGGCCCTCTCGGCTCTGCGCGACGGCCTGAGCCGGGCCGTGTTCTGGAGGTCCCTGTCCGAATCGGCGGAGGGACGCGCCGCCCGCGGGCGCGCCGCGAGCGGCGGCCGGGCGGAGATCATCCGTCTCGAACAATTCGAGGGCGAGGACGACGACGCCTTCGTCCTCGCGCTCTACGCGCGCCTGCTCAAGCGCCCCAGCAACGAGCAGGAGCGCTCGGCCCACCTCGCGTTCCTGCGCGGCGGAGGCAGCCGCGACGAACTCGTGCGGAGTTTTCTGACCTCCGACGAGTTCATCACGCTCAATCAGCCGGTCCACGTGCAATGGACGTCCCGCGCTCCGGTCGATGTCAGGCGAAACGACGGCGATGACGACCTCTAACTCGCTCGCTCCCCCGTCCTCCGATCGCGAGGATGCCGGTGGCGTGGAGGCCGCCTGGGAGGCCCTCGCCGAGGCCGACGCGCATGCCCTGCCGGCGATGATCCGCGCGCTCACGCGCGATCAGCTGGCGTCCATCCCGCGACACGTCTCGACCCTCGACGCCCGAGGCCGCGAGGTCGAGCGCGCGGTCGAGGTGACGGGGATCATCGCTGGCGGGTGCCGCGCGACCTTCCTGCGCCTCCTGCTGCCGCTCTGGGAGCGGGTCGTGCAGTTCGGCGTCGCGCGGGCCGGCGTGACCGCGGCCGCGTCGCAACTGGACTGGGTTTTCCAGCCCGAGGCCGACGCGATCGCCCGGTGCATCGGGAGGAGCTTCACCGACTTCCCCGAACTGGAGATCGAGGTCGCGCGCGCCGAACTCGCCGGGCGGGTGATGGAGTGCGGCGACGAGGCGGACCGGCTCTACCTCGCGACGCTCGCGCTCGCGATCGACGGCGCCCACCGGCGCGCGGTCGAGGTGCTGCTCCTCGACCTCGTCCGGCGCGGCGATCTCGGCCCGGCCGAGGAGCTGCTCCGGGCCCGCCTGGCGCTCGGCCGCGACGAGCCGCTCCTCAGCAGGCTCCTCGAGAGCCTGCAGACCGTCGCGCCCGCGGCCTCGATGGGGCTGCTGCGCCTCGTCTCCGCCGACCTTCCCGGAACGCCCTCCCTGACGAGCCTCCGTCTCGGCTTGGCGCTCGGACGCGCGCTGGAGGCGGACGGGGAGACCGCGGACCCGGTCGCGCTGGCCCGCGCGGCCGGCAGGGTCGGCACGCTGGCGGCGGCCCAGCGGGACGGCGCCCCGCGCCACCGGCGCGATGGGGCGGGGAGCGACGTCGCGCGGCGGCTCGCGGCGCTGAGCCGCGTCGTCTCGCACCACCGCCCCCGGCCGACCGCCGATCCCGGCGCGGAGTGTCCCCCCGGCGCCGGCTCGCATCCGGCCGCGGCGGGGGGCGTGACGGGCTGGCTTCCCTACATGCTGAGCAAGGGCCCCGTTCGGCTCGCGACCCGCCGGTGCGCGACGCAATACGGGGAGCGTCGCGCCGATGGATCGCTGGAGGCCTCGCGTCACCCGCCGGACAAGCTCCTGCTCTGCGGTCCCTACGTCGGACTTCCCGCGGGCACGCTGACGGCCACCTTCCTCGGGAGCGTCGAGGCCGGAACCCGCATCGAGTTCTCCGTGACGCGGTCCTACGGCCGGGAGACCCTGGCGCGGCAGGCCGCCGTGCTCCAGGCGGTCGAGGACGGCCCGCTCATCACCCTGAGCTGGAGTTCCGAGCGTGAGACCGAGGACTCGGAATTCACCGTGCGCGTCCTCAGCGAGTGGGCGCGCGTCACGCTCTCCGGCATCGCGATCCGGATCGCGGCGGGGCCCTGACCGGGAAGCGGCGGCGCCGAGGCGTCCCGGAGGACAGCGCCACTCATCCGGCGAACCAGGGCGGCGCCGAGCTTTGCCCGGTCAACGACAGAACTCGGACATGATCATTGACAGCGCGGCCGCCCGACAATTAGCTGCCCCGCGTCGATCCTGCGGCAGGAGGCACTTCATGCAGCACAGCTGCCTAAAGACGACCCAGATAAACGCTGTTGTTCAGCGCGCGGAAGAACTTGGATACAAACATCGCACACAGCTGTGTGAAATCATGACTGGCCATGGAAGCGATAAGGGAACCAAACATAACTATAGCTTGATTTACGATATTTTGTTCAGAGATGTCAAGGATGAGCCGCTGAAGCTGCTGGAGGTGGGGCTCGGAACGAACAAGGAGGGCGCCCCCTCCACGATGGGGCCGAATGGCAGGCCTGGAGCCTCGCTGCGCGGATGGCGGGATTTCTTTCCGCATGCCGAGATCTACGGCGCCGACATCGATCGTGACATCCTGTTCGCCGAGGAGCGCA
Organism: Methylobacterium sp. CB376; assembly: GCF_029714205.1. Classification (NCBI taxonomy): domain Bacteria; kingdom Pseudomonadati; phylum Pseudomonadota; class Alphaproteobacteria; order Hyphomicrobiales; family Methylobacteriaceae; genus Methylobacterium; species Methylobacterium sp. CB376. The sequence goes on along the minus strand of NZ_CP121648.1, from coordinate 7,601,759 downwards.
TCAAGACCGCCTTCGTGAACCAGCTCGAGCCGAGCACGATCTCGGCGATGTTCCGGTCGTTCGGGGTCGGCGAGGGCTACGACGTCATCATCGACGACGGCCTGCACGAACTGCGCGCCAATGCCTGCCTGCTGCTCGAGGCATTCGCCCATCTCAAGCCGGGCGGGATCTACATCATCGAGGACGTCACGCCGCAGGATACGGACCGGACGAGGCTCTTCGCCGAGACGATCGCCGAGGGGTTCAGCGATTGGAGATTCCTGTCGCTGCCGAGTCCGGTCGATGACCCGACCGGGGACAATCAGCTGGTCGTGTTCGTCAAGAAGGCGTAGCTCCTCCGGCCCGGTCGGGCCCGAGCAGGAAGGGGGCGGCTCCTGCGGCCGGGCCGACCATCGCAGGTGCCCCGCGAGGCGATCCCGGCCCGAGCGCACCCGTGAACCGTCACCGCGGGACCCAAGCTGCGTGACCCGAACGCGGGCGGGTGGCGGCCTGTCGCCGCCGTGATCGACGCGAGAGGGCCGGGTCGTGTGCCGCCGCAACCCTCGCACCGGGTCGCGGCGCTCGATGGCGCCCGAGCGGGCCGCGGACTCAACCTCGACGGCGGCGGTGAGCACGGTACGGTGGCGCTTCGCGACGGCCGCGCGGCCGCGGGAGCGCCGTCGTCCGAAAGGGTGCGTGAGGGCCGGATGCAGCAGGTCAGCCGAGACGACGATCCCGAGGAGACGAGCGCAGTCGTGGGGCCGTCGAAGCCGCGGCTCCTGCGGGTGCTCGGCCCCGGCCTCATCACCGGCGCCTCGGACGACGACCCGAGCGGCATCGCCACCTATGCCCAGGCCGGGGCGGCCTACGGCTACGGATTCGGCTGGACGCTCCTCTACAGCTACCCGCTCATGGCCGCCGTGCAGATGATCTCGGCCCGGATCGGGCGCACCACCGGCCACGGCATCGCCGGAGTGCTGCAGCGCCACGCCCCGGCCGGGCTGCTGCGCGTGACCGTGACCCTCCTGGTGATCGCCAACACCGTCAATCTCGGGGCGGATCTCGGCGCCATGGCCGATGCCGCGACGCTGCTGCTCCCCGGCGCGCCGCGATGGCTCCTGGTACTGCTCTTCGCCGGGATCTGCGTGGTGCTGCAGATGCTCCTCGCCTATTCGCGCTACGTCGCGGTGCTGAAGTGGCTGACCCTCGCGCTGTTCGCGTATTTCGCCGCGCTCGCGACCACGCGGGTGGACTGGCGCGCCTTCGCGCTCGGAACGCTGCTGCCGCGGATCGGCCTCGACCGCGAGGCGCTCACGACCGTGGTCGCGATCTTCGGCACCACCATCAGCCCCTACCTGTTCTTCTGGCAATCATCCCAGGAGGCCGAGGACCTGCACGTGCATCCGCGGCGGCGGGAGCTGATCCACGCGCCCGAGCAGGGGCGCACGGCCCTGCACCGGATCGAGGTCGACACCCTCGCCGGCATGGCGGTGTCGAACCTCGTGGCGCTCGCGATCCTGGGCACCGCGGCGGCGGCCCTCCACGCGCACGGGACCGTGGACATCCGCACCTCCGCGGAGGCGGCGGCGGCGCTGCGGCCGATCGCCGGACCCTTCGCCGAGACGGTCTTCGCGCTCGGCGTGGTCGGGGTGGGGCTGCTCGCCGTGCCGGTGCTCGCGGGCTCCTCCGCCTACGCCGTCGGCGAGGCGTGGCGCTGGCCGGTCGGCTACGCGCGCCGCGTGCAGGAGGCCAAGGCCTTCTACGGCGTGGTGGGTCTCGCGACCCTGGTCGGCATGCTGATCAGCCTGACGCCGAGCCTCGACCCGGTGCGGGCGCTGTTCTGGAGCGCGGTGCTGAACGGCGTCGTCGCCGTGCCGGTGATGGCCGTGATGATGTGGGTCGCGGCGCGGCCCGAGGTGATGGGGCGCTTCGCGGTGACGGGATGGCTCAAGGGGCTCGGCTGGCTCGCCACCGCCGTGATGGCGGTTGCCGTCGTCGGCATGGTCGCGACGTCCTTGTGATCCGGGATCCGCTAGGATCAACCGGATCTCAAATCATGCGGCATCCGACATCCGGTCGATGGCTTCGCCATCTCCCATTTCGGCAATGCGGATGTCGGCTTCGCTCAAGCGCCGCGCGGGCTTGGCAGACGCCGTCCGGACGTGCTCGTCCGGACGGCGGATGAGACGGAATGCCGAGGCTTGCACCCGGACGAGGTTGTCCGGAAAGTCGCCGCGCCGGCAACCAGCGGGAGATACCAATGCGCGTGCCCACCTCAGTCCTGACCGCGGTCGGGCTTCTCGCAGTCCTGAGCCTGCACGCGGGGTGGGCGGAGGCGGCCGAGGACCCCCACGTCACGCGCGGGCGCACCTTCGTGCGGGTCCACTGTGCCGGATGCCACGCGGTCGGGCGCGTCGGCGAGAGCCCGCTGGCCCAGGCGCCGCGCTTTCGCGACCTCCACACCCGCTATCCCGTCACGGATCTTGCCGAGGCGCTCGCGGAGGGCATCCGGACGGGTCACCCGGGCATGCCGGAGTTCCAGCTCGATCCGGGGCAAGTCGAGGACGTGATCCGCTATCTCACAAGTCTGGAGCGGTGAGCCGGGCGGCCGCCCAACGACGGCGCAGGATCGCGGGCCGACCGGAACCCTTCCATCGGCAGCGATGAGCCGCCATGGGCGGCGGATCCAGCGAGGGACGTCGTCGGCCGCGGGCCGCCCTCTCACGCGAAGGGACCCGGAGCGGTCCGAGCCGCCGCGGGTCCAGAATTCCCCCGATCCGCGTGACGGTGTCTCACTCCTCCGTCAGCCGCCGCATGCGGCCGCGACGAAGCGTGACCTGCCGGGCACCCGCGCGCACCAGCGCGCCCGCGCCCTCGAGCTGCGAGATCGTGCGCGACACGGTCTCCAGGGTGAGGCCGAGGTAGTCGGCGATGTCCCGGCGCGTCATCGGCAGCGCGACGCTCCCCGTGCTGCCGAGCCGCTCGCCCACCGCGAGCAGGAAGGCCGCCACCCGCTCCTGCGCCGAGCCGCGCCCGAGCAGGAGCATGTGGTGCTGCGCCTGACTGAGATCGCGCGTCGCCAAGCCCCAGAGCTGGACGGCCACCTCGGCGCGCGCGGCCGCGACCCGCTCGATCTGGCGGCGCCTGAAGACCACGACCCTGGTGTCGCAGATCGCCTCGGCCGTGTGGCCGCAGACCTCGCCCGGCTCGAAGCCGAACAGGTCGCCGGGCAGGTGGAAGCCGGTGATCTGGCGCCGGCCGTCGCCCAGGATCTTGTAGGTGCGCACCGCGCCGGTCATCACCTTGTAGACGAACTCGGCGTCCTCGTCCTCGCCGTAGATCTCCTCGTCACGGGCGAAGGTCGAGGGCGAGCCGATGAGCTCGGGGCAGCCGGCGAAGAGGTCACCGTCGTGCAGGCTGGGGCAGGAGGCGCTCTCGACCGCGCGGGGGTGCAGAGCTGCGGTGTCGAGTGCCATCGGTTCCGTCCTCGTCCTGATTGGATGAGGAGAGTGACCCGAAAGCGGGCGAGGCGACATTCCGGGCGGTCTCTTAAGCGCAAGCGCCTAAGGACATCCACCTAGGCGCGGAGGTGCCCTTCCGGCGCGCCTCGCCGCGGGAGCAGCCGCCACGAGGCCGCTCGGCCGGCTCGCGGCCGCCGGCTCCCTGCCGGCCGCCGAGGACGGCGGCGCGGAGGGGCTGCACTTCCCGTCCCGGCCGCTCCCGCGTGACGGCATCGAGGACCGACCCGTCGCTGGGCGGCAAGACCGGCTCGAAAACGATTGCGTCCGGCTCGGCCCCGTCAGGGATATTGCTCAGCAAGTGCAGCCAGCCATGCCGGCCGGTTCCTCCCGTGTCACACGCCTGCGCGGCGCCTGAGCGAAGCCCACATCCGCCATCCCGAAGGGATCAAGCGGATCACCAGCCCGCGCGGCGCCTGAGCGAAGCCCACATCCGCCATCCCGAAGGGATCAAGCGGATTTGGTAGCAGTCTCCCCCTCGCCATAGCCCGCCGCCGCCAGCCCCGTTTCGTTGCGCGCTCTTAACGCCGGCCTGAACTAAGCGAGCGGGCAGGGCACGATCTTTCATGTTCGCCCGAGCGCAATCTGTTGTAGAATGACGGCTCGGTCATGCTCGAAACTTGAGGTGTGCGATGACCACTTACATCATGCTGGCGAACTGGACTGATCAGGGCGCACGCTCGGCGTCCGACTCGCCCGCCCGGCTCGATGCTGCCAAGCGGCTGCTGGCGGACATGGGCGGAAACTTCAAGCAGTTTTTCCTGACCATGGGGGCTTACGATATCGTGGCGGTCTACGAGGCGCCGGACGACGCCGTGGCGGCTCGCTTCAGCCTGCAGCTTGGCATGCTCGGCAACATCCGGGCGCAGACCCTGAAAGCCTTCCCGGAGGCCGCCTACCGTCAGATCGTTCAGTCTCTCTCCTACGAGGAGCCGCCACGCTGGCGCGCCTGATCTGACCGGCTGTCGGCGCCTGAGACGAAGCAGGCCCCACCGCCGGCTTCGGCCGAGCGGACGGGGCCTTCTCCACCTCTGGTCTCCGTCGATCCGGGACGTTGCCCGGCCGCCTCGGGTTCTGCCTCCCAGCCCCGAAGTCATGAGGGCAGGGTAGGAGACAATCTTGAACCACCGGCTAAGGAGCGCGGTGAACGGCGCGGCAAGAAAGCTTGCCACGGCCTTGCCGCTCCCCACCATCCCCCCTCTTTCGAGGTCGGCCGTTCTCGGCCGGCGTCCGGGGCGACGGACCCCTTGATCGGCACGGCGGGTGTGAGCGTCACCGGCTCCGGCTCGGCCGAACCCCGCCGGCGCGCTGTCCGCTGGGGCGGCCAGCCGGGCAGGGGCCGCGGAAGTGATCGCCTCACGTGACGCCCATTCCAGCGGCAGCGCTCCCCTGAATTCGTTCAGCAACCGCTCATCTGGAACGGAGCAAAGTGTCATTCGACACAGCAAAGACACGATCATGCAAAGCATCATCTGTCAGCTGCCGGCCATCTCGTAGCACTTTGCATGCAACCGTGTCTCGTTGCCAGCAAATGACACCTGGGCGCAGGCAGGTCAGGCCGCGTGGCGCTGGCAAGTTGTTCAGCCACGCCTGAATGCCCCCTGAGGGGGGAGGAGACTGTTATGTTCAACCGATCTCTGACGGTGCTATCATCGCTCACCGTTGCTGCCCTGGTCCAGCTGACACCCGCCGTGTCGATCGGCAACGCTCAGGCCTCACCGCTTGGTGCGGCGGTGAGCCTGGCTGGGCAGACCGACACGGCCAGTCTGCACCAGGTGCAGTGGTACGGACACCATCGCCATCATCGACCCTACTGGGGCGGCTGGGGGTATCACCATCACCACCACTACCGCCCGGTGTGGGGCGGCTGGGGCCACCATCACTATCACCACGGTTGGGGCCACTACCGTCACCACGGTTGGGGTCACCACCGCTACTACTGAGCTGTGCGGGGCGGCTGCGCCGGGAGGCCGGCGCAGCCGTTCGGCCTGGCGCGTCCTGATCCCCGACCCGCAGGCGGACCACCGGCGGCAGGTGCGGCCGCCCGCAGCCCTCGCAAAGTCCGCCCGCACGCCGGAAGCAGATCACCACCGAGAGCTCGCGCCGGTCGATCGGGTCGAAGCCGCGGTGCTCGCGCCCGATCGGCATCCGCACAGCCCGCCGGCGCCGGTCCACGCTGTTCGCCAGCAAGGCGAGCGGCGACCTCTTCCGTTGCCCCTAACCCTGGGTACAGGCGCGGGGCGCGCGACGCCCCACGATCAGGCGCATCGCTTGTCGCTGCCGATCGTCATTCGCCTCTTCGCTGCATCCGCGCCATGCTCGTCCCCGGAATCAGCTCCGGCGACAGGGTCGGGAAGTTGCGGGTTGCCTTGCCCATCCACAGGTCGGCAATGGAGCCGATGTCGATGACCACGGCACCCGACCGCCTCAGGTCGCCGCCGTAGATCTTGCCGAGGAAGCCCGCGGCCAGGAGCCAGAGTTGGCCACGGCGGTTGCCGTGCCGAAGCAGCGCGCGAACTGCATCGTAGCGGTCGGGCCAATGGCGGCCGGCGATGATCTCCGCCCCGAGCACCGCGCCGTGGCTCTTCTCGCCCGGGACCTGGATCAGCTCCACGTGGCCGATGCGGTAATGGTGCTGCAAGGCCGTCGCGAGATCGGCGTGGCAGGTGACGATCCCGACCTGCGCCCGCCCCTCGATGAGGCGCGCGAGGCCGCCGCTCGAGGCGAGGACGAAGTGCATGTAGGGGTCGCAGAGCGTCCGATGCGGGGTGCTGGCCGGATCGAGCTCGGCAAGCTGGGCGAGCTTGCGCAAGGGGTTGATCGCCCAGATGAGGCTTCGGCCGGTCGCCTTGGCGTGGAGCTCCCGGGCCACATGCCGGCTGCAGACGCCGAGGCAATCCGCTTCGGCCAGGGCGGCATCGAAGCTGCCGAGCATCTCGGGCAGCCGCGGGTCGTGCGCGAAAGCCGTGTCGCGGAACCAGACCTCGGCCAGAGCCTCGCGGTTCTGACTGTACAAATCGGGATAGGTCGCCTCGTCGTCGCTGCCGAGCGTGATGTAGGCGGCCTCCCCATCACCCAGGCGCAGGACCAGATAGGGCGCCTCGGCGTCGAGGCAGCGGGCCGCCTCCTCGACGACGTCCTGCGGGCCGACCCTGCGGTAGGTCCCCTCGACACGGTCCAGCAGCGCGGTCAAGCCGGCCTCGTCGACCTCCCGCAACAGGCGGATCGTCTGCTCCGCGATTGCGACGTCGCGCCGGCTGGTCGGATCAGCAGCGAGAACGTCGCGCAGCAGCGCCTCTCCGGCTTGGGCTCGTCCGCAGCGGGCAAGGTGGATCGCCGCGGTCAGCTTGAGCGCGGGGAGCAGGTCGTGCTCCGCCAGGGCCTCTTCCGCGAAGGCGACGACGTCCTCGGATCGGCCCGCTTCGGCGCTCAGCGTGATGAGATCCCGCAGGCACAGGTGGCGGATCGCCGCGAGCGCGAGCCCGGCCCGCAGGACCTCCTCGGCGAGGGTGGCCTGCCCTGCGTCGCGGAGGCGGAGCGCCACCCGGTGAACGAGCCGGTGCGCGCCGGCCCGGGACGCGTCGTCGATTAGCGCGGCGATGGCGTCCGGGCCGGGCTGCGCCGCCAGGGCAGCGGCGCGGGCCTGCACCTCGCCGTCGCGCACGAACAGTCCGGGGTTCCTGCTCGCATCAAGCACGACGGTCCGGCTCAGACGCAGGGTGAGCTTGGAGAGATCCGGGTCCGGGTGGGGCAGCTTGGCGGTGAGAGCGAAGCCCCAGCGCTCGGAGCCGGCGCCGAAGATCGGCGTCAGATCAGGCCGCGGCACCTGCCTGTGGGCGAGGGGCACGATCCGGCCGTCGTAGCGGAGAACCGGGGCGAGATCGCTTCCCCAGCCCTCGATCTCCAGACATTCGCCCGTGATCTCGACGCGATCAATCGTCCCAAGGCTGGGCGATGACCGACGCGCGGAGCGAAGAAGGCGCGTCAGTCGGGGGAGGATCGAGCGCAACATCCGGATACAGTGGGGCGCCCCTGCTTGAGGGCGAGCGCTTCTCCGTCCAACGGGCCCGTGCGGTAGTCGAAGCAGCCCGTTGAGGCAAGCCCCGACGTCGGTCAAATGCTCCCCGGGACGAGCACGCAGCGGCGATGCCGGCAGCCGCGCATCCCGAGGCCGTCGGTCGCGTTGCGCATCCGAGTCGGGTAAGCGGCCGGCGAGAAGGATAGGCAGGAGGATCAAAGGTGATTGGTTATCGCGGTCGCGTTCTCGCCCTGGTCGCCGTCCTCCCCGCTCCCGCCCACGCGGCCTCGCCCTGGGAGGGGCTGTGGGCCGCGATGCAGGACCAGTGCGCCACCGCCAAGGCGGGCGTGGCCAACCCCGACATCACGGCGGTCAGGATCACGTCGGCCGAGGTCTTGGGCCACGACATGCGCTGCAAGCTCGTGAGCAAGCGCCCCCAGGGCGACGAGGTCGCGGTCACGATGCAGTGTGCCTCCGGCGCAGACCGCTGGACCCGCGCTGCCCAGTGGCAAGTCGGCGCAGGCGGCTCGATGCTGGTTCAGACCGAGGACGGGCAGAAGACGTTCTTCTATCGCTGCCGGTGACGCGGCGGCCCCGGGCGTGCCCTGATGGCGGGCACGGGCGCTTTCCGCCTCACCCACCCGCGCATCTCGTCGGTGGCGCTTGAGCCCGATCAACACCGCCCCGCGCCGCCGTGCCACACTCGCCGGTCCAGTCGGGCCGGGGAAGGCGGGGCCCCCACTCACCCTCGCCCTGGGCCGGTCCGCGCAAGCCGCCATGCAAGCGAGGTCCCATGGCGGGCTGTCGCCCGACGGTTGCGGCGGCCGAGCTCGCTGCGGGGCGGAGCCCGGGCGCTCGCTGCACCGACCGACCGCTGGATCGGGGATGTCATACGGGATCCGCTTGACCAAAGCGGATCCCGGATCAGGGGGTCGCTGCCGGTTCCGAAAGGGGTGCGGGCCGGAGGGCTCGGAGCTGAGATCGATCCCCGTTCGGACATGGCACTGGACAGGATCCCTGTCCGCCTCTGTCCATGCCGATCGATGGCAGATGTGTTGAGTTCGGGTCGGGCGACGACAAGCCAAGAGCTTGATAGAGATGGCGCTCCCAAGGGGACTCGAACCCCTGTTTTCGCCGTGAGAGGGCTTCTCTGGAGCCCATGTATGTCTACCGGCGCTCCAGTCTGCTGTTTGTTTCCAGCCTGTTAGCTCACAGCCGCCCGTGCTTGTGTATGGTTGTCCAACCCTGCATATTGGACATTCGTTGGACACGGATCAGGACACAGCCGCCATGGCCCGCACCGTCCGCGACGCAAACCTCGACAGCCGCACTGCCCGCGCCCGCCTGGAGCCGCGCGGCAAGCCCTACTTCCGCACTCTGGAGCCAGGCCTGCACCTCGGATACCGCCGGCTCGCGAGGGGCGCAGGCAAGTGGGTGGCGCGTCATTACGTTGGCGAGCGGGCCTATGAAGTCGAGACGCTCGCAACCGCCGACGACTTCTCCGACGCCGATGGGGTGGCGGTCCTCAACTTCCGACAGGCGCAGGAACTCGCCCGCGCCCGCATGGTCCAACGTGCGCATGCCGCGGCCGGCAAGACCGGCCCGCTGACCGTCCAGGACGCGGTCGAGGCCTACCTTGCGTTCCTAGACGCCAACCGGAAGTCCGGCCTCGACGCTCGCCACCGGGCCCAGGCCTTCATCTACCCACTCCTCGGCGACGTTGAGGTCGAAGCGTTGACCACCGCGAAGCTGTCCCGCTGGCTCACCGACCTCGCCAAGACACCGCCGCGGATCCGCACGAAGGCCGGGGCCGAGCAGCGCTACCGCGAGGTCCCGGACGACGACGAGAGCCGGCGGCGGCGGCGCTCGACCGCGAATCGCACGTTGACGGTGCTCAAGGCCGCGCTGAACCGGGCGTGGCGCGCCGGGCAGGTGTCCTCTGACGCCGCGTGGCGGCGCGTGGAGCCGTTCGAGAACGTGGACGCGACCCGCGTTCGGTATCTCACCGTCACCGAGGCGCAGCGGCTCATCAACGCCGCCGATCCCGACTTCCGAGTACTCGTGCAGGGCGCCCTGCAGACGGGAGCCCGGTATGGCGAACTCGTGGCGTTGCGCGTAGCCGACTTCAACCCCGACAGTGGCACTCTCTCGATCCGGCGCTCGAAATCGGGCAAGCCACGTCACATCGTTCTCACAGACGAGGGTGCGGCCTTCTTCGCCCGGCACGTCGCCGGCCGGGCCGGCAGCGACTTGATGTTCGTGAAGGCGAGCGGCGCTGCGTGGGGATCGTCCCACCAGCTGCGCCCGATGGCCGATGCCTGCCGGAACGGCCGCATCACGCCGTGGATCAGCTTCCACGGCCTGCGGCACACCTGGGCCTCGCTCGCCGTCATGAACAGCACGCCGCTGATGGTGGTCGCCCGGAACCTCGGGCACGCCGATACGAGGATGGTCGAGAAGCACTACGGCCACCTCGCCCCGTCCTACGTCGCCGAGGCGATCCGGGCAGGTGCGCCACGGTTTGGCGAAGTCGAGGCTGGGAACGTTGCGCCGCTACATATGACATCACGTCGATTTGTGTGAAGCGGGGGTCTGAATTTATGAAGCTAAAATTCTGCCCTTCCGGGTACATCATGCTCATCGACGTGTGTGACGATCTTTTTGAGAGGCTTATTGTAAGCTCATACGCCGATCGACCGGGCGATAGACCTGATAATAGATTTTTACCATTGCCATTTTTAATTGAGAGAAATACGGCATGCATGATGCTGATGATGTCATTTTACTCTGAACATGCTGAAGCTTATTATATGACCACCGGCGGTCAGCAAAAAATCCCACCCGAATTTTGGCGTGAGTCTGATCATATCGATTCTGTCACGTCCGGCATGACGCCTGACCATCTTAGCGGAGAGCCGGAATGGATATACATTCCACGCGAGCAATACAGAGCCTTGGTCGCCCTTTACGGAATGGACCGTTGCAGCGGCAAGCTTGAGCTTGAAACTGAGCCAACGTCTGAATCGCTGCGCCCCGGGCCTATGACGGCTCTCGACCTCCAGCGGGCGGTCGAGCTGCTCAGGATGCACCCGGACGCAAAAAATATGGCGCGCCCTGCCCAGAGAGAGTTTCTGCGCAAGAATTTTCCGGGAAGCCACATCCTAGACGACAATTTTCTTAGCATTTTCAAGCAGGTACCTATGAAACGGGGTCGCCCAAGAAAATCGGGCGAAAATTCTGTCGAAAAATAATCGACGCCAGAATTAAAGTAATTTTTTTGATATTGAAGTCGTGGATACTAGTCTGCGTTCCCAATAACTCGGGAAGGCTCAAATATGAGATCACTGACGATACCGGACTGGTGCGAGCGCCATAAGGTTTCGCGCGCACACTTCTACAACCTGCTGAAGGCCGGCAAGGCGCCACGGATCATGAAGATCGGCGCGGCGGTGCGCATCACCGAAGATGCGGATCGCGAGTGGTGCCGCGCGCGCGAAGATGATGCGGCGACATTTCCAAAGGACGGCCGTGCTGCGCGATGAATCGAAGCATCGAAGTCCGCCCGATCGTGGAACACCAGCCGGCCCCGAATGTAGCTTGCGCATTTGAAATAGCCTTTCATCTGCTCAACGCATTCAAAGCACATGGGCGAATGGTAAAGGGAACACCGCCCGTCTCGGCTAAGACTGAAACGGCCTAAGTAGAGGACAAGCTATGGACAACCTGAATGTTACGACGCCGGATGTTCGCGGCGAACGGGAACCTATGCCCGCCGGCCTACGGGATGCGTGCATCTGGGCCGTTTCGCACCGGGCCGAGATCGAGCGGCGCTGGCTGGCGGGAGGCAGGACCGCCTACCGCTTCCGCCAGGAGGCCGCGGCAGCGGAAGACGTGACCGACCGGCGGTGCCGCGGCGGTGCACGAACTGCTCCAACCCGCGACCCCGCCCCGGGTCCAGCGCCTCAACGCCGGGACCATCGGTGGCCCGCTCCTGCGGACCTAACTGGCGGCTGACCGCCAACCCGGCGCGCCTGGCAGGGCGCAACCGCGAAACCCAAAGAGAAGGCCCCGCAGCGCGCAAACGCGGCAGGGCCCAGGAAACAAACTATGGTTCGTTACAGTAGTTCGTGCGGACGCTCCGCGCAAGGCGGCGCCCCTGCGCCCTCTGCGCTGAACCCGCGCCCCGCGCCCTCGCCGCGCCGGCAGGCACCTCGCCCCGCGCCTCGCCCCGCGCCCTTGGCGCCGATGCCTCTGCCCGACCTCGACGTGGCCGCGCTCCGGCGGGCCCGCCTGATCCGGGCCGGGATCAGCCCCGTCGTCGCCGCGGCCCTGGCGCCGCTGGTCTTCGGGGAGGTGGCGCGATGACCGAGCCGAGCAACCGCCAGCAGCGCCGCCGCCTCGGCCGCCTCACCCAGCAGGCGAAGCGCCGCATTCTCCGACTGACGCGGGAGGCCGAGCAGTTCGTCGCGGCCGATGCGCGGTTCTTCCAACGCTTCCCGCACCGCGAGTTCCGCCTGCGCGCCATGGGCGCCGCCGAGCGCGAACTCGCCCAGAAGGAGCTTGGTGGACTTCCTAAAAAGGAAGGATACAGCCCTTACTATCTGGTGTGGAACTTGGTCACCGGATTTCGTCAGAAATTGCTGATTACGCTTCCTGATGGGACCGACGAGACTTCTTACACCGAGGAAGAGCTTAAGCAACTCTTCGAAAACCTGATCGCGCGCGACCCCAGGGTCCAGGCGATCACGGCCCAGCATCGCGCGATGGCGGACCTGTTGCGCGCCCGCCCGGCCGACCGCGACGGCGATCCCCGGTCCTGATGCTCCGCTGATCACGGTGTGATTGGGCGTATTGACAGTTTATCCAATTTAAACCTATGGAAATACAATGGAGATAGGCAATGAAACCCCCTATCGAAATCGCTAAGGACTTTATCGAGCGAGAATTTAATCCAGTTGTTGTCCCGTACGGTACTAAAAAAGCGACGGGCAAAGCATGGCAAAAACGCACCATCACGCTAGAGAATGTCGGTAAATACTTTAGTTCTGCGCAGAGCAACGTCGGTATCCAGATGGGCCCAAAATCCAAAGGCTTGACCGATGTAGATTTGGATTACATTGAGGCGGTCAAGGCCGCGCCTTACTTGCTGCCCGAGACAGATGCGATCTTCGGCAGAGAGTCCAAGCCGAGATCGCACTATCTCTACAGGACCAATCTATCCGAAACCTTCCAGGGTAAGGCCGAAGAGTTCAAAGACCCGGCCGGCGGCATGCTGGTCGAGTTGCGCATTGGCGGCGGCGGCAAGGGCGCGATGACGGTCGGGCCGGGTTCGGTTCATCCCGGGGGCGAGGTGATCCGCTGGGACAGGACCGGCGATCCGAGTTCCCCCGGCGGGGACGTGCTGCGCCGCTCGACGGTGGGCGTCGCGGTGGCGGCACTCCTGGCGCGCCACTACCCGGAGGCCGAGGCGGACCGCACCGCCCTGGCCCGCGCGGTCGGTGCACTCTGTAGGGGCGCAGGATTGCCGCAGGACGGCATCGACCGCCTGATAGGTGCCCTCTCGCCCACGCAGCCGGCGACGGGGCGGTGGAGGCCCGCCAGAGCGATTGCGGCTTGCCCCCCGAGGCCGGGGCGCCGGACCTCGCCGACCTCCTGTGCGACAGGCCGCCCGAACCCGACGAGCCTGCCGAGGCGGCCAAGGCGATCCGCGCGACGGTCGCCGCGCAGGCTATCGCGTGGATAGAAGATCTGGGCGCGGCCTGGGCGACCGGGACGAAGGCCACGAAGGCGAAGGCGCCCGCCGCGACGGCGAAGGCGCCCGCCGCGACGGCGGCCGGGGCCGATCCCTACCCGGAGAAAAACGCCTTCGAGCTTTATGGCGACAAGGCGTTGGGGCCGTGGCGGCCGAACCTGCCGGACCGGGCCGGCTTCCGCGGACGCTACCTCTCGGCCGTGGTCTCGGCCGAAGTCAGGGCCGTGTCCGAGAAGCGCGAGACCGGCCGGAACATTCAGTTGAACGTCTCCTCGCACAACCTCGGCCGCTACGTCGGCGCGGGCGCCCTCGACGCCGAGGACGTGAAGCGGTGGATGTACGCCGCCGCCGTGGCCTGCCGCTACGTCGAGACGAACGGCGAGGCGCAGGCGTGGGCGACGATCGAGAGCGGCTTGACGGCCGGGATGGCCAAGCCGCGCACCCCGCCGCCTCCCGCACCTCCGGGCGGCTATCATGACGCCCTGCTCGCCGAGATGAACGAGAAATACTGCGTCGTCATGGAGGGCGGCAAGACGCGCGTCCTCACCTTCAATTTAGAACACCAAGACGGGCATTCGCGGGAGGCTGCGAACTTCCTCTCATTCGAGGATTTTCGCAACTTCTACATCAACAAGACTGTCCGTATTTCCGAAGATAAGAAGAAAAAGCTAGGTCACTGGTGGCTTGAGCACCCGGATCGCCGGCAATACAATGGACTTATCTTCGAGCCGGAAAAAGGCCGCGAAGTCGATGGTCAGCTTAACCTCTGGCGCGGCTTCGCGATCCAGCCCCAGCCCGGCGATTGGACTCGGCTGAGGCGCCACATCCGGGAGGTACTGGCCGCCGGCGACGCCGAGGCCGACCGCTACATCATCGCCTGGTTAGCTTGGCTGCTCCAGAACCCGGGCCGGCGGGCCGAAGTGGCCCTTGTCTTCAAGGGCACCAAGGGCACCGGCAAGGGCACGCTCGGCAACGCTCTGTGCCGCATCCTGGGCCAGCACGCGACCCACATCTCGGATGCCGAGCACCTGTCCGGCCGCTTCAACGCGCACCTGCGCGATGCCTGCTTCCTCTTCGCCGATGAAGCCTACTGGCCCGGCGACAAGTCGGCGGAGGGCTCGCTCAAGCGGCTGATCACGGAGCCGGACCTGTTCATCGAAGGAAAGGGCCGAGACGGCGTGACAGTGCCGAACCGCCTCCACGTGCTGATGGCCAGCAACGAGGATTGGATCGTGCCGGCCGGCGCCGACGAGCGCCGCTTCGCGGTCTTCGCGGTGTCGGACGTGCACAAGCAGGACCCCGAGTGGTTCGGCCCCCTCTACGACGAGATGGAGGCCGGCGGGCTCGCGGCGATGCTGCATGACCTCCTCGCTTTCGACCTCAAGGGCTGGCACCCGCGCCAGGTAGTCCGCACCGCCGCCCTGGTCGAACAGCAGGAGCGGAGCCTCCGGCCGCTCGATGAATGGTGGGTGGAACTGCTCGAAACCGGCATTCTCGAAGGCGCAGACCCCCGCGAACCGAACCGCGCCGTCTCCACCGGATGGGACGAAGAGGTGCCGGCCGGCTTCAACACCCGCAGCAAGCGGCGGCGCGGGCTGTTCGATCAGGCCCGCGAGATGTCGCCGAAGCTGAAGACCGTGAGCGACAGACAGCTTGGCAGCTACTTGAAGAGCAAGGGCTGTTCGAACCACCGGAAGGTGATGCGCCGGCAGGGCTGGACCTTCCCGCCGCTCGCCCAACTCCGGGCGGAGTGGGAGGCGTTGTTCCCCGGCTGGCCGTGGGGGAGGGCCGTCGCCGAGTGGCACACCGCATCGGGATCGGATGACGACGCCGAGTGTCCGAACAAGCCCGGATCAGGGGTTGGAGACCCATTGTTCTAGGGCGTCTCTGCAAAGGGGTTCACACGGGCGGGGCGAGCCCCCACGTGGTCGGGATGCGACGCTTTGAACTGACCGACGCGCAGTGGGAGCAGATCGCTCCGCTGCTGCCGCCGCAGAAGCCACGCACGGGCCGGCCTGCAGAGGATCACCGCCAGGTGCTCAACGGCATGCTCTGGATCCTGCGCACGGGCGCGCCCTGGGAGGACTTGCCGGCGCGCTACGGGGCGGTTGGGACCGTGTCGAGCCGGTTCTACCGCTGGCGCAAGGCTGGCGTGTTCGACCGGGTGCTGCAGCGCCTGCAGGCGCAGGCGGACGCCTGCGGCGACCTCGACTGGGACCTGCACTTCGTGGACGCGACGGTGGTGCGCGCCCACCAGCACGCCGCCGGGGCACGCCGGTCCGGCGCCATCGGAGGGTGAGGGGACGGTCGAGGGCGTGGGCGAGGCGCTCGGGCGCAGCCAGGGCGGGTTCTCGACCAAGCTGCACCTGCGCGCCGAGGGCGGGGGCAAGCCGATGGCGGCCGTCCTCACGGCTGGCGAGCGGCACGAGCAGTTCGCGCTGGACGCGCTGATTGTGAGCGGGCGTTGGATCCTCCTCACTTGTGGGCCTGCAATTTTCCCCACCCTCCCGGCCGCCCCTGAGCCTCCTGTTTGAGGCGGGATGCCCGCGCGGCGGCCGTCTCACCGAAGCTGGTCCCCGTGGCGGGAGGGAGCGGCGCGGTGGTCAGCCTCGGGGAACTCATGACGATCCTGGACCTCCACCGGCAGGGCCTCTCGGTCACCGCCATCGCCCGCCAGCTCGGCCTCGACCGCAAGACCGTCGCCAAGTACATCGCCCGCGGCCTCGAGCCGCCCGTCTACGGACCGCGATCCCCCCGCGCGCGGGCCACCGACGCCTTCCTGCCCTACCTGCGCGAGCGCCTGGCCGCCTACCCGCAGCTTACGGCCGTCCGTCTCTGGCGCGAGTTGAAGGAGCGCGGCTTCGCAGGGGCCTACACCGCCGTGAAGCGAGCCGTGGCCCTGCTTCGCCCCTCAGCTCCTCTGCCTATCGAGCGCCGCTTCGAGACCCCGCCGGGCGAGCAGGCCCAGGTCGACCTCGCCCGCTTCGAGGTCGTCTTCGCCGACGAGCCGGGCGTGACCCGCATCGTCTGGCTGTTCGCGATGGTGCTGGGCCACTCGCGCTATCTCTGGGCCCGCTTCGTCGTCCACCAGGATCTGCAGACGGTCCTGCGCTGCCACATCGCCGCCTTCCAGGCCCTTGGAGGCGCCCCGCGCGAGATCCTCTACGACCGCATGAAGACCGCCGTGATCGGCGAGGATCCCGACGGCTTGGTCATCTATAACCGCAGCCTTCTCGATCTCGCGCGCCACTACGGGTTCCTGCCGCGCGCCTGCCGTCCCTACCGGGCCAAGACCAAGGGCAAGGTCGAGCGCCCGTTCCGCTACCTGCGCGAGGACTTCTTCCTCGCCCGCTCGTTCCGCAACCTCGACGACCTGAACGACCAGCTGCGGCACTGGCTCGACACCGTGGCCAACGCCCGCCGGCACGCCACGACCAAGCGGATCGTCGCCGACGCCTTCGCGGAGGAGCGCAGCCAGCTGCGGGCGCTGCCGCCCGTGCCCTACGAAGCCGTGCTCAGCCTGGAGCGGCGCGTCACCCACGAGGGCTTCGTCTCGGTGGCGGGCAATCTCTACAGCGTGCCCGACACCACCCGCCGCCGCGCCCTGGAGGTGCACGTGCTGGCCGATCAGATCCGCATCTACGAGGCGGGTGAGCTCGTTGCCTGCCACCTGCCCCTGGAAGGGCGTGGGCTGACGCAGGTCGATCCAGCCCATCGGCGGCCGCGATCTCCCCCGCCCGAGCCACGAGACCCTGCCGAGCCGGTGGTCGTCAGGCGCGCCGGCGACCAGGTCGCGCGTCGCCCGCTGGCCATCTACGACGCCGTAGCCCGCCAACTCGCGGGAGCCGGCGTGCCCAGGACCGACCGGGGAGACGCGGCATGAGCGGAACTGGCGAGCTGATCCCCCCACTGGTCGAGCGGATCAAGGCCACGCTGGTAGGGCTGAAGATGCCGCGCGCCCTGGAGATCGTCGACACCACCGTGCGGCGGCTGGAGCGCGGCGAACTCAGCGCGCTGGAGGCGGTCGATGCCCTGCTGAGCGAGGAGCTGAGCCTACGCGAGAGCCGGCGGGTGAAGACCGCGCTGGTGATGGCGCGGCTCTCGACGGTCAAGACGCTGTCGGGCTTCGACTTCGCCTTCCAGCCCTCGCTCGACCGCACCCGCATCCTGGCCCTGGCCGAGCTGGGCTTCGTGGACCGCTGCGAGGTGCTGCACTTCCTCGGCCCGCCCGGCACCGGCAAGAGCCACTTGGCGGTGGCCCTCGGGGTCGAGGCGGTGAAGGCGGGCCGCAGCGTGTACTTCACCACCCTGGCCGACCTTGTGGGAACGCTGGCGCGGGCCGAGCGGGAAGGAACGTTGCGCGAGAAGATCCGCTACTTCTGCCGGCCGGCGCTGCTGATCGTGGACGAGATCGGCTACCTGCCGGTGGTGCCGGGCGGGGGCAACCTGTTCTTCCAGCTCGTCAACGCGCGCTACGAGCGGGGCGCGATGGTCCTGACCTCGAACCGCGGCTTTGCAGAGTGGGGGGAGGTGTTCGGCGATCCGGTGGTGGCGACCGCGCTGCTGGACCGGTTGCTTCACCACGCCGTGGTGGTGCAGATC
Organism: Methylobacterium sp. CB376; assembly: GCF_029714205.1. Taxonomy (NCBI): domain Bacteria; kingdom Pseudomonadati; phylum Pseudomonadota; class Alphaproteobacteria; order Hyphomicrobiales; family Methylobacteriaceae; genus Methylobacterium; species Methylobacterium sp. CB376. The sequence goes on along the minus strand of NZ_CP121648.1, from coordinate 7,583,890 downwards.
GAGGGCTCAAGCTACCGGCTGCGCCAGCACACCGCGCTCATGCCCGAGCACATCCGCTCGAAGGCAGCCCTGCAGGCTCCGCCGCTCGCCCCGCCTCCGCGTCGGCGCGGACGCCCGCCCAAGAATGGAGGTGCTCACCTCGGCATCGCCTGACCGCCGAGCCCGCCGATCTGAGGAAAATTGCGCGCCCGAAATTGCGGAAGGTTCGAAGCCCGTTGACACTGATGGACAAGGGCGCGGTGCGGCGGCCGGGGCGGGGCCGCCCCCGCCTGCGTCCGCGCCGGGCGGCGGGCGACCGAGGCTACTCCAGCCCACCCGCCCGCCGCCGGCTCAAGCAGCGGCGGGTCGAGCCGGTGATCCCGACCCGCAAGGATCAGCCGCGTCAGCCCGACTTCGACAAGGTCGCCTATCGGGAACGCAACAGGGTCGAGCGGCTGATCAACCGGCTCAAGCAGTATCGCCGCATCGCCACCCGCTACGAGAAGCGCGCCACCAACTACCTCGCCATGGTCACGCTCGGCATGACCATGCTTTGGCTCACGTGAGTTTGCAGAGACGCCCTAGATCGCGATGTCGAACGCCGAACATTTTTGGCTCGCTAAGCCATTGATATTCCTGGTTAGTTCTATTGTTCGACGTGTTCAACATTTCGTGCTCAGTTCGCCAGGAAAAATTTTTCGCGGTGGTTCGAGCCCCACCTCCGCCCTGTGCGGCGCGCCATTGTACCTCTTACCCCCTTTTATCTAGAACAAGTAGAACAGTAGAACACGATAGCTGGATCAATGGGTTAGGGTGTTCGACATTGTTCAACGTGTTCGACAACAACCTATGGCCCGCCTCACACGGACCCGGCGACAATGCTTGGGTTCAAGCGGTCGTCGCAACACCATCTTGCACGGCAGCCAGCACAGCGTCGAGCGCCTCTGCCGGCGTCTTCCAGTTCAGCGTCTTGCGCGGTCTGCTGTTGAGGGCTGCGGCCACAGCAGCAAGATCGTTCGCGCTGTGGGCGCTCAGATCCGTTCCTTTCGGGAAGTACTGTCGCAGTAACCCGTTCGTATTCTCGTTCGTCCCCCGCTGCCAGGGTGAGCGTGGATCGCAGAAGTAGACCTGCAGACCCGCGTCGATCCGCAAGCGCGCGTGCTCGGCCATCTCGGTACCCTGGTCCCAGGTCAACGAGCGCCGCAGCTGCTCGGGCAAGCGCGCGATCGTGCCGGCGATCGCCTCGCGCACCGCCTGGGCCCCGTGCCCCGCCAGCGCCGGGCCGTTCTTCGCACGCGGTGTCACCCCATGGCCGTCCATCGGCGGAAGATGCAGCAGCATCGTAAAGCGCGTCGTGCGCTCGACCAGGGTCCCGATCGCCGAACTCTTCAGACCCAGGATCAGATCTCCTTCCCAGTGCCCCGGCACCGCGCGGTCCTCCACCTCGGGCGGACGCTCGCTGATGAGCACCTCGGGGGTGACGAACGACCTGCCTCGGCCCAGGCTGCGGGCCCGCGGCACACGCAAAGCCCGTCCTGTGCGAAGACACGCGGTCAGCTCACGCTTCAGCGCGCCCCGGCCCTGGATGTAGAGCGCCTGATAGATCGCCTCGTGACTGATGCGCATCGTCGTATCGCCCGGAAAGTCGAGCCGTAGGCGCTCGGCGATCTGCTGCGGACTCCAGGATCGACCCCATCGGCGGCTCTGGCGTCGCCCGTGCCGCCGTCCCTTCCAGGCAACGCTAGGGCCAGGCAGAGCGCTCCCGCCCGGTGTCGCGACAGTTCCGGCGAGCCGCTCCTGCACGTACGTCCGCAGCGCTGCGTTCCCCGCCAGTTTTGCTGGCTTGGGCCGGCGTGCCGCGCGTTCAGCGTGCCACTGCGCGGTCGTGGCGCGATAGTCCAGGCCGCCACTGCGGGTCGCCGCATTGCGGCGCAATTCCCGCGAGATGGTCGACGCCGCCCGTCCCAGACGCCGAGCGACGTCCCGGACCCCGTGACCTTGCGCTTGTAGGATCGCGATCTCCTCCCGCTCAGCCAACGACAGGTAGCGCGCAGAAGGCGACTTGGATGATGGTGACAGGTGGGAAGGTGCCATTCCGCCTGCTGTCCGGAACCACCGCGAGCCGACCGGTGGCGAGATCCCGAGCTTCATCGCTGCGACCTCGCTGGAGAGACCCTGCGCGAGGAACGCCCAGAACCCCCGCCACGTCTCGCGCAGACCGACCCCGGGACGACCCGGTGACCGCAGCTTCTCGCGAAGTGCCCGATCCGAACGCCGCCGACCTGCCATCACAACCGCCCTCCGCCAAGCCGTTGCGACGACCACTTGAATCCACCATGAGTCCCGCAGCGGCGGAAGGGCGCGGCGGAGGCGAGCTACGAGGCCCGGCGAGGTTGGCGGAGCGTGGCTGCCCGCTCGAATTCGTCGGCGAGAGGCCGGAAGGGGCCTGCGGCCGGCGGCGACTGGCGCGGGGCGAGAGGCCGCTCCTGGGTCGGAAAGCGGCACGTCCGCGCCTTCACACTCGAAGAAAAAATTTCTAGGCGCCTCGACCGCGAGGCCGAGCTTCCGCGCCAAGAGCGCGGAGCGAGTGACCGGAGCCGGCGAGGCCACCGCCATGTCCGGCGCATAGCCCACCGCATGAATAGACCCCGCTGGTGCCTGGACATTCGGCCGAGCCGGGATCAGCCGCGCGCCTCGACCAGGGCAGCGGGCCCTCGCGCCTCGACCAAGGCCGCGAGGTTGGTCCGTGGCGGCCGTTCCGCCCCCGGCAGGTGCGGATCCCCTACCGCGGCAGGCTCCGCGGCCGTTCTGCGCGGTCCTGGCGCCTCGACCAGCGGCCTCGACCAGGGCGGCGAGCCCTCGACACCTCGACCGGCGGCCCTCGACCTCGACCCCGCCGCGGTTTACCCGCTCTGCCCATCTTATCACGCTGCTCAACAAACGGTGAGCAAAGCGAGCAGGGGCCATGACCGCCGGCAAGTTCGTAACCTACGTGAGGGTGAGCACGGCGAAGCAGGGCCGCTCCGGGCTTGGCCTGGACGCGCAGCGCGAGGCGGTCGCGCGCTACCTCGGCGAGGCCCGCAGGCACGTCGTCGGCGAGTTCATCGAAGTGGAGAGCGGCAAGCGCGCGGACCGGCCGGAACTCGCCAAGGCGATCGACGCCTGCCGCCTCTACAGGGCGAAGCTGATCGTCGCCAAGCTCGACCGCCTCTCGCGCGATCCGGGCTTCCTGCGCGACCTGGAGCGATCGGGCGTGGACTTCGTGGCCGCCGACATGCCGGACGCGAACCGGCTCACGGTCGGCATCATGGCCCTGATCGCGGAGCACGAGCGCGAGGCGATCAGCACCCGCACCAAGGCCGCCCTGGCCGCCGCCAAGGCCCGCGGGACCAAGATGGGCGGGTTCCCGGGGCCGGACCTTCACCGAGGCGGATCACGGGGCCGCCAGGGCCGGCAGGAAGGCCAGGGGCGACCGCAACGCGGCGCGCGTCGCGCCGGTCCTCGCGGAGCTTCGCGCGGCTGGTGTCACCTCGACCAACGGCATCGCCCGCGCCCCCACCGAGCGCGGCATCCCGACCGCGCAGGGGGCGGCCCGCTGTACCCCGACCGCGGTGCGTCGGGTGTTGAACCGCCTGCCCGCCGCCTGAGGCCCGCGGCAGGCTCCGATGCTGGCTGGAGATGGGCGTTCTGCCTCTGACGGTAACCCCCTAACCCGCCCGGCAGGCTCCGCGGGCTTCCTGGAGCTTCTTAGTGGATCAAGTCTGACGTTTGATACCCACGCACGAGTTCCGCTACGGGTGGAGCCTGTGTGAAAACGCGGAGGCGGTAGAAGGATTTTCCCTCGGACGCCCTGGCCAGTGCCGGAATAGGCATCTTGTCGGCCTCTGGGGCGGCGTTTGGCGGCCTGGAGTGTCTGCCACAGAGAAGATTGTTCTACGTTTTCAGCATCTGCCCGCGTTTTCACACAGCCTCGGTGGAAAGCGGGCATGCGCAGGGCCTCTGATAGGGTCGTGCCCGCAGCCTCGATCAGTTGAAGAGGTTCGCACGCGCCGGGCAGGTCGTTGTGTTATGGTTGTGCTCGTCGCGATGCTGGCGCGTGATGACCTGGGCTTTTGGTTGCTAGGGTACAGGCTCGTAGAGTTAGCGGAGGTTGGTCGCCTGAGTCAACCAGATATTACTCAATTATAGGGCGGCGCTACGATTAAAAGAACCAAACGGATAAGGCAAAAAATAGATGAACCGACGATCGTTGCTCTCGTTTACGGGCCTAGCAGGCTTGGGCATTTGGCCGGGGCTGGTTTTTGGCCAACAGGGGCGATCTAAAATATTGCGGATCGGCAGAGTTGAGTATGGATCCGCTCTCCTACCATATGCAGACGCAATTGAGCAGGAACTCCGAAAATTGGGCTACGTCGAAGGCCGCAATCTCAAGACGGAGTGGCGCTGGGCTCACGGTAATCCTCAAACGCTAGCAGCAGCTGCGGCCGAGCTTGCTGAATTGAAGGTTGATATCTTCGTCGCGACGGCCACCCCTGTGGCTAATGCCATTAAGCAGGCGACCTCCTCGATACCGATTGTATTGTCGGGCACGGCAATCGCCGAGGGTGCAGGTCTCGTCCAGACGTTGGCGCGGCCTGGGGGCAACGTTACGGGCGTAACGATTATGTCGCCGGAACTGGCGGCTAAGAAATTACAGATGCTGCAATTACTCGTGCCGGGTGTAAGCAACGTCGGCCTCTTTCCTTATATCAATAGGGCTACCCCAGCCTCCAAACAATTGTTGAAGGAGATCGAACCGGCAGCGCAGCAAGCAAGAATTCGTCTGGCCGTGCATGATATCAACCAGGCTGAAGATTTGGCGAAGGCCTTCGTGTTATTGAAAGAACAAGGAGCTCAAGCGTTACTTGTCTGTCTAACTCCTATATCCGCCGAGAACCGGTCGCTAATCATAAATCTCACTGCGCATTATCGAATTCCAGCGCTCTACGAGAGCAGAGTGTTTTCTGAAGTGGGTGGCTTGATCTCGTACGGGCCTAACATGTCGGCTGTCTACCGCCGGTCTGCACATTACATCGACAGGATTTTTAGAGGAGCAAGCCCGGGAGAACTGCCCGTGGAACAGCCTACAAACTTTGAGCTCCTCATAAATCAGAGCACGGCGAATTCGCTCGGCATAGCAATTCCGCGAGAGATCTTGAATGCGGCTGACGAGGTCATCGATTAGGCGGAGTTGCGCTAGAACACGTCACGATCGCCTCGACCACCTTGCTGGCTGCCATCTGCCTCGGCGCGACCGTTAGCTGCCCGCTATTGGTCCCGGGCCTAGGCGCAGGGTGCCAATGTCCGCTCCGGGTCGGAAGTCGCCTCTGCGAGCATCCAGCACTGTCAAACCTGGACCTCGGCGCTGCAGCCCGCACGGTGGCTCGGAAGGCCGAGCCGGCGACCTAGCATCGATCATCCAGCCGGCGCGCACGACGACGTGGCGAACGCGGTTGCGGGTGCGATCGTGGTGTTGACGACCGCGCCGCAGCCGCTCCGCATTCCACCCGAGGTGATGCAGGCGATCCGCGCCATGCCGCCGCGGCACCGGAGGCGGTTCACTTGAGCCGGGTTCGCCGCCTTAAACCAAAAGTGATCTGGTCGACAGGTCAGGATCAGCCTGATCACCAGGATTGCCTTAAGCGATGAATTTGAAGTCAGATGCCGATAATGAGATCACTCCTTCTACTGTGATACTGTTGTTTGCATCTACGTGGATGATACTATTGCCGCCGGATACCTCAATGCTAAGCTCCGAGAGCATGGCGAGCCTCGTCGGAAGATGAGCTGCCGCCTGAACCGGGATGCGCGCTAACGCCTTCTCTGGCACTTTGTCCACATATAAGCCGTCGAACTCGATTTTGTCCTCACCAGGATGAAAGTCGTGGATAATGTCATTGCCGTTGTTCGGTCCGAACACGAACACGTTGTGCCCCTGGATGGCCGTCCCGTCCGAGTACTGCCAGTCGCCCCACATCTCGTCGATGGTGTTCGCTGCGCTTATCAGGCGGTCATCACCGGCACGAGATCCCGTAACGGCCGTTCGGCTATCGCCGTACAAGAAGTTGACCCCACCTACACCGCCGGCGACAGTGTCGTTCCCGCATTGTGTTCCGCTGTTATAACTACTGTCGCCATAGATCAAGTTGGTTGAATCAGCCCCTCCCACTATATAATCATTCCCGCATGTCGATGATTCTACGTAGAGACCGTCGCCGTATATCTCGTTGTATCCGTTGGATCCTCCTATGATAGAGTCACTACCACCAGCTGAATTGTACATATTGGTCGCATCGCCATACACCAAGCTTCCGGTGTTTGATCCGCCTGTGATCGCATCATTGCCACCAATTGAATTCGACATGGTGAGCGCGTCGCCGCAGATTGTGCTTAGGGAGCAATCATCTCCCCCGCTGATGGTGTCATTTCCACCAGTTGACGATGTCATGAAATATGCGTCGCCGTACACGAGATTGTTGCTGCAGTAGCTTCCGAGGCGTATGATGTCATCACCGCCTGCTTCTCCTTGTCCTAGACCGGGGTAGTCTCCTATTAAGATGTTGTAATCCTAGTCGTCTAGTCCAGTAATCGTCTGATTACCGTATCCGCCATAGTTAAATGTAAAACTCATTGTTTGTGCCCCCCTCACAAAAGCCACGACTTCGTCATGCAGCGGTTAAGCTAGCCGTCATGGCGGCTTGCGCGGATCGGCCAAGGCGCGTTTTGCGAGAAACAAAGGCGCTTTCTCCGACCCGACTGGGCTCTGGAGCATGCCAATTTCGCGAAGCGCGCCCTTAATCTGGCACAAACAGGATCACCACACTCTTTTCCAAGACGCGCCACCTTCGTCGAGGCATGGAGTGGCATGTCCAGAAAATAAGAGCCCCTAACACAACCCTCCTTCGCTCCCGCTAAGTAGTTGAAATTTCAGGAGAGAAGGCGGTTTTGATAGGTGCTCTAAGTGTCCACCGCGCTTTGAGGGGAGCTATGCAGGAGATTGGGTGATGCGCTGAGCTGGAGGGCATCGCCCACGACTGCCCCTATCCACCGCCCGACAAGGTGCGGGGAAACGAGTATGTGCCCCGGTGCCACGCCTACTTCCCCGACCTGACCGGGCCGCCCAAGCCGCCGGACCTGCCGCTGGCCCTGGGCGGGTTGAGGGTGGTACGGGGTGGGAAAGGGTGAGTGACGGTGCGCGCCCAAATCAGGCAGGGTTCCGCACAGGGGCTTATGCGAATGGGCCGTCCTCGCGCGCGGCTGCCGTTCAGAGCCGGACTCAAAAGTTCACGTTGGAAAGCAGTACCCTGCGAGCCGTCGTGACATCAGCCGGATGCTGGCGATAAAGGCCCACGCCGTGGAACTCGCGGTGGTTTTCTCCCAATCCTTGGCAAGACGCCGGCAACGGCCAAGCCAGGCGAATGTTCGTTCAACAACCCACCTGCGCGGGAGAACCTCAAAGCCCCTGGCCGTGTCGGATCGTTTGATGATTGCGATGGTCCAGACGCCCTGACCGTGCAGCGCTCCGCGCAGCTTCTCGCCTGCATAGCCGCCATCGGCGAAGATGTGGCGCAGCCAGGGAAAGCGGTGGCGGATCGCCTTCAGCAGAGACGGGGCGCCGTCGCGATCCTGCACATCAGCCCCGTGAACGAGGACGAAGAGCATCAGCCCGAGGGTGTCGGTCACGATGTGGCGCTTGCGGCCTTGGATCTTCTTGGCCGCATCGTAACCCGCCAGCCCTCCGCTCTCGCTTGTCTTCACACTTTGGCTGTCGATGACACCGGCCGTCGGGCTGGCCTCCCGTCCCTCCAGCTCACGCGCGCTCAGGACCAGCAGGTGGTTGATTGTCTCCCAGAGGCGGCTGTCCCGCCAGCTGTAGAAGTAGCCCTGCACCGTCGAGCGGGGCGGAAAATCCTTGGGCAGCATCCGCCATTGGCAGCCGCCGGTGGCGATGTACAGGATGGCATCCATCACCGCCCGCAGTTCGGTCGTGCGCGGCCGCCCTCCAGGCTTGGGTGGGGGCAGAAGCGGAGCGATCACGGCCCATTCCCGATCCGTCATGTCACTCGGATAGCGAGCTGACGAACGCCGATGGTGGTAGCGAGCCGCATCATCCCAGGCCATCGGATCCTCCTCTCATCGGGATGGAGGAACCACAACTCATTGATATTACTCAATTCCTTTCCGGCCCGGCTCTCAGAAGAAGGCCATCCCGGAGATCGGCAAGGCCGTCGAGACTGGGCGCGTTTCCGTCTCGGCCGCAGCCCAGGTGGCGCGGCTTCCGCAGCCCCAGCAGCGGGCTGTCGCCTCAGCGGGCGACAAGGCCATCGCTGAGAAGGCGCGCGAGCTGCGCGAGTCGCGAGCGGCTAGTACTGTCGGCGCTCGGCAGGGCTCTGTATTGACAGATCCTATGATTCAATGAAATTTTGGCGAGCCCTGGAGGGCAATACCATGAAGCACGCTCTGCGATGCATCTTCGTGCTTGCTCTAAGCACTTTTGCGATTAATACGTCTTCCGCCGCGTCTCCAAATACGGGCGGAGGAACAATCTGCGGACCGAGCTGCGATCGACCGTCGGGACCGTCCAAGCCAGTTCGTACTACAGGGAAGAGGTGTCCTGCCGGATACTTCAAGAGCAATGGTCAGTGCTATCGTAGGCTGAACTGAACGCATCGAGGTCCGGGAAGTTCTGAGCTGCGAAAGCACTGCTCTGGCCTCGGCAGCCCTGCGATGGTTCCGCTTGCCGCTAACCTGCCAGTCCTAGCCCCTGTCCAAGTCGTGCAAGTGCTGCCTCCCGCCCCGGATTGGGCTCCGGTCGAACCTGCTCGCCAGAATACAGGGACGCTAACGCTGGGCTGTCTATTCTGGCGACTTGGCTCGGCAGGATGGCCCTGGGAGTCACGACGTTGGCCGCTGGCGGGCGAATGGCTGCGGCCGGTGGAGGGCGGTGAGCCGGAGAGCGGGCGCCACGGGCGCGCTGTTCGCGTTCGTTGGCCGCGCTGAAGGCAGGCAGGTACTCCACGCCGAACCGCCACTGCACTGGCTTGCGCTGCGACCCGACTGCGGTGCGGTGGTAGGCCGAGCCGGCGACCTCGACCCGCTCGACGAAGCCGATCGCTTCCAGCACCGCGAGGGCGCCCCGGATGTGGGCCTCGGTCAGGCCGAGGTCGCGGTGGCCGGCGAGCGCGACGCGATCGACCACGAAGGCCCGCCCGAGCCGGCCTGGGGCGGGGTGGTAGCGCGTCAGGCAGGTGGCGCGCCAGGACGGCCTGGGGATGCGCTGGAACAGTGCAGCGGCCGGGCTCGGCCCTCACAGCGAGCCCGGCCGCCAGCTACAGCGACCGGCCCGATCGAGGTCACGGACGGTCAACCGGTCGCTGCCTTCGCCCGCTCGAACCTGCGACGACAAGAGCGGGCGGTCTCGGAATTCGGGGCGACGACCCGGAGATCTCATCCCGGAGCATCGGGCCGCCGCCGGGGCCTGTGGCAAACGCGAACGGGCCCGGCGGACGGCGCCGCCGGCGACGAGTAGGCGAGGCCCGGGGCTATTTCGCCTTCCGGCCCATGTCGCGGCGGGACTGGCCGATCGGCGTCGATGACCAGTTCTCGGCGCCGCTCGCGAAACTCAAGGGGGCGTCGCAACGCGTCGCGGAGGACGACAGCGTGAAGTCGTTCCGCAAGGACTTGATCAAGGTCGGCCGCGCCGTCGAGAAGGTCGGCGGAGTTCTGGGGGCTGGCGGGAGGCGGGGGTAGCGGCGGCTCTGCGCCGGCCCTGAGCGGCGCCCTCCCGTGGCTCCCGGGCAACGCTGGCGTTAGCGGCTGGTGGGCGGCGGAACGGCAGCAACACGCGGTCGGACGTGCTGGCGAAGGGCGGCGCCTCGGAGCTGGGCCCAAAGGCCCTTGGGGGGGGGCGCTGGTCGGCCGTGGAGGCCCGCGGCGGCCCGCGCGTCGGTGAACCCGCGCTCGGGGGCGTGCGGGATCGCGCAGTCTCTACAGGGGCCGGGCGGAGGACACGGAGCGGAACGCCGGCATCGCCGCGATGCTGTCGGCCGGTCTGACGTGGTCTCAGATCCAGGCAGCAGCCGGGTGCAGTCGGGCGTACCTCGCCAAGATCGCCAAGAACGCCAAGCGGGTCGCAGCGAGGCGACGCCGCTCCGCTGCCCCACCCTGATCGCCGTGACCTGGGGCGCTCGCTCCCAGCGCCCCCGCGGTCTGCGGCACTCAGAAGCCGATGAGGTCACCCGGCCGAGGCATACCGCAGCGCTTCGACCAGATCAGCTTGCCCGTTCCGTCCAGCAGCATGACGACCCCCTCAGACTGGGAGAACAGTTCGCAAGCCCGGTCCGCGGCTGTCGCGACTGCCTTCTCCTTGGTGACGGCGCCCAGCTCCTCGTGGTCGGTCACAACACCGGCACCGTCCGGCCGCGGCCAGAGTAACCAGAGCTGGAAGTGCGACGTGGGTGGGCTACAGGACATGCCGCTAGTGTGCTCACAGCGCCACACCGGGGGCAAGTTTCTGTGCTGAGTTTGTCGCACCGACCAGGGCAGTTCCACAGCTTACTGCAACGCCCCTGCGTGATCCGGCCAGCTTGGCCGTTAGCATTTCGAGGCACTTAACGCCCCTGCATGGAACGCGCACAACCTAATTACTGGCCCCAGATGGATCCGGCCTGAGCATGCATTAAGCCGCTTATCCGAGTTGCCAAATCACCTAACGCCCGATATGGCCAGTCTCAACAAGCAAAAGGGGGCGGAGATGATTGCAGAAACAATTGCAAGCGTCGGCCTTATCAGCACGGCAAGCGCAAGCCTTGCTATAATGTAGCGGGGTATCTCAGTTTTAACCAAATTTTAACGTGCCTGTTCGGCGCGCTTAGCCCCGTGTTCGTCTTCCCTTCTGAACTAGCGTCGCATCTTCTGACCCAGTGTCGCAGCAGCGTGGCTTCAGAAAGCTCAGCCAGTCGGATCGAACCCGATGAGGCGGTGCCGGCCGACATCGTTCCGCCGGGGCTGCTGCTCGACGACGTGCCCCAGCAACTGCTCCTGCGGTTTGCGAGCCTGAGCGCCCGCGCCCGGCAGCAGTGTGAGGACGAGCTGGCGCGTCGCCTCGATCACGCGGCTCTCCTGGCGGTTGCGACGTGGCTGCGGTCCCAGCACGGAGCGATCCCGCTTCGCTCAATCCCGGCTCGCCCATGCGCGCCGGAACCACTCCAGGGCGGCCACTAAGCCCCGATCGGCCTCGCCGGCTAGAGCGTTTTCGGTTTGAGCTGAGTCGCTGCGGGGTTTCCGGGCTTGCTGTGGTGTGATTCTCTGATCGCTCTGGACGAGGAGCGAGGCATGGGCCGACCCTACAGCCAGGACCTCCGCGAGCGCGTGGTGGATGCGGCGGCAGCGACCTCCTGTCGGCAAGCAGCGGCGCGCTTTGGGGTCGGGATCGCGACCTCGATCCGCTGGATGGCCGCCCTGACGGCGACTGGAACGGTGGCAGCCCGCCCGCAAGGGCGGGCGCGCCGTTCGAAACTCGATCCGCACGAGGCGTTTCTGCGTGGCCTGATCGCACAGAACGACGACATCACGCTGGAGGAGATGCGCGCCCGGCTGCGGGATGAGCAGGATCTCACGGTGGGGCTGGGCACGCTGTGGAGCTTCCTCGACGCGCGGGATCTGACGTACAAAAAAAGACGGCTCACGCCGCCGAGCAGGATCGCCCGGATGTGAGAGCGGCGCGCGAGGCCTGGTTCGAGGGCCACCTCGATCTCGACCCAGCCCGCCTCGTGTTCCTCGACGAGACCTGGACGTCGACCAACATGTCGCGCCTGCGCGGACGCTCGCCTCGCGGCGAGCGGCTGCGTTCACCCGTGCCGCACGGTCACTGGAAGACCACCACCGTCGTGGCGGGTCTGCGCCTGTCTGGGATCACCGCTCCCTTCGTGCTGGACGGTCCGATCAACCGCGAGACCTTCCAGACTTATGTCGAGCGCGTGCTGGTGCCCGAACTCACGCCCGGCGACATCCTCGTGATGGACAACCTCGGCAGCCACAAAGGACCGGCCGTGCGCGCCGCCGTCGAAGCGGCGGGCGCGCGATTGCTCTTCCTTCCGCCCTACTCGCCCGAGTTCAACCCGATCGAGATGGCCTTTTCCAAGCTCAAAGCCCTGCTACGCAAGGCCGCCGAGCGCACCGTCGAGGGGCTATGGTCGGCCATCGGGAGGCTCGTCGACACCATCACGCCCGACGCGTGTGCCAACTTCTTCGCCGCTGCAGGCTACGATCCAGATTAAACCGAAAACGCTCTAGCTAGCCAAATATTGCTGACATGTTGACATCATGTATCGGCCAAGCTTTGGTCGCGACTTCTACGCAAAATGCCGTCGAGACAGATACAATCTCTTGACCGACGTTCAAATCGTGCTTTCCTTGCCCGTGGTCCAGCATGTGGTCCGCGAGGCGTGATGAAGCCCGATGCCGAGGAAATCTAAGCCGATAAATCGAGGCGGCCACCATGTCGAAATCTTTGCCCCAGATCGTGACGTCCTCTCCACGGGAGCCGACCGAGCAGGAGCAGGAGGCGATCGAGCGCGCCAAGCAGCGGATCCGGGCGCGCCCGCTCCCACTTGCCTACGAGGTGGACCTTGCAGAGGGAGGTGAGGTGGCACTCAGCGCTCTGCACAGCGACGAGGCCGGGCAGTTTACCCGCATGGTCGACCTCTTCGGCACAGCGTCGGACAGCTTTGCGCGCCATACGCTCGGCTCGCTCGGAGCGGTCGTGCGCGAGCCGGGCAAGGCTCCTCCCACGGCGGAGCAGCTCAACGCTGCCCTTGCGGCTGTCGGGGGCCTCGCCCCCCGCAACGAGGCCGAGGCGATGCTGGCCGTGCAGATCGTAGCGACGCATGAGGCCGCCATGTCGATGATCGGCCGGGCCAAGGAGGCCAAGGACACGGCCGCCATGGAGCGCTTCGGGACACTGGCGACCAAATTGCAGCGGACCTTCCTCGCCCAGCTCGAAACCTTGGCCAAGATCCGACGCGGCGGTGAGCAGAAGGTCACGGTTGAGCACGTGTACGTCGCGCCAGGCGGTCAGGCCATCGTCGGCGCCGTGGCGATGCCGGGGGGTGGGGGATCTCTCGAAAATGGACGTCAACCCTGTGGACCTGCCGACGACCGAGCCCTTGCAACTTCGCCTGGCGCGCCGCTGCTGCGCCAAGACGCGGCGCGGGACGGAGTGCCAGTCGCCCGCCATGAAGGGCCGGAAGCGCTGCCGTCTCCACGGCGGCGCAATCGGGAGCGGCGCCCCGCGGGGTAAGGCGAACGGCCGCTTTCGCGACGGTCTGCGCACGGCGGAAGTGACCACCCTCAAGCGCCAGATCAGGGAGTTGTTGCGCAGCGCTCGGGCGACCCTTGAGGACCTCAGCTGAGGACGCCTGCGCCGCATGTAGCTCTATTGCGCGGTGATGGTCACCGATCCCGGATGGTCGCAGCTTAGGGCAGTGATCGGTTCAAAATGCATGTTGTTTTACATGAACAGAGACCTGCTCGCCGCCGAGCACGGCCAGGGTGCCGAAATCCTCGTCCGAGACACCGAGCCTCCCTCCGCCCTGAGCTGGTAAGCCCCCAGGCGCTCCCGTTGGTTCGGCACGGTGTGCTTCCCGTCCGGATTAGGTGATAGCACCTAACCCTGACCCCTAAATTCAAGGCCGCATTTGTGTAGCGGAAAATTCACTGGCGCACATTAGCTTGCGCGTCAACGTCAGCCTGACCCCGGGACGGTCCCATGTGGTTCATTGATCGCAGCGCAGCATCCTTGCTGCAGGCTCTGGACCGCTCGCAGGCGGTGATCGAGTTCGACATCGACGGCATCATCCTGAGCGCCAACAGCAACTTCCTGAACGCCGTCGGCTACACACTCGCCGAGATCAAGGGCCAGCATCACCGCATTCTCGTCGATCCGGCCGAGCACGACAGCGCGGCGTACCGGGCGTTCTGGGCGGCGCTCGCTCGCGGCGAGTGCCAAGCCGCCGAGTTCCGCCGGCTTGGCAAGGACGGCCGGGAGGTCTGGCTGCAGGCGAGCTACAACCCGGTGCTCGGGCGCGGAGGCCGGCCAACGCGGGTCGTGAAAGTCGCCGCGGACGTCACCGAGCGCAAGCGCGTCGCCGCCGACCACGCGAGCAAGATCGCGGCCATCGACCGCTCGCGCGCCGCGATCGAGTTCACCCTCGACGGCACGATCGTGACCGCCAACGCGAAGTTCCTGGAGGTCGTCGGCTACACGCTTGAGGAGGTGGTCGGCCACCACCACAGCCTGTTCGTGGACCCGGCCGAGCACGGCACGCCCGCCTACCTGGCCTTCTGGGAGGACCTGCGCGCGGGCCGGTTTCAGTCGAGCGAGTTCCGGCGCGTCGCCAAGGGCGGCCGGGAGATCTGGCTGCAGGCGATCTACAATCCCTTGCTCGACGTGGCTGGCCGCACGGTGAAGGTCGTCAAGTACGCCACCGACACGACCGCGGCCGTGCAGCGGCGTCAGGCGCGCGAGGAAGCGCAGGCCGCGATCGAGGCGGGCCTGCGGGAGATCAACCAAGCGATGACAGCGGTGACTGCGCAGGCGGCGAGCACGGCGGAAGCCGCGGCCCAGACCTCGGCGACCGTGCAGGCCGTGGCCGCGGGCACGGAGGAGTTCACTGCCTCGACGGACGAGCTGAGCCGGCACGCCCTCCAGGCCAAGGACGCGAGCGACGCGGCGGTCGCGCGCGCCACGGAGGCGCAGGCGATCATCGCGGGGCTGACGCGGGCGGCGGAGCGGATCGGCACGGCGGTGTCGTCGATCCGGGCCGTGGCCGACCAGACGAACCTGCTCGCGCTCAACGCGACGATCGAGGCCGCCCGGGCGGGCGAGGCGGGCCGCGGCTTCGCGGTGGTCGCCACCGAGGTGAAGACGCTCGCCGGCCAGTCCGCCCGGGCGGTGGAGGAGATCGGCACACTGATCGCGGACGTGCAATCCTCAACCGGCGAGGCGGTGCAGGCGATCGGCACGGTAGCCGAGGCAATCCGCTCCTTGAGCGAGATCTCGCTCAGCGTGTCCTCGGCTGTGGCCGAACAGGCGGCAGCAACGCGCGATATTTCCTGCAGCCTTCAGAGCGCGGCGGGGAGCGTCGACTTGGTGAACCAGAGCACCGGTGTCATCAACGCGGCGGCGGCCGAGGTCGGCGCGTCCGTGAGCCGGATGGCGCAGTTCGCACGCCAGTTAGGCTAGCCGCGAGAAGGTGGTGCGCCTCCTGCCTGACACCGTGCGGGACGAGGTCTCTAAGGACAGCGACCATCGCACCTTCGGGTTTTAATCACGGACGAGAACCGGCAGCCCCTCTACTCGCCGGTGCTGAGCTGAGCCGGGCTCTGGCTGACTCGGCGAGGGCTACGCTGATCCACGCCAAGCGGATGCCGCTCGGAACCGGGAATCGCTTCCCCGCACTCAGTCGCTCCCGCTGACCAGGAGGTGATCGGCCAGGTTCAGCCTGGGAACCCGCCAGGAAGCCGCGCATTCCCGGGTCGTCACCTCGACCTGTCGGGTACGCGCCCCACTCGGTCGAACGTCACTGGCGGGTCGGGCACGCTCGGATCCCCAATCGCGACGTGCCCGGCCCGGACCAACTCTTAAGCCGGGCTGCCGATACACCGGATTGCCCGCAACGAGGCTGCTCCTAAGACCGGGATTTCGTCGGCAAGGCTTCCTGGCTGTCGAACGGGAACGAGACCTCAAACAGCAACCCGTCCGGCCGGTACTCCAGGCGCGCATCCCCCTTCAGCTCGTCTTGCACCAGGCGCCGGATCAGGCGCGAGCCGAAGCCGCTCCGGGTCGGTGTGACCACCGGGGGACCGTCCACCTCCTGCCAGGTCAGCTGCAGCCGAACCTCCGGCAGCGTCGTCAAGGTCCAGCACACTCTCACCGTGCCCGCCTCGCCGGACAGAGCCCCATACTTCACCGCGTTGGTGGTCAGCTCGTGCAGGACCAGCCCTATCGGGGTCACCAGGGGTGCCGGGATCGTCACGTAGGCGCCCTCGATGATCACCCGCGGCTGCCCGGCATTCTGGTAGGGCATCACCTCGGCCTCCACGACCTTGTGCAGATCGACCCCGTGCCACTGCGCCTCGGTCAGCAGGGCGTGCGTCGCCGCCAGCGCGGACAGCCGGTTGCTGAAGGTCTCCGTGAACGACGGAAGCGACGAGGCGGTCCGGGCGGTCTGGGCCGCCAGGGCCTGCACCACCGTGAGAATGTTCCTCACCCTATGGTCGAGTTCGTGGAGCAGCTCGCGCTGGCGCTGCTCGTGGCGCGCGCGCTCCGTCACGTCGCCGGCCACCCCCTCCAGCCGCACGGCCCGACCCTCGTCGTCGCGCATGACCGTGCCGCGGAACTCCAGGGTGCGCACCTCCCCGCTCGGCCGGCGGATGCGGTACTCCGCCTGATAGTAGCCATCGGGGTGCGCCAGCGCGTCCTGTAGGGCGGCTTCGGCCAGGGACCGATCCTCGGGCAGGACGATGGCGAGCCACTGCTCGTAGGTGACCTCCCTCTGAGCGGCGGGCAGGCCGAGCATCCGGGCGACGGCCTCGGACCAGCCACCGACCCGCCGGACCGCGTCGAACCAGGCGGTCCCGAGCCGGCCGGCATCCAGGGCCAGCCGCAGGCGTCGCTCGCTGGCCTCGGCCTGCTGCACCGCCTCGCTGTAGCGCTCGACCGCGATCCTGAGGGTTGCGCCGAACAGCAGGACCAGCCCTCCGGCGATCACGAAGAGCGCGACGCTGACCTGGTTCGCGCGATCCGGCAGGGCGAGCGAGAAGGTCGGGGGAAGGAACAGGTACCAACCGGTCAGCGTGGCGGAGGCGAGGGCCAGGGCACCGGGCTTGGGTCCGCCCAGCATGGCGGCCAGGAGAATGGCGGGGAAGAGCGTGGCGAAGGGCACCACGGGCCCGGCCCAGAGACCGAGGGCGAACCGCACGAGCACCGCGAGGGCGACGCAGAGGAGCGCGAAGAGGTAGGCGCGCGGCCCGTACTCGAAGGCGAGCCTGGTGTAGACGTGGATGAGCCGGCTCATGGCCTCCACCCATGATCCTCGGCCAAGGTATCTACACTTTCGTCCGAGCTTTACAACGGACGGCCACGATGGCCTCAGCAGAGGGGCGCGGAACGCGGGATGCCGGGTGCGATGGCGCGAGGGGGCGGATAGCGGCACGCCCATGCCGATGAGCAAGCACCAGCTCGCCAGCGCCCTCAGGGTGGCAGGCCATCTTGTCGAGCGTGAGCGGTTCGCGAGCTTCGTCCTGGACGAAATGACGGCCTTCGCCGTCAACCCGTTCGCCACCACCACGACGGCCGGCGCCGCCCACCAGCTCTGGGGCATGCGGGCCATCGAGTTCCCAGCCATACAGGTCGCCTCGGCCGGCTTGCCCTGCCTGCTCGCGGCACTGGCGCGCCTTCCGAGGGGCGAGCGGCTGCATCAGGAAATCCTGCGCGCGGGGACACACGTGGTGTACGCGTTCCACCATGGCGACGGCTGCCGAGTTGTTGGAGCGGTGCTGCACGGAAAGCCAGGGCAGGCGCTTCCGGAATATGCCCCGTCGAGGAGGCGCGGCCGGTCGCGGCGGCCGCATCAAGGCCCGGTGCAGCTCGACCTGTTCGCGATGCTCTGAACACGAGGAAGGCCTCGCCGCGAGGCGAGGCCTTCCTGATGTCGGTATCTCTGTATGTGCGGGACGTTGCCCGGCCGCCTCGGGTTCTGCCTCCCAGCCCCGAAGTTATGAGGGGAGAGTAGGAGGCAACCTTGAACCGTCAGCAAACGAGCGCGGTGAACGGCAGGTCAAGGAAGCTTGCCGAGAGCTTGCGATCCCGATCGCGCCACGCCCTCAAGCACCAGCCTTCTTCGGTCGTCCCCGACCCTTCTTCGGCTCGGCCGGCGCGCTCACCTTGGCGTCCAGGACAGCACGTTTCTCGGCAGCAGCTCTCCGGCGGTTCTGACCGAGCCCCAAGCTCTTGGCGAGTTCGGAGCGCTGCGCGGCGTAGTTCGGCGCTACCATCGGGTAGTCCGGCGGCAAGCCCCACTTCTTGCGGTACTCGTCCGGCGTGAGGCCGCGCGTCCTCAGGTGCCGCTTGAGCGACTTGTAGGATCGGCCGTCCTCCAGGCTGATGATGGCGTCCGGGGTGATGGACTTCTTGATCGGCACGGGAGGCGTGAGCTTCACCGGCTCCGGCTCGACCGGCTTCCCGAGACTGCCCAGGCTCTCGTAGACGCCTCGGATCAGGTTCGGCAGCTCGGCTACCGGCACGTTGTTGTGTGACACGAAGGCCGAGACGATGTCGCTGACCAACTCGATATGGCTGTTCGCTGCTTCTTCGCTCATCAAAAGTTCCTGGCCTAGAAAGCGCGGGCAAACTGATGCTTAGATTTCGCCATGTCAACTTTTCTGACATGAGAGGTTGAAATTTCCACTGGCGCTGATGCGTATCGCACAGGTCGCACCAGCAGGATCGCCCGCCTCACCACCATCCTTTTTCCACGAAGGTGGTCTCGGGCTGCTCGAGGCCTCTTAGCGTATAAGGATGGTCCAGAACGGCCGCACCGAGGTCAATCCTCAGCCCTGGCGCAACCTCAAAGACACCCATGGACGGGTTCGCCAGACAAGCTTCGCTGACCGTGCGGAGCTGCCGATCGGAGATCATCTTGGCCTTGTGCAGCTCGCTGATGGTTGGCGTGACGGGCATGTTGACGCCCCTACACCTGGGAGTACGACTGGCGACTGCCTTTGAGCCTGTGGCGGGCTGGTCGCTGGAACTGGCGGCCGGGCTCGACAGGGGTTCGAGCCCGGCCGCCGCACCTCGGATGGGCCTCTCGGAGAGGCAGGCTTAGTCGTTGCCCTCGGGCTCGACGCAGGACTCGACGAACACCCTGCGCACCTCGCCCCTCAGCTTTCTCCGCAGCGCCTCAGCATCGCAGTGCGCCAGCAGGGCCGGATCCACATCAGTCATGCGATCCGGGGTGGCGGCGTCTGTGCTGACCTCCGGCGCTGGTTGGTCAGGGGCAAGCAAGGCGGCGTGTGCGAAGACCGCGTCGGGCAAGCTCGCCAGGAGCACTGAGGCGCTAAGCGCAACCACGTAAGCCTTCATCAGCCCTCGCCCTAAACTGCCAAGATTGCCTCTGTATTTTCGGCATAGCGTAGGCAGGTCGGGGTAGCCATTACACATTCGGCCTGTCGGCGGCACCCTGATGTGCACCTACACTACACCTTAACCCGACTGCCCCATGGTTCCGGACAGGCGAGCGCCCCACTCGCTGGCCTCCCTGGCGGCCGGACCAGACCTGCCGACCCAGTCACCTCTTCCTCCTGATCGGCATCAGTCCCGAGCAACGGATGCGCCTCTACCGCCAACTGCGCGAGCGTGGTTTCAGCGCCCTCCAGACGCTTGCTATAATTGGTGCCAGCGTTCTGCTCCTGGTGGCCGGCGTGAGCCTCGCTGTCCTCGATACCGCGATTGCTTCGGATGCGGGCGATCTGCTTCGGGCGAGCATCCCCGCAGGGAACGGCTCCTGACCTGCCCTGTGTCGGTATTCACCCCGTATGGCGCGGAGATGCGGGCGAGCTACACCTCGCGCGTGTGGCAGTCTCATCCTCCGGCCTGAGCGCTCGGACCGGAGGGGCCACCAGCGGGCCGAGGGTCTCCGTCTCTCGATTTCCTTCCGGCCCGCTGCCACGCCCACCCCCGCACCCCCAGACGCTGCAGCACACGGCGGACCTGCACATCCCTCCGTGAGCCCCCACACGGCGCCGGGATGCCGCGCGTTCAGCGCCGTGGCGATCCCACCATGCGAGGTCGTGCCGGCGGCCCGAATGGCTGATACGCGCCGGGTGGCCTGCCAGCGGTTCGAGCCCGAACCGCTTCAGCAACATCGCGTTCCTTCGTCCTTGGGAGAGCGCCCATCAGAGGAGGAACACCAGTGCGTGCGTGCACCCTGTTGCCCCTCATCGCGCTGCTCGCGCTCACCGCATGCAAGGATGAGAAGGCCGACACGACCAGCACGGCAAACCCGCCGGCAGCCACGACCGCCGCGCCGGCAAGCCCGCCGACCGGGAGCCCGGCGGCTCCGACGCCACCCTCTCCCGCCACGCCGACCAACCCCTCGCCCGCGATCAAACCGTAACGGTGGCGGCCTGGCCTCCTGAGGAGCGGATCAGGCCGCGCACCTGCTCACGGGCTTCTGACGCTTCGGTGGGCGCTCCATCAGGACGCCTCCGCCGTAGGCTGCGGAGACGACGCGAAACCCTCGGCGCTCGTAGAACCGCACGAGCTCGTTCGTGCCAAGGACACGGCGCGCTCCCTTCGGCGGGCAGCCCTGCGCCTTCAGGATCAGCATCACCCCGGTGGCATCGGCTGCCCGGCTGATGATCCCGATCGCCTGACCGGCATGGCCTTTCCGGCGCTCGCGAAGCGTCGCGACGAACGAGATCTCGAGCGTGACGTCGTCCCGAACCGTCAGGATCACGTCGACGATGCCGGCCAGCCCCGCTGCCTGGACGCCGACCATCGTGGCTCTGGCAGCCGCCAAGGCAGGTGCAGAGGGCCCGGAGCATCTCCGCTCTCCGTAGACCAGCAGCCGAACGTCCGACGGGCTCCGCGATGACATGGGCGCGGTCCCTATCCGACTCGGGGCTGGAGCCGAACCAGATCTGGGCGGGAGCGACGGCGTCGGGTCCGATCGCGATGCACGGCAACCGCGGGTCGCCCGCAGCCGCAGCAGTTCTCCAGGGTGGTCGCCCACTCGTCGGGCCGGAACCCCGGGCAGGGCGGCTGGCCGGGGGAGAGGGAGGCGAGGCCGCGGGTCCACGCGGAGACCAGGGCGGCAGGAGCGCCGCGCAGCCGCCGGCAGGAGAAAAAATGCTTGTCCCGCCAATGGCCGCCACGGGCCCGCTGAGCGGCTGTGTTGGCCGTAGCGAAAGCGGGCAGGCTGTCACGGCCGAACCGCCACTGAACCGGCCGACAGTGCAGCCCGCGCGCGGTGGTCCGGAAGGCCGAGCCGGCGACCTCAACCTGCTCAACCAACCCGAAGGCTTCGAGGGCCGCGAGCGCGACGCGGATGCGAGCCTCGGTGAGGTGCACCCCGTCGTGTCCCACGAGCGCGTCGCGATCGACCACGAAGGCCCGCCCAAGCCGGCCCGCCGCGGTCGTGAGCGCCCTCGCAAGGTCCCCGTCTGAGTTTCAGTGCTCCCGCTGGAGACGCTGCCCGTGAGATCATGCACGGGCCGATCCGTCTCGCGGTGCACCCCGGCGATGTCCAACCCTATTGCCGGAGCGCTGTTCTTCAGCCTCCCAGACACACGAACACCCGGCGGAGGGTTATGACCTTGCCGGGCGTTCGGTCTTGTCACCAAGAGCTTCATCGTGCTGCTACACCAACCGAGATGGCCAGCAGCTGGTTCCAGGTGGCAAAGAGAAGCCGGCACGGGGGTGGCCCGGCCGGCTAGTGTTGAGGCTAGCGTGCCGAAGGATTGATCCCGGCAACTGGGATCAATCGCGCCATCCCGTATGTCGTTCCCGGGGCTGCATTCCGGGCCACCCCTCATGCCACCTTCGGATTGAGCATCTGGCTCACGGGGCTACCGACCCGCCAGCGCACGCCTCAAACCCGCGGCGCCACTCCTCCTGCTCTTGGCGAGTGCGCGCTTCCTCGACTGCGAGGACGGCGTTCAGGATGTTCTCTTGAGCGATCAGAAAGGAATTCGCCACGGCGCAGCTGTCAGGGCCAGCCTGCAACGATTCCTCCTCAAGGCGCTCGAGCACTCGGAGGAGACTGCTCGCCTCCCGTACAATACGCTCCCAGTTCATCGCCATTTTCCCGGCTGTCATTGGGAACGAGTGTAAGCGATCCGGCCAAGAGTTCTATTCACAAGAGTTGGCAGAGGACTAGTCCTAATGGACTAAACTGTGCTCGCACCTCCCAGAGAACGACCGGCGATTCAGGTTCGGTGTCTTTGTTTGATATATTAGCAGGGGCCTGTCGTGACCACGGACGGGCTGCTGTTTCCCGGCTCCCAGACGGGACCTGGGGTGAGTGTCACGCTTCCTTGCGGCGCGCCCGTTACGACGCCAACCGCGCCAGGATGTCTTCGGATCAGCGAGCCGCGGCGTCCATTTTGCGGTGGGTTACGCCGTCCGCGCCAGGACGCGTTGTACTTGGACCGCGCTCCAGGACCCACCGCGCGCCGTGGGGACGCCGCGCGCGTTCAGCTCGGCCGCGATCTTCCGCAGCAAGGAAGCACCAGCAGCGCGGATTTCGGCGATGATCGGCGACAGATCGGATGAGCGCCGATCGGCCTGCGCCTGCCGTAGCTTCAAGCTGACCGCGCGCCCTTTCACATTGTCGGCCGACAGGTTGCCCCGGTCACCGCCGAGCTTGACGCCCCGAGCCTTGGCGGCCGCGAGCGCCTTCCGGGTCCGCTCCGCGATCATGCCGGCCTTAAGCTCGGCCACGCTGAGCATTGTCTAAGCATGAACCTCCCGACCGGCCCCTCGACGTTTGGCAGATAGCAGAACTCCACTTCCACGTCGGTGGCGACCAGCTTCCTCATGAAATCCGGGTCTTGGATCAGGCGGGAGACGTTCGCCACGATCAGCTTCGCGCCCATCACCTGGCAGAAGGCCAGTGCGGGCTCCAGCTCAGGCCGCACCCTCTTGTTGGTGCTGGTCTCCACCTCCGTGAACTCACCTACGATCGACCACTCCCCCCGTTCAGCCGTTCGCGCACCGTCTGGCGCTGAGCGTCGAGGCCGAGCCCAGACCGGCCCTGCTTGCCGGTCGAAACCCTGTATTAGGCGATGTATCTGCCGCTGGCCATGCCTGTTCTCAGCTTGTTCTTGATGTTTCTGATCTAGATCAATCCAGGCTGTGGTCCCGTTCTCAGATTGATTGCGATCTGTTCACGCTTTATTCGACGGGCTTGATTGAACAGGACAACGTCCCCGCCCAACGCCCCAACCTAGTCGACCCAATCGACGCGTTCCGTCACAAGCAACGTTCAGCCCGCCCGGTCCTGCCGCGGCGGGCTCTCTTCATCCGCCTTGGGCCCACAGAGCATGACGTAGGTCGGGATCAGCACGAGATCCCGGCTGAGCGCGATGACGTCGCTGCAGCGGCCGAACGGCTCGAGGATGAAGGCGTAGTAGGCGCTCGTGGCGAACAGCCTGAGCCGGGGAGTGGCGGCCGACATGCCGCGATTGGCTAGTAGCTGCGGGACATCCTTCATGGCTCGGCTTGCTGGTCCCTAACGCCAACTCGCGCATTCACACATGCCATCGCACCGTCGGACCGGAGACGCGCTGATCCGCGTCAAGGCGGGCCTGCCCCGTTGACCGGCACTTTCACGCGGGTCGTGGCGCACGTCGGGCCGTTTACGGTTTCCTACCTCGATCGGCACACCCTGGTCGTTCCTCCCTAGGGGGCGTGCATGGCGCAGATCCGCATTCTCGACCCGCTGAGCGGTCGCGTCGTTTTGGTTGATCTCCCGCTGCCGACTGCTCCACGTCCCGCTCCACGCCCCGCCGAAGCCGTTCGAGAGCCGCGTCCGGGGCCGGTGCAGGGCACGACGGTGCCGGAGAAGCCACTGGCCGTGCCGCCGACCGCCGTCCCAGCAGCTTGAGAACGGTTCCGCTTGCTTGCACGAAGGCCGTGCGGTCGCCCTCGGCGTGTATCTAGCCAATGGCGGGCGGCGGGATCTCCTGGCCCTACCCGTCGCAGGCGTGGCGGGGGTTGCAGCGGCTCATCACCGAGATGTGGGCCACGCTCGTGGCGCTGCGATTGCGTGCGCGCTGGGGACAGCGGCACCGCTCCGCGGTTTGCACGGATGCGCGCCGTCGATTGGTTCTTATAGCACAGCTTACATGAGATGCGGGCCTGACCGGCAGCCCTGATCACGCTCGACCGGTGAGGGGAAACCCGGGCCCGCGCCTCACCCTACCATTACGAGCCTGTCCATGCCGGCCGAGCTGCCGATCGTCTACGCCTTCCTAGAGGACGGGCAGCCCCGCGCCTGGGCGCCGCCCTATGTGGAGGGATAGACCGCGGTTACGCCAAACTATCGAGATCGACCCGCGCTTGCTTTCGGGAAGCCAGGGCACCTCTAAACCACCCTGGCATTGGTAAAGTCTTGCTCTCAGCAGCCCATATCTCCTCGATAGCTTCCTGAACACGAGTAAGATCTTTGGAGAAAAACTCGAAAGATTGAGGCCCGGGCACCGCCTCTCTAGCCGTAAAAATCCCATTTTCTTGGTGAATGCGATGTGCGCAATAGATTAACTCGCGTCTCATTCCATCTCCCTCCCGTTATATTGGCAGCGGCTTATGCCGGCTGAGCGCTTGTTAAAGCGTTAAGGATATTGGACGCAAGTGCGGCGAGTATCGCGATTTCAAAGGCGACCTGACTGCTGCCAGCCAGGGTCTGGACCGCGGAACAGGTCGCCTGAGGCCTTGCGGCTGAACAGCGTGAGCCAGCGGCGGCGGCGATGCTCCGGTCTGTCGTGCAGCATGTGACAGCGCTGGCAGAGCGCCACTAGGTTGCCGTCCGAGTTGTCGGAAGTGTCGTGGTTGCGGTGCGCGGCCGCCAGCACCACCCGAGTCGTGCGGACCTCCGCCAGAAGGTCGACGGCCGGCGCGCGCCGCAGGGGCTGCCCTCGGCCGTTCCGCCACGTCCGGTCCTCCGCATCCCACCAGCGGCCGTCGGACAGGCACACGATCCGCTGCAGGTGCGGCCGCCCGCGCGCCGGAAGCGGATCACCGCCGAGAGCTGGGGCCAGTCGATCGGGTAGAAGCCGCGGTGCTCGGGTCGGATCGGCATGGGTCGCGGTCGCGCTGTGATCGGGGCAGGCTAAGGCCGAGCTTGCGGTTCCACCAGACCTTCGGCTGCGCTACATCGTGGGTGCTGCATCGTTACGCTTCACCCGGTTGCGGGGCGGTGCAGCAGGCGGTCGGGCTACCGAAGCGACCGGCGCCCGAACGGTCCGGCCGCCACCACCAGGCTTAGGGCTTCCCCCCGAACCCCCACACCGCCACGCCGCGATAACGCCCCGGCTTG
Organism: Methylobacterium sp. CB376; assembly: GCF_029714205.1. NCBI lineage: Bacteria > Pseudomonadati > Pseudomonadota > Alphaproteobacteria > Hyphomicrobiales > Methylobacteriaceae > Methylobacterium > Methylobacterium sp. CB376. The sequence continues at coordinate 7,558,772 of NZ_CP121648.1, read as the reverse complement.
CGCTTCCACGACGTCCAGAGGTGCTTCTTCAGGTACGCCTCGGTGGCCTCGAACACGGGGTACGAGCACGGCATCATCACGCCGCACCAGTCGCCCCGGATGATCCCGGCCTGCGGGTGGACGCCGAAGAGCAGGATCGTGTCCCACCCGAGGTGCGCCGCCTCGGCGCCGAACTCGTCGACGAACCGGCGGCAGTTCTCCAGGGTGGTCGCCCAGTCCTCCGGGCGGAAGCCGGGGCAGGGCGGCAGGATCGGCGATTAGGTCGGCGGTCGGCATGGCGGCCCGATACTCCCCCGAGGTGTGGTGGGGCTTGCCGCAGGTCCCGGCTTACGCGGGCCGCGCCGGCAGGATCGCCGCGAGGTCGAGCGCCACACCCTTTGCGATCAGCCGCTACTCGACGGGCAGGATCGCCAGGACGGTCCCGGCCTCCAGGCGAATGGAGAGGGTCCAGCCGTCCCCGAAGTGCGCCAGCTCGCCCTTGGCTCTCATCTCCTGGATCACGGCTTCGGCCGCCTCCAGCGCCTCATTCAGGTCCGCGGCCTCGACCCCCTCCTTGTCACGGATGGTAGTGACCCCGTCGGCGAGGTCGAAGTAGAAGCGCCGCATCAGGTGACCCTTTTCTGCGCGGTCGCGGGGGCGTGGCTCCGTCCGGCAGCCTACGTAGTCGGCGGTAAGTTAATGCGCATACTTGGTTTATGAAAGCTTAATGTGTCTGCCGAAGAATTATGAAATTAACTGCACGATCAGATATGGGCCGTAACGACTACGTGACTTGGGGAACGTTACACTATGTAGCAGAGTTAGGGCAGAGTAGGTTGTGTAGTCACGCCGACATGCCGCCCAGCCAAAGAGGCTGGGCTATTTGTTGAGTATGCACGCTCTCTGGCGCCGGGAACCCAATCGATGCGCGACCCGTTCAAGACCGAAGCACATAGCGCGACTGATAACTCGTCAGAGCGAAGCGAGAGAATTCGAGAGCATATTAGGAAGATCATAAGAAAAGCCATAGATAAAGAGATGCAAAACAGAAAATCGTAGTCGGAGAGGTCCAGGATATTCATCATGTAGTGTGTAGATCGTTCCCTATCGTAGAGCCGCTGCGGAGACTGCGGCCCGGCTCCAGACATGCGCCCGCGTCGGTTCTGGATGGGTATACCCCTGGCGAACCAGCCCGGAGTCGGTTCAGCAAGGCGCGCCGATCATTCAAAACGAACCGCCGATCAGTGAACCATCCGTAGCGAACCGATCGGCCCGCCCGTGCACGTCCGAGCCTACCTCCGCGCCTCCACCGACGAGCAGGACGCCCAGCGCGCCCGCGGACAGCTCGAAGCCTTCGCCGCCGAGCGGGGGCTCCGGATCGCCGCGTGGTACGCCGAGACCGAGAGCGGCGCCCGCCTGGAGCGCCCGGCCCTGTTCCGGCTGCTCTCCGACGCCCATCCCGGCGACGTGCTGCTCATCGAGCAGGTCGACCGGCTCTCCCGGCTCACGGTGGCGGACTGGGAGCGGCTGAAGCGCGAGATCGCCGACCGGCGCATCCGGGTGGTCGCCCTCGACCTGCCGACGAGCTGGATGATGGCGACCGGCAACGGCGACGAGTTCACCGCCCGGATGTTCAAGGCGGTGAACGGGATGATGCTGGACGTGCTCGCGGCGGTGGCGCGCAAGGACGACGAGGACCGGCGCCGCCGGCAGGCTCAGGGACAGGCGCGTGCAAGGGCGGAGGGCCGCTACAGGGGCCGGGCGGAGGACACGGAGCGCAACGCCGGCATCGCCGCGATGCTCACCGCCGGGCTGACGTGGTCACAGATCCAGGCGGCGACCGGGTGCAGTCGGGCGCACCTCGCCAAAATCGCCAAGCAGGTGACGGCTGCCGGGCCGAGCGGCTCATGAATGCGCGCGCTCGTAGCCCAGCGCTTCAGCCAGGGCTATCCGGGCGCGATTGACGCGGCTCTTCGCGGTGCCGACACGGCAGCCCATCAGGCGTGCGGCCGCCTCGTAGGAGAGCCCCTGGACGGCGATGAGCAGCAGGGCTTCGCGCTGCGACGCGGGCAGCTTGTCGAGTTGCTCCCAGGTCTCCCGCAGCTCGATCCCACTCTCCTGCTCGGCCAGAGCGACCAGCTTCTGCGCGGCCATACCGTCAGCATCTTCGACCTCGCAGCGCCGCTTGCGGCAGGTCGTGTAGAACTGGTTGCGCAGAATGGTGAACAGCCATGCCCGGAGGCAGGTGCCCGCCTGGAAGCGGCGCTGGTGTTGCCACGCGCGCAGCAGGGTCTCTTGGACGAGGTCGTCGGCCTGAGTGGCGTCGATGGTGAGGGTGAGCGCGAAACGCCGCAGAGCAGGCACCTGGGCCAGAACGTCGTTGCCGAACGAGGACCTCGTTGCCGCCACTTTAGCCAGCGCGTCCTCGAGCCGGGCGACCAAGTCGAGCAGCGCTTGAGGCTGCCGCCCGGTCACAACCGCGGCGTAGCCGGCACGCAACTGCTTACCGAGATGGTCACGCAGGAATGGCGGCAAATCGGGAGGATTGGGCGAAGCGGCATCCGCTTCGCCGAAGAGATAGAACGACATGCGCGTTCCCCTGGGGGAATAAAGGTAGGCTTATACTCAAACACGTCGCTACCGCTCAGGTTCCTCTCATCTATGAGGATCGTTGGATTACGGTATGCAGAAAACTACGTAGGAGCCAGATTGGTTGCCCTGGACATCACCGAGACTGCTCGTAGCGGGCACTGTTCCGCCGCTCCCGCCCTGATCGCCGCTACGTGCGGCGTCAGCCTCATCGGCTACGGCAAGCTGCATCGGGGCCGGATCGGCCACTAGTGCACAGACGCCGACATTCGCATCAGGTGACCGATTGCTAACCAGCTGAGATTGCCGAAGAAATCGCTCCGCGCGGTGTACCTTTTGAAGGCGTCAATGCACTAGCGAAGCCAACAAGCGCCGCCCTGGCAGCGACGCTGTCGATCGGCATGACCTGGAGCCAGATCCAGGCGGCGACCGGGTGCAGCCGGGCGCACCTCGCCAAGATCGCCAAGAGAGCGGCCCCGTAACCGCGCTTATGCGCCCCGCGCCGCCTCGCGCGCGAGATGCCGGCCCGACAGGGTTCGTCGATCCGGCCGCAGGTTGCGCTATCACGCCATGGAAAGTATTGATTTCACACTTACAAGTCTGTTAGAATTGCTTAGCTATGCGTTCCGACGCTATCGTATCCGCTCCAGAGATGACAGACACATTCACTCAAGGTTTGCGCGCCTTTGTGACTGAAATGACAATCAGTGGAACAGAAATCGCAGAGGTGATTAAATTCAGTCGGCGCACACTAATACCAGCCCTCGCTGAGCAGGACTCACACTGGGTAGCGGTGGGCGACGGCTCGTGATTCCGTCCTCTGGCTTTTCGCCCGAGGAGGATGGCATGGCCGCTCCGATCCGGCTGCGACCGGATTTCGATGCCGAGGCGCTGCGCCGGTTGGCCAAAGCCTCGCGTGACGCAGCCCAGATCCGCCGTCTTCTGGCGCTGTCAGCGATCTACGCGGGTGGCTCACGCACGCAGGCCGCCGCACTCGGCGGGGTCGGGCTGCAGACCGTGCGGGACTGGGTGCTGGCCTTCAACGCCGAGGGTCCGGATGGGCTAATCACCGGCAAAGCTCCCGGCGCACGGCCGCGCTTGACCTCCGAGCAGCGGGACGCGCTGCGTGCCTTGGTCGAGCAAGGGCCGATCCCGGCTGCCCATGGGGTGGTGCGCTGGCGGCTGATGGATCTGCGCCAGATCCTGGTTGAGGACCACGGCGTCTCAGTCTCCGAGCAGACGCTGAGCCGTGTGCTGCGGGCGATGGGCTACCGGAAACTTTCGGCCCGCCCCCGCCACCACGCCCAGGATCCGGCGGCCGCCGACGCTTTTAAAAAGCCTTCCCGGCCCGTGTGGCAAAGATCGCGCAGGCGACGGGCGGCAAGCCGATAGAGGTCTGGTTTGCCGACGAGGCCCGGGTAGGTCAGAAGAACACGATCACGCGCCGCTGGGCACGCCGAGGCACACGGCCGGCAGCCCCGAAGGATCAGCGCACGGCGTCCGTCTACATCTTCGGCGCGATCTGCCCCGCACGCGGCACGGCAGCCGGGCTCGTCCTGCCCCGCTGCACCCCCGAGGCGATGACCCTGCACTTGGCCGAGATCGCCAAGGCCGTCGCGCCGGGCGCGCACGCCGTGCTGCTGCTCGATCAGGCCGGCTGGCACATGACAAGGCTCACCGTACCCGCTAACATCACCCTGCTGCCGCTGCCAGCCCGCACACCCGAATTGAACCCGGTCGAGAACGTCTGGCAGTTCCTGCGCGAGAACTGGCTCGGCAACCGGGTCTTCGCCTCCGACGAGGCCATTCTCGACCACTGCTGCCATGCCTGGAACAGGCTGACCGATCAGCCCTGGCGCATCATCTCCATCGGATTGCGCGCTTGGGCGCATGAGTTCTGATCAGCGAGAGTTGGTATAAGCCGCCGGCTGAAGTCCGAAGGCACAACTTTCACGAAAGTTCTTAACAAAGCGCGGCTTAAGGTTGCGAAGCAGTTGTTGGTTAACACTGACGTGAGCTTGGCGGAGATCTCGGCCGCGCTGGAATTCTCCGAGCCGGCCGCGTTCACGCACGCCTTCCGGCGCTGGACCGGCACGACGCCAAGCGCATGGCGGAAGAAGCACCAGCAGGTTGAACCGCTATGTTGCGCGCACCGTCCAGACGGTGCTCGTGTTCGTCAGCGCAGGCGCTCGCCTAAGTGAATGCGCCACCCAGTGCCGTTCCGCCGTAGTGGACGCTTCTCACCCCATACTATCGATCATCTCGCGGCGGGCCGCCACATGGGCCGAGCAGCCAGCCTCAGATATCCAGCGGCGGGGGTGGGGCACATGTCCGAACTGATTGTGATGCTCGCTGGTGCAGCTGGCGCCCTGGCACTCGTCGTTGCCGCTCATCCGCGCGCGGAGCGCATCTGGATCCGCAGAGTGCGGTGATCAGCGGGGCGGCGGCCGGGCTAACAGGTGTCTTGCCCGGCCGCCGCTTCGCCGATTCGGGGGGACCTGCTCGGCTCACGTGGAGACTGGCGTACCGCGGTTAATGGTCTGTGGCGCAGCAGCGGCTTGCGGCCCAAGCGCCTCTCAACGCTCTTGTGAGGCAAGGTAGTGGTAGCGGTCCACTAGAGCGGCGGCCTCGCCCGACATCCGAAGCGCCTTCACGCGCATCTCGCGCCCGTAGCGGCGCAGGCGGTCGGCTCTCCTTTCCTCGCCGGCGAGGGCCTCCTTATGCGCCGCCGTTACGAAGAACAGCGCAACTTTCTCGTGATGCTCAATAGCATCGAGCAAAGAAACGTAAGCATTGCTGAAGCAATCGTGCATCCGTGTCTCCGGTCTGTATAGACTGCGGTGCGCACAAGTGGCGGCAAGACTTTCAGATAGGCACCCTGGACGCGGCGATTCCGCGTGGGCGCATAAGCAGTTGTTCTATTTCTCCAAAACCTGCGGTTCACTGCACGCAAAGCACAACCGCTTCTGGTGGATGCGCATTCGCTCCTCCTCGTCGGCTGGTAGTGTGCCGCATCGCGCGCAGATGCGAGGCAGGCAGTACCGTTGGTTCGGGATCACGACTTCCGGCTCGTTCATCGGCTTCGTTACCATGCTGACCCCGTGCTTATGCCCAAGCTTTCATGCCCTGGTAGACATTCGCCACCGCTCAAATACAGAGACGCTCCCGCGAGTTTTTGCCTTTTGGCGACTTTGGCCATTGGCCTTTCCGGGTAGGTGCCTCCCGCCCGGTGCAGCCGCTCCAGAGCAGCTTCGAGAGGGGACAGCGGCTCCACTGATCCATCCTTGTCGCGGATCGCCCGCCAGGACTACGAGGAGGGGCGCCGCCACCAAGCCCAGGGGCAGGTACATGCCGCAGGGCCCGAACGGGGCCGGGTCGAGGACGCGGAGTGCAACGCCGGCATCGCCGCGATGCTCACCGCCGGGATGACGTGATCGTAGATAGTTGCAGCCGCTATCGCAGCCTGCCTGGGCTCCGGCGCTATTCCTCCCCCCGGTTACGCCGATCGGCCGTATCTGCCGCCCCCCTCACGAGGGCCGCAGAGGCCATGTCCCCGTGGCGCTCAACCACATCGGCCAATTGGCGTGCCCTCTGGGGATCGAATAGGTCGAGCGGATCACCCTTGCTCTTCTGCACGCCCACGAGCCAAATCCGCTCATGCAAAGTGGCTTCGGCCCTATATATTCCTTGGCCCATTCCGGCTCTCCTTAGTTCATCTTTCTGCGGTGAAAGCTTCTCACCGGTAGAAACATTCGACCAGAACATTGCCGCCTCGCCCTCGGCGCGGAGGTCCGCCAGCTTGGGCGGCGGGATCTCGCGACCCTGCTCATCGTAGGCGCGGCGGGGGTGGCGGCGGGTCATGAGCTAAGACGTAGATCGGGTTCATTAGACGAGCGTGACGCCCACCCAGAGACCACATATGACTATTATCAGGAATAAAGCGAAATACTTTAATCGTCTGTCAGGTTCTATAATCCGGTTCCTTCGGTGGCACTGCATTATCAATGTTCCAATGCTGCGCAAGCAGAAGGCGGGCCGGGCCCGATGATAGAGAGGCGCCCGACCCGCCAGTGACGCCGACCGGGTACTGTCATTGACAGGACAGGGTCAGAGTGACTAGCGCCTTGTAGGCCAACTCAAGACATGGAGCGTTTACACAGGTCATCAATGACTGCGACTAGTCGCTTGGTCTGATATCAGACGCTTCTCGATTGGCCGTCTAGCTCCAACAGGAGCGGTCCCCCTTCCACACTATGCCGGTTGCGCCATCAGGATCGCCGTCCTGACTGCCATGCGTATCTCGGCCTCGGACGAGTCCCTCGCCGCCAAGACCTCGCGAGCGTGAGGGTTGGCCGCCATGATCGCGCAGACGTCGATCGCGACGCCCTCCACGAGCGGGCGAGCACCGGGCTTCGGAGCATTCAGAAAGTTCATCACGACTGCGTCGAGTTGCTCATCGGTGATGAGCTTGCGCTTGTACAGCCGTTCGATGGTGGCGGCCTCAGCCACGCTTGAACTCCCAAACGGGCACGCCGCGGTAGCCCCCGGCTTGCGCTTCCACGACGTCCAGAGGTGCTTCTTCAGGTACGCCTCGGTGACCTCGAATACGGGGTACGAGCACGGCATCATGACGCCGCACCAGTCGCCCCGGACGATGCCGGCCTGCGGGTGCGCCGAGGACAGGGTGAGCGTGTCCCAGCCGAGATGCGCCGCTTCGGCGCCGAACTCGTCGACGAAGCGGCGGCAGGTCTCCAGGGTGGTCCCCCACTCGTCGGGCCGGAACCCCGGGCAGGGCGGCTGGCCGGGGGAGAGGGAGGCGAGGCCGTGGTTCCACGCCGAGACCAGGGCGGCAGGATCGGCGGTCGGCATGGCGGCCCGATACGGTCCCGAGGTGTCGCGGGGCTTGCTGCTAGCCCCGACCTGCTCCGGGCGTGCCGGCAGGGCTGCCGATCGCGCCGCTGGGCGAGATGTAGGGCAGCACGGGCACGAGCCTGCGGGAGCTCTCCAGGACATTAAGCGAGACCGCGAGGGCGTCGAGGCTCCGTCTCACGCACGCACGATCGATGATGTCGAGATCCTGCTGCCGCGCCAAAGGCCCGGCCATCTGCTCTCTGGCGAGGTTCGCGGATCAGTCATCCTCATCGGCCCTGCACGGTCAGCCTTGCTGCCGGCTCGTCAGAGAGGCGCTGCGGCCCGCAGAGCAGCACGTGCCGCGGCGGGACCAGGAGCGTCCGGCTGATCGCGATGGCTTCCTTGGAGTGCCCAAAGCACCTGAAGCTCATGGCGGTCGACACGGACCGGTAATGGAGCCAAAGGCGCACGCCACCGGTGTGTTGGATGCCCTCGGCGAGGCGTTGAGCGGCATTGGTCATGGCGGCGAGCGTAGGACCAAGCCGTCGGCCTGCTCACTTACTCACGCTAGTCCGAGGGCCGCCTGCGCGGCGTTTCCTCGGGGGCGAGATCCGCTAGCGCCCGCGCCCGACCGGATCCTGCCACGCCAGTTCTGCTAACGCCCGCCGCGGGGCCGCCGGAGCCCGCACATCGGCCGGTAGAGGGGTATGCTCAGCAGCTCGCGGGAGATCGCGATAGCCTCGCGGCTTCGGCTGATGCACTCGAGATCGGCGGCTTGAGACTTGGCCAGCCGCTTCAGCAGCTCGGCCGCCTCCGCCTTGGAGCGCGTCGGGCAGTCATCGATGGTGTTCATGACCCGCTTCATGCCCCCATGCGGGGGGGGGCTCATTCACCTATGCGAACACAAGTACTCACAAGTGCCTGCCTGCAATACAGTCCGAGTGCCGTTCTGCTCACGGTGTCCTCAACCTTGCAGGGAGCGGCAGGCGGCTGGGCCCGCTGAGACCCTTGGGCTCGGCCGCCACCAGTGCAAGATACCGCTCTAAAGCGCACGCCCGGCACAGGATGAAGCCTGGCCGGGCGGCATGAGCTTGCCATGTTCAAAGAGCGATGCGGTGAGTTCAAGCGTCTCCTTTCAACGATGCCAAGTTCACATATGATACAACTGGATACATACTCTCCAGTTTAACATGCGACAACCGGACGAGCGGTGTGGAACATTAGCAGTCCGGAGTGGCACCAGGACAAAGTTTCGATGACAACTTGGTTCCAACCGGTGGCTTCCGTTCGCCTGGGTGAACGACAGCTGCACACGCGAGGGAGCATCGTCCTCAGGTGGTGCCGGCGCCCGTTTCCCCGGCGCTGCCAGCGGGTGGGGCCATCCCTCGTGTCCGGCCCGCTACCTCGATCGACAAAGAGAAGCCGGCGCGGGGGTGGGCCCGGCCGGCTTAGTCTCGCTTGCATGACATCCCCTCAGCCCTCCCGCGCCACTTGGCTGCGCGCCCGCGCTTGCGGGAAGTACTGGTAGAACGTCATCCGGCTCACCCCCAGCCGCTGGGCGATCGCCGCCACCGAGATGGTGCCGGAGGCCAGCAGCGCCCGCCCGACCTCGAGGTCCGCCTCGGACAGGGCCTTGGGCCGCCCGCCCTTGCGGCCGCGGGCGAGGGCAGCCCTGTGCCCCTCCAGGGTCCGCTCGCGGTTGAGGTCGAGGAAGTACTCGGTCATGGCGCCGTGCATCTGCAGGGCGAAGCGGCCGTGGGCGGTGTCGCTGTCGAACTGCTCGGTGAGGGAGCGGAAGTGGACCTCCTGCCGGCGCAGGCCGTCGATGGTGCGCATCGTCTACCAGGAAGCGACCGAGGCGGTCGAGCTTCCAGACCACGCGCACGTCGTCGGGACGGAGATAAGGCGAGGGCGGCCTCGAACTCGGGTCACTTGGTGCCGCCGTGCCGGACTTCTTCTCCTCGAACAGGCGCTGGCCTCCGGCGCGGGCGAGGGCATCGCGCTGGAGGTCGAGGTTCTGGTCGTGGGTTGAGACGCGGGCGTATCCGACGAGCATGTCAGGATGGTCTCGCGGGGGGGTATTGCCGGCAGTAGTTATCCTGACACGTGTCCCTGACATCCACCGCCGCGCGGACCTCTCGCGTCAGGCGCGTTAACCGAAGCGGCTCCCGCCAGCGTCAGGAAAACGGTCGTTTCGTTGACATAACGCTGCAGCCAAGCCACCGGCAGCTACGGCTGTAAAGCGGTAGTCAGCCCCGCCTCCCGCTCTCGTTCGGATCGCGTCCAAGGCGGCCGGAGACTCGTATCTGCCGGCGTCCCTTAAAGCGGGGATGCAGCAGTCCAGGCAAAGACCCAGGTAGCCGAAGCATGTCACGGGGTGGGGAGGGTGAGGGCTGATCATCGGTTGGTCAGGCCGCATCGTCCCCTGAGGCCACCTCCTTTGCAGCAGGCGCACCTGTCAGGTCACCATTATGCCCCTCAATGAGCTGCACAAGCAGTGTAACCATCTTGGCTTGATCCTGAGCGGCTAAGGGTTCAAGAAGCCTTTGTTGAACCCGCCGGACAGCTGGCTCGACTTCGGCAAGCAAATGGCTTCCTACTTGCGACAGTCTCAGGAGTTTGATCCGTTTGTCGCTTGGGCTAGAGCGTCTAACGACCCAGCCTTTTGTTTCCAATCGCTCTAATACGTTGCCGAGGGTCGAGCGATCAAAGGCGATCAGGGACGACAATCGTGTGGCATCAACGTCGGGGTGCTCTCTGATGGCAGTAAGGGCAGCGTACTGAACTGACGTCAGTCCATGCGTCCCACACTCTTCAGCGAAAATCGCCGATGAGATCTGGTGAACCCGGCGGAAAAGGTGGCCTGGCATTCCATAGAGATCGCTCATGCTCTTCCTCTAGCGTCCCGGCCACAGCCCCTCAACCCCGGGGTAATCGCAGGCCAACCCCCACCGGGAGCGGTCACCGGCCTATTGACAGCATACTGATTATCAGTGTACGGATCAACCATCGACGGCAGTCTCCAGATCGATCACGCTCCGCCGGCGACCAAGGCAGATGCTCTGCCGCGCTTGCGGCGGGTCGCCTCCTGGCAGGAAATCGCTTTCGTAGAGCCGATGCCCGAAATCGCCAGCACGGGAAGTGGTCGTTTGATCATTTTCTGAGACATGCAGTGCATAAAATTCTGTAGAACTGACCACACAATGCATAGTAAATCAGGCAAAAAATCGGAAGAGGGAGGACAACATGCAATTCTATCTCAACGGTTACGTGACTGGCGATCCAGATATTCTCACTCCCGCACCGGGCACTGAAACACAGCCGGCGGGCCTCCCCGACACCGTCGACGTCCTCATCGTCGGCACCGGACCTGCCGGCATGGTACTAGCCGCGCAGCTCTCGACGTTTCCCGGCATTACCACCCGCATCGTTGACCGCCGGGAGGGCCCGCTGCAGGTCGGCCAGGCGGACGGCGTCGCGTGCCGCACGGTCGAGACGTTCGACACCTTCGGCCTGAGCGAGAAGCTCGTCCGGGAGGGCTACTGGGTCAATGAAACCGTGTTCTGGCGCCCATCGCCCGACAATCGGGCAGCGATCGTGCGCACCGGTCGCGTTCAGGACACCGAGGATGGCCTGTCGGAGTTCCCACACCTCATCGTCAATCAGGCCCGCCTGCTGAGCTACCTCCAGGACTACATGGCGAAGTCACCGACGCGGCTCGTCCCCGACTTCGGCATGGATTTCGTGACCCTCAACGTCGAGCCTGAGGACGATCACCCCGTCGTGGTCACCTTGAAGAATGTTGCGACCGGTGCGGACACCGTGGTTCGGGCCAAGTACGTGGTCGGTTGCGACGGCGCGCGCAGCCGGGTGCGGGACGCGATCGGGGCCGTCCCGCGCGGTGACTTTGCCAACCATGCCTGGGGCGTGGTCGACATGTTGGCCGTCACCGACTTCCCGGACATCCGCATCAAGGCCGCGATACAGTCGGCCGACGAGGGTAACATCCTGCTCATCCCGCGCGAGGGCGGGTACATGGTGCGCCTCTACGTGGACTTGGGCGAGGTCGACCCCGCCAATCGCGACGCGGTTCGTCTCATCACGCAAGAGCAGGTCATCGCGACCGCCCAGCGGGTGCTACGCCCGTACACGCTCGACGTGCGCGACGTCGCGTGGTTCTCAGTCTATCAGGTCGGCCAGCGCGTCACCGACCGCTTCGACGACGTGCCGGCGGCCGAGGCCGCCTCCCGCCTGCCGCGTGTCTTCATCGCGGGCGACGCCTGCCACACGCACAGCGCCAAGGCCGGCCAGGGCATGAACGTCTCCATCCAGGATGCGTTCAACCTCGGTTGGAAGCTCGCCGCCGTCCTCGACGGGCGAGCGGCGCCGGAGCTTCTGCGCACCTACACGGTCGAGCGGCACGCCATCGCGCAGGGCCTCATCAATTTCGACAAGGAGTGGTCGAACATCATGGCCTCGCCGCCCAGGGACCCTGAGCACCCGGAACGCGGCGGCGTCGATCCTGAGGAACTGCAGTCCTACTTCGTCAGATCGGGCCGCTATACGGCCGGTGTCGCGACCCACTATCCACCGGCGACCGTTCTGACCGCCGAGCCGACCCACCAAGCGCTGGCAAAGGGTTTCACGGTCGGCATGCGTTTCCACTCCGCGCCCGTGGTGCGCCTCGCCGACGCCAAGCCCGTGCAACTTGGACACGCGCACCGGGCCGATGGTGCTTGGCGTATCTACGCCTTCGCCGATGCGAGCAGAGAGAACCTCGTCAATCTCATGAACGTTCTCGCGACGTCCGATCAGTCGCCGCTGAAGCGCTTTACGCCGCGAGGCGCGAACATCGACAGCGTCATCGACGTCCGCGCGGTTTTCCAGCAGGGGCATCGCGACCTCAAGGTCGAGGATCTCCCGCCGCTGCTTCTGCCGCGCAAGGGACGCTTCGGGCTGATCGACTACGAGAAGGCGTTCACGCCCGACCTCAAGAACGGCCTCGACATCTTTGACCTGCGCGGTATCGACCGCGAGAGAGGTGCGATGGTGGTCGTCCGTCCGGACCAGCACGTCGCGAACGTGCTGCCCCTCGACGCACACGACGAACTCGCCGCCTTCTTCGGGCGCATTCTGCTCGATCGTCATTAGGCTCGCCTGCCGGCGAAAGCGCCGGATCAAGGTGAGGCAAACTGGAACGGCGCGGCGGGGCCGACCACCGCGCCGCGGACCAACGTTGCGCTCGGCAGCGTGCAGAACGCGACGCAACGAGGGCGTGAGACCGCCCGAGGACGCCAGGGAAAAGGCGAACACCTACACAAATCTCTGCTAGGGGACAGGAGACGACCCATGATCGCATCCGTCAGCGCGAGCGGGGTGATAAGTCCATCTCGTGAAGTAAAACAATTCCGGACCGTGGTCTGGGTCGTGAGCCTGGCACTCGTTGGGCTCGTCTTCGACGGCTACGACCTTGTGGTCTATGGTGCCTGTGTATCGACCTTCCTGCGCGACCCCACGCAACTCGGCGTCGTCACCCCTGAGATCGCCGGTCAGCTCGGCAGCTACGCGCTTTTTGGCGTTCTCGTCGGAGCTCTTCTCGCCGGCTCCGTCGGCGACATCGTGGGTCGCCGCAAAGTGTTGCTGGCCTCCTACGCTTGGTTCTCGGCCGGCATGGCCGTGACCGCGATGACGAGTTCGGTCCCCGCATTCGGGATGATGCGGTTCCTGACCGGCCTCGGCGTTGGCGCTCTCTTGGCGACGACGGCCGCGCTGGTATCTGAGTTCGCCCCAAAGGGGAAGAAGAACCTCTGCAATGCAATTGTCTATTCGGGCGTGCCACTGGGCAGCCTCCTCGCCGCCGCTTTGGCGATCGCCCTGCTCAGCTCGATCGGCTGGCGCGGCCTCTTCGTAATCGGCGCTTTGCCGCTGGTGACCCTGCTCCCACTCGCCTACTTCAAGATACCGGAGTCAGTTGCTTGGCTCGCCGCTCGTGGTCGCCTGGTCGAAGCACAAGCCTTGGCCGAGAAGATCGGTGTCGACATGCCGGAACCAGCTCCAACGCTGGGCGCCGAAACGTTGGACGCGACCGATGACGGCCGAGCCAGTTGGGCAGGTCTGTTCACATCGTACCCGCTCCCCACCATCTTGCTCGGGCTGATGAGCGCAACCGGCCTGATGCTTGTTTACTCACTGAACACTTGGCTTCCTGAACTCATGTTGCGCGCTGGCTTCAACGCCCGGGGCTCGCTGTCCTTTCTCATGGTGCTGAATGGTGGCGCGGTTGTGGGTGCTCTCCTGGGCTCCAAGGTGGCCGACCGCTTCGGCGCGAAGCTCGTGGTGATTGCCTGCTTTCTCATCGGCGCGGCGGCCATCTCTCTCCTGACCGCCGGTTTCTCGATCGGTGTTCTCTTGGCGACCGTCGCGGTCGTCGGTCTCGGCACCAGCGGGACCCAGACGCTGATTTACGGACTGGCGGCCAACTACTATCGCACCAACGTCCGCAGCGCAGGCGTCGCGTGGTGCGCCGGCTTCGGCCGCCTCGGCGGCGTGGGCGGTCCGATGTTGGGCGGCTACCTGGCGGGGGGTGGTTTCGCCCTCGAGACAATCTTTTACATCCTGGCCGGCATCGCCATCTTCGGCGGCCTCCTGACCATCGTTTTGCCGTCGGGCAGGAGCACTCCACATGTTGCAAGCGCAAACGCGCCGTCGTTCCCGAGCCGCTAGACATGCTGGCCAGCTTGCCGCCTCTATGCGAAGCCAGCCTACGATCCTGCGGGCACCCGCCCTTAAGCTGAAGCGATAACGTGAGCTGGTTCCATACGCTCGCATAATGGCCAGTATGGTGCGCGATATGGAACCCGCGGACAGTCTCCGGAAGACCTCGGAGCCGGTCCGGCCGGGGCGCCAGTCGAGGGTTAGTCTAACGGCCTTCCACGGCCCGCGCCGGGCCGGCGGATCATCTGTTGTAATCTACGCGGCCGGAGGCGTTGGCAGGAGCTTGGCGGTGGTGGGATGCAACCGCTCGGGGTTCGATGACCAGCAGGAGGGTGGCTTCCTACTCCGACATTTTTGGTAAGTATTAGTCCGCAATATCACCCTCCATGTGATAGTTTTGAACGAAGACGGTTCAGCTTTTCCAGGTCTTGAACTAAGGAAGTTCGCGTTTCCGGCAAGTGCCCCAGATCTGCATTCATTCGACCGAGTCGTACAGCAACCGCGTTAACAAACGCTAGACACCGCTCGGTTCGTGCAATATGTACTTGTGTACGGTCTAGGAGTTCTTTACGAGTATCTCTCATTCCAGATGATAGCTCAGGAAGGCTACTCCTGGTTGCTGGATGTTATGGCTTGGTTTGCGATATCATCATCTGTCGTGCTAAAATCTGGAATCAGTATGGCTTTCGTCTAGCTTGTGCGAGAACATCCAACCCGGCGAGTACGATCCACGGGCCAACAAAAACCAGGAAGAACACGAAGCCCATGCCAATCCCTTTGGAATGAAGCGGATTGGGAGTCTAACCTCGTCTACACGCAAACGGTTTCATCTAACCATTGAGGCTTGCTCCGGACTGCGCCCCGCAGCCCCGGCGGGTGGCCTTCGTCGCGCCGCGCTACTGCGATGAAGGATGCGGCTTGTGCGGCGGCGGCCCACTGCGCTTCCTCCTCGCCGGCTCAGTCATTGCGGACATCCACGCCTTCATGAGCCTATCGGGAGAGTAACGGTGCATCTCCTGCAGCATGCGCTCCTGCATCTTCGCCATGACGGCGGCCTGGAGCGGCTGAAGGTCAGGCAGGCCGAGAAAGACCCGCGCCTCTTCAGGTGTGCAATCCACGTCTGCATTGATCAGCATCTTGCAGCCTCCCGGCTAGAACAATGCTGATAGGCGCTGCAGGTTCAGGGGAAGGATGCCCCTTGGCTCATAAGCGCGTGGGCGTGCGGATCACGGTCCACCTGGCGCGCATCGCGTAAGGCGAAAAAGCCCGCCCGGTGGGCCGCCGGGCGGGCTGGTGTCGTGACGGTGGTGTGTTTGCCACGCGGCCAGGACTGGCCGCGGCAGTGCTTAAACCCCGCAGGGCTTGCCTCAGGCTTCCCGCCCGCCCCACGACTGCACCCCGCCGCCCCGGCGGGTGACCTTCGACTCGTGGAAGAGCCCTTCCGTCGTCACCCGGGTCTGCACCCTCATGACGTCATGGATGAGGACCGCTGCCCTATTCCAGGAACCCGAGTACCCGAGCCTGCTCTCGGATCCACCCGTGCCTGAGGATCGTGCCGTCCTCCCTCACGATCCACGGGGTAGAGGCCGTGTCTCTGAGCACCACTGCGGCCGTGCGGATCGCCTCGCACACCGTCGGGAACTCTTGGATCTCGGTTACACCTCCGGGGCAAGGGAAAGGCTGTTGCGGGCCAGCCTCTCTACTGCGGCTTCGTCTCACCTTCAGGTGATGTGCTTCCTGTCGCGGCGGGCGCGGAGCCGTCCGCAGCGGGCTGACCGGATAACTGCTGGCGGGCGTCGGCCAGCTTGCCCTGTGCCTCGGCGAGTTCCTGCCGGGTCGTGCGAAGACGACCCTCCAGGTCGGCAACCTCCTTGTTCTTCGCCGCGAGGTTCTCCGTCAGCGTCGCAAGCTGTGCCTGGGCCTCCGCATACCGCTTCTGAACGGACTCGAGGTCGCTGGTGAGCTTCTCTCGATTGCCGGTCAGAGCCTTGATGGCCTGCTCAACCTGTCCACGCTCGCCCGTCAGCCGGTCACGCTCAGCCTGCGCAGCGGCCACGTCCTTCTGTGCGGACATCAGCGAGTCTCGGGTCTGCTGGAGCTGTTGCTCGATCTGACTCTTGTCGGCCGATGTCTTATCGCGAGCTTGAGTGAGGCTGGTGATGGTCTGATCTAACTCACCTCGCTGCTGGGCGACGCGCTCCCGATCGGCTCGGACTTGCAGCAGTTCCTTCTGCGCCGCCGCCAAGCCCTCACGGGCCTGCTGCTGTCGTTGTTCGGCGTCAGCCAACTCGGCAGTTTTCGCGGTCGCTTCCTGCGCCAGAGCGGCCAAGTCGGTTCGCAGCTTCGCTTCCTGCTTGCGCGCCTCTTCTACCCGCCGTCCGACGTCCGAGAGTTCCTGGGTGCGGGCCGCCGCTGTTTGCTCTGCCGAGATGGCCGCCTCGCGTAGAGTCGCCACCTGCTGGCCGGCCTTCTGGACATCGGACTGCAGCTCTGAAAGGCGCTGCGTTGGTGCTTGAGCGGCTTGCAGGGCATCCCTGGCCTTCTGCTCGGCGAGTTGCCTGCTCTGCTCCAATTCGCGGAGCTGCGCTTGTGCTTGCTGTGCAGCTTGCGCGGTCTGCGTGTTTTGCTGTTCTGTCGCTGCAATTTTTGCTTGCAACTCTTTGAGCGTTCCCGCAGCCCGCGTCTGCTGTTGCAGCTCTGATTGTACCGCTGCAAGCTGGCTATTCAGATTTCCAATCTGCTGCTCCTGGGCTTGCCGCTGCCGAGAGTGCGAGATGCTCGAGACGAGCAGAATGACCAGGAGCAGCACACTCAGCGCGGCCAAGGCCAGCGTGGTCGGCCGGCGAAGGTCAGAACGAACGTCGATAGCCATATGCCTCTCCCCGCAGAACGGCTGCGCGATGAGGCGCGACCACGATGCCGATTTCTGCGAGGTGATAACCCGGCAGTTCGGGCTTCGCTCCCCGCTCGGACGTCTCGGCGGGCTGCGCGCAGTGGGTGCCGAGAGGCATCCACCGGTACGTTGAGGCTCAGCGGCCGCGCAGGGTGTCCTTCACCCCGCCGTAGGCATCTTTGGGCGCGGTCCTCGGCTTTCTCCATCTTGCCTTCGGCCTGGAGCTTGGCGTCGCCGACCGCACTGCCGAAAGCATCCTTCACCGGCATGACAGGCGTGCGGGAAACCGCTGACGTCCGACTTTGATTTTCTGACACGCAAGCCTTACAGGTTTAAGTGGCTGAAAAACCGTCGTTTTATTGACACATAGATCCGAACAACGGAATGACCGAATAGGGTAGTGAGCCGTTGTTGGACCGTCGCTCAAAAGCCGACATTCGGCTTTGCACGTATGTCGGGCAGTCAGCGGCTATTGCCGGCATCTCCGAAGCGGACGTCGGCACAGATTATATCACAAGCAACAGGCAGAGTCCCGCTTTGTAACCGGTCCCGCAAACGATCAAAGGCCTCCTAGTGTTTTGGCTTGATCGACTGGAGCTCTAAAGCTTGCTCATGCCAACAATGCAGAACCCATGCCCAAAAGGATCACTGCAGAACGCCACGGGGGGAAAGCCCGGCACACGGTGCACCTGTTCTGACCTTGCGCCGTTCGCCAAGGCGCGCCCAAGCGTTTCCTCGAAGTCGTCGACACGAAAATCGACGTGAACCGGTGTCCAATGGCGCTCATATCGGCGAAGGTCGCTACTGCCTGGCGCTGGTGATGAACCGGTCGGTTTTGCAAGAAGCCCGATCGTCGCATCACCCGAGGTTAACATTGCGTAGCCGGTATGAGGCCGAGACATCTCGACGAAGCCAAAGACATCACCAAAAAACTTTAGACCCTCTTCGATGGACGGGACGTCGATGGAAACAGTCACCTTCATTTCAGCTACTCCACTCGCTTGTATGCTGACCAGTCTTTACGGAGCTAAACGCGCGTAAGGCCTTGATCCTGCCAGAACCCCAATTTCAAGCATACGTCGGCTTCCCACACCCATCCGGACTTTCGGCGGCAGCCGGGTGTTTCCAAATTTCGTATTGGCGTCGGTTCCGGACGTTAAGGCGGCGCCGGGGTTACTTCCGGCAGTCAGCGCGTCAGCACAATGTGGGTCGCAAGCTCCGTTGCGACCGTCTCCGTCACCCGGTAGCCGAGGCCCGGTAGGTCGATGCCCGCGAACAAGTGCTCGCCCCGGCCCAGAACAATGGGCGACACCGCCAGGTGCAACTCGTCGATCGCGCCCGCCAGCAGATACTGGCGAACCGTCGACACACCACCGCCGATCTTGACATCCAAGTCGCCGGCGGCGGACTTGGCCTGGGCGAGCGCTGCCTCAATCCCCCCGGTGACGAAATGGAAGGCCGTCCCGCCCTCCATCACGATGGGTGCCCGGGGGTGATGGGTGAGGATGAAGGTCGGGGCGTGATACGGGGGATTGTCGCCCCACCAGCCCTTCCAGTCGGGCCCGCCCCAATCGTCGCCAGCCGGCCCGAACATGTTGCGGCCGAGGATGAAGGCGCCGAAGCCTTCCAGCGCGGCGCGGGCGAAGCGATCGTCGGTCCCGCCGTCTTGCCCGATCATCGATCGAAAGGTTCGGGTCGGGAAGAACCACTTGTGCAGCTCGCGGCCCCCTTTGCCCATCGGATGCTCCAGGCTCTGGTCCGGACCGGCCCCGAAGCCGTCGATGGAGACCGCGAAACCTCTCGCGCTCACCTTGCCCATGGTCGTCAGACCTCTGCCTGCAGGCTGACGATCAGGTCGTTCAGCTGCTCGAATTGCTCGCCCCATCCGCTCGTGCTTCCGGAGGCCAGGGCGTCGTTGAGCGCGTCCTTCGAGGGATAGAGCTCGTGCACGACGACGCGTGTCGCGCCGTCCCTTTCCTCGAAGGTCACCGTGGTGACCGCCCCATCCTTACCCCCTTCGTCGTTGGTCCAGACGAGGCGGGTAGGGGGCGTCACCTCGATGTAGCGGCCGAAGAATGCCATGGGCCGTTCCGAGGACGAGTGGGCCATCAGCAGACGGTACGTGCCACCCGTGTGGATGTCGGCCTCGAATGAGATCAAAGAGACGCCGCAGGATTTGGGCACCCACCATCGCTGGAACAGCTCCGGCCTGGACCACACGTCGAAGACGATGCGCGCCGGGCCGTCGACGGTTCGCGAAACGGCGAGCTCCCTGTCCGATATCCGTTCCACTGTTGTGCTTGCCTTCCCGGCGGCGGGGGCGCTCTGTCTGCCTGCGTTCATCAGCTGCTCGCTCATCATCGCTGGCGGCCCTTCACGCCGCCTGGCGCTGGCCGGTAAGGCCGAGCCTGTTGCCTGCCGGATCGGCGATGTTGGCCGAGTAGCTACCGCCGGGGATGGGATCGGGCCCCTAGAGCACCGTGCCGCCCCTCTCGCGGACCGTCGCGAGCGCGGCATCGATATCGGCCACATGGATGTACCAATTCCATCGGGCCGGCGCGCCGGTGGCTGCACTCGACATCACTGCGCCAGGGCGTAGGTCGCCGCGGCCGATGAAGGCGTACTCGCTCATCCCGCCCATCGGCATGGCCCCGAGCTTCTCCCAGCCGAAGAGTGCCCCGTAGAACGCGAAGGCAGCCTCGGGATCGGGAGTTGCGAGCTCGATCCACACCCCGTGGCCGAGGGTTTGCTCCGTCCCGAGGGGCACCGGCCCGAAGGCTCTGCTCTCGTCGGGGCCCGCCGCATCCATCAGGGCGAAGACCACGTTCTGCGGGTCGCTCACCATGGCGAAGCGACCGACGTGGGGGATGTCGATAGGCCCGAACCAGATCTGGCCGCCGAGATCCACCACCCGGGAGGCTATGGCGTCGACGTCGCGGGTCGCGAGATAGACTGCCCAGCCAGGAAAACCGGGAGCTTCGGGCATCGGCCGCCGGATCCCGGCCACGGGCGTCCCGTCAGCCTGCGCGATGCGGTAGCCGCCATGCTCCGGCATCGGTGATGGCGCGACGCGCCAGCCGGCGACGGCCTCGTAGAAGGCCTGTGCCGCGTCCTGGTCGGTCGCGTTCAGCTCGAACCAGATGGGTTTACCCTCGGCAGTTGGCATCGGGCGCATTCCTCTGTGACAACGGGCGCGTCGGCCGCGTCTCGGCGCCACGTACGGCCCCGCTTTGCCCAGGCTGGCATTCTCGGTTATACAAAGCAACTATGCGGTCAGAAAAAATAACCAGTGAGACGTCTGCGCCGCGAGAGCGTCTGTACGACGACGCTTGCGGCACTGCGCTCGCCCTGGAATTCATCGGCGAGCGTTGGTCGCTGCTGATCATGCGCGAACTGGTGTTCGGCCCCCGCCGCTTCGGCGAGCTTCGGGCGAACCTCCCTGGCATCAGCGCCAACGTGCTGACGCAGCGCCTGGAAGGCCTGGACGATGCAGGCATCGTCCGCCGCTACCGGCTGCCGTCTCCGGCCAACGTGCAGGTCTACGACCTAACGGAGTGGGGCCGTGAGGCCGCGCCGTTGATGCGCGACCTGGGGCGTTGGGCGGCTCGCTCGCCGCGGCATGATCCGAGCCTGTTCATGTCGGCGGCTTCAGCCATGATGTCGCTCCAGGCCCTGATCGATCGAGAGCGTGCCGCGGAACTGGCTGTCACAGTTGCCTTTCATTTTCCCGGCGAGGACTTTATCGCGACAGTGATGGGCGGTGAGATCTACGTGAGCCGTGGTGTCATGGAGGCACCGGATCTCGCCTTCACCGGAGATACGATGGCGATGCGCCGCACGATCTACGGCAAGGCGCCTCTGGCCAGAGACGGTGCGGGCGGAACGCTCGCCTTTGCTGGCGAGGCCGATCTCGCACAGTCCTTCGTCGATCTCTTCGCCCTGCCCGCCAAAACCGCCTGAGGAGCGTCTCAGCGGTCGAGTCGGTATTCGGCGTCCTTCCGGAATGCCCGGCGAGCTGCACGATGGCAGGCCAGAACGCACCTACGCGGAGCGGATATGCCGCTTCCAGCCGCAAGGCCGCCCAGCAGGCCACGTTGTCGGTTCAAGCAATGCGTGCCGACCGCGTCGGCGCACCGTTTGATTACCTGACATGCAATCCTTACAGGATTAAGTGACTGAAAAACTGTCGTTTTCTATACATGACAGATGTCTGCCGACAAGGCTGCATTCGACGGAAACACCGAGGCGCACTGTGGACTGGGGCGGGTGCTCTGCTGGCTCCAGCCAGAAGGCCGGTATCCCCTAAGCAAAACCAGCTCCCATGTTGATGGCAAGTGCTAGTAGGGAGGTGTTGAAGAAGAACGAGTATACGGCGTGCGCGGTGACGATGCGACGTATGTGCTTCGAGCGGATGTCGGTGTCCGAGGTTTGTGACGTTGTGCCGATCGTGACTGCGAAGTACAGGAAGTCCCAGAAATCTGGCGCGTCATCGCCATTGAAGTCGAGGCCGCCGCGGCTCCGGCCACCTTCGTCCTCGCCGTAATAGACGTGAAGATAATGTACAGTGAAGACGACCTGGACGAAGATCCAGGCGCAGAGGATGGTTGCCGCCGCGAGGACGATGTGCGGGCCTTTGTAGGCGTCCTGCTCCTGCTGGCCGAAGACGAGCATCCCAACTCCGCCGACGCTGGCCGTCGCGGCCAGGAGCGCGAAGAGCGAGATCATCGCGGCGCTGTCGTCGAGCCGCGAGGCCTCGCGCCGCAGCTCGTCCGCCGACTGCGTCGTCATGTTCCACACGATAAGCCCGACGAAGACGACCACACCCGCGCACCAGCCGATCAGCACCCGCGACCACGTAGCGATTGACGGCAGCACCAGCGCGAGGGCGATCGCAACCGCAATGGAACCGAGCAGGCGCGGTCGGAGCCAGAGGGCGTGGACCGTATCGAGGACGCGCAGGGCCATAGTCCAAACTCAATGCTGAACCGAAGCGGTATGCTGTGGCGGTGAAGATCGCTGAGGTCCAGGGCGCGAGCCGAGGAGTTCGGATCGCGTTCGCGGCCGAGCACCTGGTCATCGCGGGCGTGGGCGCAGTGCTCGGCAGTTCGCCCTGCACCGTGGTGTAGCTTGCCATTTCATACATGCGCAGGTGCTAATGCAGCCAGCGACCAGTGCGTGATCGCCGTCCGTGGTCGAAACCGCTCCAATGCCCCGGTTAGCATTACAGTTGCGTTTTTGTGCGTGCTGGCTGACGGCTGGCCCGGCTTGGCGTCCGGCGCTGCCGCCGCCATTTGGCGTCTGACGCGCGCTGTTTGAGATGTGCCTGGCGGGCGGCCGCCTGATGCGCCCGTCGCCAGAGCGACCATGCGATGACGTGAGCGGGTTGAATGCGCCGCTGTGCCATCCGCACCGCGATGCGGCGGATCTCCTGGACCGACCAGCGGATCAGCGGGCGCGCGGTCTCGGCCGGGCTCGGCTTTTTGGGGGCGGCGCGTTGGCGTGATGGCGGATCACCGTCAGCAGGGCGAAGGCCATCATCACCAGGCTGACGTGCCGATGCCAGCCGTGCCAAGAGCGGGTCTCATTGTGTGTCAGCCCGAGGTCGGTCTTGGCCGTCTCGAACGCGTCCTCGATGCTCCAACGCCGTCCCTCGACGCTGACCAGGATCTGGATCGGCGTGCCGGCCGGGCACCAGGTCGTGAAGTAGGCCCGCTCGCCATCGCTCAGGCTGCGGCGGATCAGGAGCCCCCGCGTCCACAGGCCGGTCTGGTCGTAGGCGGCACCAGCGAGGTCGGCCAGTTCGCAGTAGGCCCAGTCGTACAGCCTCGCGCCCCTCGTCCCGTCGCCCGCCGACAGGCGCGTCCAGGCCGACGGAGCAAGGCCATCCGCGATCGTCTCGGCGGTGCCGGCCACCAGCGGCTTGCCGGCCCAGGAGTTGAACGCGTGATCGCTCTTCACCCCGAGCACGTAACCCTTGCCCGCCCGCCGCAGGGCCATCTCGATCTCGCCGACCCCGTAGACGGTGTCGGCCGCTACCCAGGAAAACGGCACGCCGGCAGCCCTCGCCCGCTCGATCATCGCCAGAGCCAATCCCGGCTTGGTCGCGAAGGTCGTCCCCTTCGGCGCGTGGGCGGCGGCCAGCCGGGCTGGATCCGAGGTCCAGGTCTGGGGTAGGTACAAGGCTCGATCGATGAAGGCATGACCGTGCCGTGAGACATAGGCCGCGAACACGCCGATCTGACAGTTCGTGATCTTGCCGGCTGAGCCGGTGTACTGGCGATGCACTCCGCACGAGGCCTTGCCCTGCTTCAGAAAGCCGGTCTCGTCGAGAACCAGAACCGCGTCCGGGTCGGCCAGCGTCTCCAGAGCATAGTCACGCACCACGTCGCGCAGAGCGTCGGCGTCCCAACGTCCGCGCCCAAGCACCGCCTGCTGGCGCCAGGGCCCGGGATCGCCCGCGGCTTCCGCCCGCATCCAACCCGTCTTGCGCCGCTCTGCACCGAGCAGTCCATCCAAGAACGCTCCGGCCGAGGCGGCGACCCGGCGCTGGGTGAACAGAGGCCGCATGCGCCCCTTCACCTCCCGGAGCGACGAGGCCCACAACTCCAGCGTCGCCTTGACCGAAGTCTCCGACGTCCATGATGCGCGAATCATGGCGACGCAAAGAGTCAGAACCTCGCCGAAAACGCAACTGTAATGCTAGACTTGGTTTCCCGGGCAGGTTCACCAGTGCTAGCCAGCTCATTGAGAAGCAATGTCTCGCTCGATCGCTGTAGGTTGGTTGCCTGGCGCCCCCAAACGTCAATAATTTCATCAAATTACCGTCGCACGTCAGCAAAAAAAGTCAGTTTTCTTCATATCAATGCGTGCATGATACTCGAAATGCAGGCGTATTCTGTTCTAATATAGGTGCTTTAGTTTGCAAACAGACGCTTATCTTTGAGATATGGGCCACATGCTCAGTCATTGGTATTTTCAGCAACGTACCGGCCAAGGGCACTCGCCGCATTGAGCATGTGGGCGCGCATCCGCCGCGCGGCAGCCTCACCGTCGCCCTCCGCGATCGCCTGCAGGATCTCGCCGTGCTCGGCGCGCGAGCGGCGGATGCGCTCACCGTGGCGCAACTGCGTGCGGCGGAAGGCCGAGAGGCGCCCCCGGATGGCCAGGGCCTGCTCGGCCATGAAGCCATTGTGGGTCGCGCGGTAGAGCGCCTCGTGGAAGGCCCGATTGAGGGCGTCGTAGGTATCGTAGTCCTGCGCGGCCACAGGTGCGGCCGACTGCTCGTGCAGGTCCATCAAGGCGCTGAGTTCGAGCGGCGTCATTCGGTAAGTGGCGAGCCGCACGCAGAGCGCCTCGAACTCCGCCGTGGTCTCGAACATCTCCATGATCCGCTCAGGGGTCATGCGCGTGACTACAACACCACGCCGCGGCCGCACCTCGACGAGGCCGCTGGAGGCGAGCTGCCGCAGAGCCTCGCGCACGGGTGTGCGCGAGGCGCCGAAGCGGTCGGCGAGGTCCTGCTCGTCAAGAGCGATGCCCGCCGGCAGCGCGCCCGAGGCGATCTCGTCCGTTAGGGCGTTGCGGATCTGGTCGGAGAGGAGACCCCGCCCTTCGACACTGACGTCCATGCCGTCATCCTCTTGCTTCGCGCCGGACGCATCCTTGGGTCCGGCCTCCGGCTGGGTCATCCCACGATCGCTCGCACGATCAGGAAGAACAGCGATGGACCCACGAGGCAGCCGATGCCGGTGTGGAACGTCGCCGTCAACGCTCCGTAGGGAACGAGCTTCGGATCGGTGGCGGCAAGGCCACCCGCAACGCCGCTCACCGTGCCCATCAGGCCGCCATAGGCCATCGCCGAGCGCGGGTTGTCGAGGCCGATCAGCCGGGCGACGAGGGGCGTACCCACCATCACCATCACGGCCTTGGTGACCCCCGTCGCGATGGAGAGCGCCATCACGGTCGAGTCGGCGCCGAGCGCCGCGCCCGTCACCGGCCCGACGATGTAGGTGATGGCGCCCGCCCCGATCGTGGTGATCGAGACCGCGTCGTGGTAGCCGAAGGCAATCGCCGTCAGCGTCCCGACGATGAAGGGCAGCACCGTGCCGAGGGCGAGGGCGACCACGCCGAGGATGCCGGCGCGGCGCGCCTCGATCACGTCCACCTCGAAGGCAGTGGCGACGATCGCGAAGTCGCGCAGCATCGCGCCGCCCATCAGGCCGATCCCGGCGAAGGCCGGGAGGTCGGCGAGACCCCGCTTGCCGCCCGTGACGAGCCCGCCGACATAGGCGAGCACGAGACCGAGCACGATGGCGATCGCCGAGCCGTGAATGCGCCCGCGCGTCAGGCCTTTGCCGACCAGGTTGGACACCAGCATCAGGCCGCCGACGACCGCGAAGGCCGCCACCAGGCTCTGCTCGACGAAGACGTGTTCCAGCATGTGCAGCATGGGGCTCACCTCCGGGCTGCCGTGGGATAGGGAGCTTCATCGGTGTCGCCCGCGATCACCGAGCCGCCGTGCTCGACCTCCGGGCTCACGTCGGCGGGCCTGCCGCCGAGCCGGCCGAGCAGCGCCGTCGCGGCGAAGCACAGCATCACGCTACCGACCGCCGCGATGACCACGATCGGGCCGCCGCTCACCGCGGCGACGACGTTCTGCTGCGCTGCCATAGCCACGACGATGGGGATGTACATGGTCGCCCAGAATTCGACCCCGAGCTGGGTCGCGTGGCTGAGCCGGCCGTGACGCACCAGCCAGACCCGGGCCGCGATCAGCAGCATCATGGCGATGCCGACGCCGCCGACATTCGCCTTCACCTGAAGCAAAACCCCGAGCAGGTCGCCCAGGAACACCCCGACCAGGGTGCAGAGCGCGAGAAGTGCAACGCCGAGGACGGTCATCGGCCGCCCTCCCGACGTGTTCTCGCCAGCACGGATCCGCGGCCCGGCTCGGGCCCTGCGTATGCACCCACCATGAGGCGTCTCCTTCCCGTATCCATTGGTTCGTTGTGACCATTTGTGCGTATACACATTCTTGACGTATGCGCAATAAGGAATACAAAGAAGGCATCTCGGCGCCGCCGCGGATACAACCATGGCCGGATTGCGGCCATGCGCATACGCAGGCGCCTCACCAGGGAGCGGACCGGATGAGCGGCTGGCACCAGGAACGGGCGGCCCGCGATGCGCGGATCGAGGCGGGTCGCGCCCACGCCTCGGGCAAGGTCGTGGCCGCCGAGAGGGTCGTCGACCTGCTGGAGGCGATCCTCCGCCCGGGCGACCGGGTCTGCCTAGAGGGCGACAACCAGAAGCAGGCGGATTGCCTCGCGCGAGGTTTGAGCCAGTGCGACCCGGCCCGCGTGCACGACCTGCACATGGTCCAGTCCGGCATCGTGCTGCCGGAGCACCTCGACATCTTCGAGCAGGGGATCGCCAAGCGCCTCGACTATTCCTACTCGGGGCCGCAGGGTGGGCGCATCGCCCGCATGCTCTACGGCGGGCAGATCGAACTCGGGGCGGTGCACACCTACCTCGAGCTGTTCGCCCGATACTTCGTCGACCTCACGCCGAACGTGGCGCTGATCGCGGGCGTCTCAGCCGATCGGGACGGCAACCTGTATACGGGGCCGAACACCGAGGACACGCCGACCGTCGTGGAGGCGACCGCCTTCAAGAACGGCGTCGTGGTGGCCCAGGTCAACGAGATCGTCGAGCGCGTGCCGCGCGTCGACATCCCGGGCGACCGGATCGACTTCGTGGTCGCGGCCGACAAGCCGTTCTACGTCGAGCCTCTGTTCACCCGTGATCCCGCGGCGATGACCGAGACCCAGATCCTGATGGCCATGATGGCGATCAAGGGGATCTACGCCGAATACGGCATCCGCCGCCTCAACCACGGCATCGGTTTCGGCACCGCGGCGATCGAGCTGTTGCTGCCGACCTACGCCGAGCGGCTCGGGCTGAAGGGCAAGATCGCCACCCACTGGGCGCTCAACCCCCACCCGACCCTGATCCCGGCGATCGAGTCGGGCTGGGTTCAACAGATCCACTGCTTCGGCTCCGAGGTCGGCATGGACCGCTACATCCGCGAGCGGCCCGACATTTTCTTCACCGGCGCGGATGGCTCCTTGCGCTCGAACCGCGCCTTCTGCCAGACCGCCGGGCTCTACGCCTGCGACCTCTTCATCGGCTCAACTCTGCAGATCGACCTCTCGGGCCATTCCTCGACGGTGACGCAGTCGCGGGTGGCCGGCTTCGGCGGCGCGCCCAACATGGGCTCGGACCCGCACGGGCGGCGCCACCCCTCCGACACCTGGATGAAGGCGGGACGGGAGGCGCTGGTGACCGGAGACCCAGCCCTGATGCGCGGGCGCAAGCTCGTGGTGCAGATCGTCGAGACCTTCGGCGACAAGCTCGTGCCGGCCTTCGTTGAGCGCCTCGACGCCCTCGACCTCGCCAAGAAGCTCGGGCTCGAGCTCGCCCCCGTGATGGTCTACGCCGACGACGTCACCCACATCGTCACCGAGGAGGGCATCGCCAACCTCCTGCTCTGCCGCACGGCGGACGAGCGCGAGCAGGCGATCCGCGGGGTGGCGGGCTACACCGAGATCGGCCGCAAGCGCGACCGGGCCATGGTCGAGCGCCTGCGCGAGCGCGGCATCGTGCGCCGTCCGGAGGATCTCGGCATCGAACCCCTCGACGCCGACCGCTCCCTGCTGGCGGCCAAGTCGATCAAGGATCTCGTGCACTGGTCCGGCGGACTCTACGAGCCGCCGGCGAAGTTCCGCAACTGGTGAGGCCGCGATGGAAAAGCTGAGCTTCCGACACACCACGCGCCGCGCGCTGCCGGGCGCCAAGGCGCAGGCCATCACCGGCGTGGTCGCCTCCGGCAACCTCGAAGTGCTGCTGGAGCGCGTGCTGCCGCCGACCGACTGCACGGTCGAGATCCAGACCTCGATCCACGGCTACGGCGAGGTCTGGGCGGCGGTGGTCGCCGACTTCGTCGCCCGCGCCGAACCGGGCGGCCTGCGCATCACCATCAACGACGGGGGCGCGCGCCCCGACACCGTGTCCCTGCGCCTGCTCCAGGGCGCCCGGCTGATGGAGGCCTGACGTGAGCGAGCGGATCACCGACCCCACGACCGCGAGCTGGTACGAGGCGAGCGCCCGCGCCCGCCTCGACGGCCTGCTCGACGCAGGCAGCTTCCGCGAGTTCATCGGCCCCGAGCAGCGCCGGATGAGCCCGCACCTGCCACTCTTCGATCTGCCGCGCGCCTTCGACGACGGCATGGTCGTCGGGGCGGGCCGCCTTGACGGAAAGCCCGTCCTCGCCGCCGCGCAAGAGGGCCGCTTCATGGGCGGAGCCTTCGGTGAGGTGCACGGCGCCAAGCTCGTCGGGCTGCTGCGCGCGGCTCTGGCGCAAAAGCCTGCAGCAGTGCTGATCCTGTTCGACACCGGCGGCGTGCGCCTACAGGAGGCCAATGCCGGCGAGACCGCCATCGCCGAGGTGATGCGCGCCATCACGGAGGTGCGCGCGGCGGGCGTGCCGGTGATCGGGCTGATCGGTGGGAGAGCCGGGGCCTATGGCGGGGGCGGGCTGATCGCGGCCACCTGCTCGCGGCTCGCAGTCTCGGAGGGCGGGCGCATCAGCGTCTCGGGGCCGGAGGTGATCGAGACGAACAAGGGAGCAGAGGAGTTCGACTCCCGCGACCGGGCGCTGGTCTGGCGCACGATGGGCGGCAAGCACCGGCGCCTCACGGGCGGCGCGGACGCCTTTGCGGACGACACGGTCGTGGCCTTCCGGCGGGTGGCCCTCGCCCTGATAGCGCGCGCGCCGGCCTTCGACCTCGCGACGCTCGAGGCCGAGCAGGCACGACTGGAGAAGCGCCTGGAACGCTTCAGTGCTTGCCGCGACGGCACCGAGATCTGGGCGCGCCTCGGAGTGAACGATCCGGCCACGGTGCCCGGAATGACGACGGCCGAGTTCGACGCCCTTCTGGCCAGCCTCGCGGAGACCACCCATGACGCTCGCTGAAATCCTCTCCTCGCTATTCCCCGAGGGCCATGCCGTCGCGGTGTCGGACGGGCTCGTGAGTGGTGAGGGACCGTTCCGCGGCGGTCGGCTCGCGGTGATCGGCATCGACGGCGACGTAGCCCTCGGCGTCGAGGGCGCCTGCCACCTCGCAGGTCACGTCCTCGACGTGGTGCGCCGGGGCGAGCGCACGCCGATCCTGGTGGCGATCGACTCCGACAGCCAGCGCATGAGCCGGCGCGACGAGCTGCTCGGCCTCAACGAGTACCTCGCGCACCTCGCCAAAACCCTGCTGCTCGCTGACCAGAAAGGCCACCCCACGGTCGGGCTGATCTATGGGCACTCGGCGGCAGGCGCCTTCATCGCGACGGCGCTCGCGACCCGGGTCCTCGTCGGACTGCCGGGGGCGAACCCGAGCGTGATGGACCTGCCCTCGGTCGCTCGGGTGACGAAGCTGCCCCTCGACCGGCTGGAGGCGATGGCCAAGGACACACCCGTGTTCGCGCCCGGCCTCGACAACATGGTGCGGACCGGCGCCGTACAAGCGGTGCTCGACCCGCAGCGTCCGCTCGGGCCCCAGATCGCCGCCGTGATCGACGCGATGCCGGAGCGCGACGCGCGCGACCGCGTTGGGCGCGAGCGCGGGGGGCGGCCGCTTGCCGAGGAGATCGCCGCGCAGGTGGTGCGGGACGCTGCCCTTGGCTGAGGTCTACCGGCGCCACGACCTCCTCGACGTGGAGCCGCAGGCCTGGGCGGGCGTGTTAGCTGGCCGGCCAGACATTGAGGGCGTGCCGCACGTGGCCGAATGGGCGCAGATGCGACGCCCGGTCATCCTGCGCCGGTCCCACCCAGGGGAGGAGGGGCTGGTGCCGGTCGGCCTGCCGCTGCCGCCGCGGGACGGCAAGCGCCGCATCGGTCTCGCACTCCCGCCCGCTTCGGTCCGGCCAAGGTCCTGGATGGCCCTGTCCGAAGCGCGCGGTGCCTGTCCGAGACCTTGGGCGGCGACGCTTACGGCGGTCGTGGCACTCGGCGAGCGCCACGACCTCGTTCCCCGCCCGTTCGGCAGCCTGCTCTGGCAAAGCCTGACGGGCCTTCCCTACCTATCAGAGACCTCGGATCTCGACCTGCTCTGGCCTGTGGCAGGAGCGGTCCCGCGCGGGCTCCTCGGCGGCATCGCGGCGATCGAGGCGCAGGCGCCGATGCGCCTTGACGGCGAGATCCTGCTGCCCGACGGGGGCGGCGTGAACTGGCGCGAGTTGCACGCCGCCGCCCCGGGCGATGCCGTGCTCGTCAAGCACCGCGATCGTCTTGCCATGCGCAAGGCCGGCTCGATCCTGGCGGGAGACCCTGAATGAGCGCGCTCCCGGTCCTCTCTCCACGTGCGGACGACGATCTCGGCGCGGCCGTCCTCGAGATCGCGAGGGCGGCTGCGGCGGCTCTTCGGTCCGAACTCGACACCTACCCGAAGCCTGGCCTAGTCAGTCCTGTCGATGCCGGTAGCCACGCGGACATGGACGCGAGCACGTTCCGGGCGAGCGCCGCGGCGATCGCGCCCTTCTTCGCCGACCTCGCGCTCGCGGGAGCGGCAGGAGCGCCGATGCCGGCTCTGCGCCGCATTGGCCTCGTCGCGGAGGCGGCGATGCGGGCGGCGACGGGGGGCGTGAACACGCATCGTGGGGCCATCTTCGGGCTCGGCCTCCTCTGCGCAGCGGCCGGCGCCCTGCCGGGAGCCGGCGCAGGGGCGCTCGGCCGCCTCGTGCGGGAGCGCTACGGCGAAGCGATCCTCAACGGTCCGGTCCTGCTGCATGCTCCCGGCGCGCGGGCGCGTCGCCGCCACGGCATCGGCGGCGCGCCGGCCGAGGCCGCTGCGGGCTTCCCATCCCTTTACCAGGTCGGCTTGCCGGCCCTGCGCCGCGGCCGACGGCTGCGTCCGGACGATCCTGACGCCGCGTGCGTCGAGACCTGCCTCTCCCTGATCGCGCATCTCGAAGACACCAACCTCCTGCATCGGGGTGGGCCGGAGGGCTACGCCTTCGCACGGACGCAAGCCGCGCGGTTCATTGCTGAGGGGGGCGTGGCGCAGCCCGATTGGCGTGACCGCGCGGAGGCGCTGCACCGCGCCTTCGTGGCCCGCAATCTCAGCCCCGGCGGCGCCGCGGATCTCCTCGCCATGACGCTGTTCGTCGATGGCATCGAGGCGACGGCGTGACTCTCGCTGTGCTCCTCTCGGGCCAGGGGGGCCAGCATCCCGGCATGTTCGACCTCACGGCCGAGTGGCCGGCCGCCGAGCCGGTCTTCGCGGCAGCCGCCCGCGTGCTCGGGAGCGACCCGCGAGCGCTTGTCCAGACTGCGGGGGCGAACCTACACGACAACCGTACCGGGCAGATCCTCTGCTGCGCCGCTGCCTTGGTGGGGTGGACGATCGTCGAGGCGGCGCGCCCGGTCCGCGTGATCGTCGCGGGCTACAGCATCGGCGATCTTGCGGCCTGGGGCTGTGCGGGCCGCCTCGACCCGGAAGCCATCCTGCGCCTCGCGGCCGCCCGCGCGGAGGCTATGGACGCGGCGGCGCCCGAGGGGTTCGGGCTTGCCGGGATCCGGGGCTTGAGCCTCGCGGTCATCGACGGGCTTGCCGAGCGGCACAGCTGTCACCTGGCCATCCGCAACGCCGCCGACAGCGCGGTGGTTGGCGGCGCGGCGGGCGCGCTCAATGCCCTGTGCACAGAGGCACGTGCAGCCGGCGCATTACGCGCCGTCGTTCTGCCGGTGCAAACCCCGTCGCACACGCCGTTCCTGATCGAGGCAAGCCGGCGCTTCGAAGAGGTTTTTGGGCGGGAGAGCCTGCGACGTCCGCCCCCGGGCGCCCCGCGGCTGATCAGTGGCCTTGATGGGGCGCCCGTGTTTGACCTCCGATTGGGCGTTGCCAAGCTGGCACGGCAGATCTCGCACACGATCGACTGGGCCGCCTGTCTGGAAGCATGCCGCGAGTATGGTGCGCAAACGGTGCTGGAACTCGGTCCGGGACACGCACTCACGACTATGGCTCGTGATGCGATCCCCGAGGCACGAGCGCACGCCGTTGAAGAATTTCGGTCCGTCGATGGAGTAGTTGATTGGATAAATCTATTTGCGAAATAATTTATACTATTGCACTACCGAAGTAATTCTGGAGAGTCGAAGCCTTGGACGTGCGTAGCACCGTCATCAAAAGGGCGGAGACCTCCCAGGTCCCTGGTTCCATACGCCGCGCTTACGCGAACGGGTCGGCCTCGCGCGGGAGGGCGAGCACAGCCGCTTGCTGGCCGTCTGCAACCTTTCGCCGGTCCGAGGACCACCCCCTGGCGGGTCTCGCGGAGCTTCGTCTTGAATGAGCCGAGCCCACACAGCTCGACCTTGTCCTCTTGCACGAGAGCCTCCGCATCCTGTCCAGGATCGCGCGCACGGCCGCGTCGGACTTGCCGGGGTGGAGGTGCGGTTTCAACTCCGCAATGTGTCGGATGAGATGCGCCCTCATCATGTGAGCGCGACGTCGCGTAGCCGGCCTAAAGCTGCAGGTTGGTCTCAATCAAGACGGTGTCGCTGTCGAAGGAGGCAGCGTGCCACGCGCCCGCGGGGAAGTGGAACACCTGGCCCGGCCCGAAGAGACGCTGGCCCTGCTCCGTTTCGAGGGTTCCCGAGCCCGCGATCACCTGCACGAACTGCTCGTACGGGTGGCTGTGGCGTCCGGCCTTCGTGCCGGCGGGCACACGCATCATGACAAGAGAGGCACCTTCGCCCGGGAGCACGCGCTTGGCGACGCCAGTTGGCGCGCGCTCCTCCGAGATATCGTCCCAGGCGATGCAATGCCGGTTCAGCGTCACCCTACCCTCCTCGTCATGCGGAGATGACGGTCACCGTGACGTCGATGTTGCCCCGCACGAATCGACGATGCTCATCACCATGTCCGTGCGTGCTTCGTCCTTCAGGTCCGCCGGCACTAGGGATGGGCCGGGCAGCACGGTGTTGAGGTAGCGCGTGATGGCTGCGGTCTCAATGACGCGAAAGCCGTCGACGTCCACCACCGGCACCTTGCCGAAAGGATGGCGGGTGAGGTGCTCCGCCGATTTCGGCTCCCCCTTGAGCACGTCGACGGGCACCTGCTCGTAGCCGTTCACCCCCTTCTCGGAGAGCAGCATCCGGACCGTGCGGACGTAGGTTGAGCCGCTGAAACCCCAGAGCGTGATCTTCATCACTGTCACCCCTGATTTCGGGGATGAATGTATGTCGCTCGGAATGACCAGCAATGGTCAACCAACAATGAGCTTGATGGTGTGGATGGCTCCTGATGACGAGAACTGACGGTGTCATCCTGGGGCAGCGATGCCGTAGCAGAGGCTGCCCCAATTATCATGCCTACTTGGTCACCTCCTTGGTGGGGCCGATCCCGCCAGGACGGAGGCGCGCGGCGCGCCCCACGTCCACATCCGCGACGGTATCAGGGCGCAGCCCCACCTCGCCCGCTGGCCCGCCTGATCGTCCGCGTTCGGCCAAGCGGACGCCCGCGGCACGTCGCATGACGGCCACGCATGAGCTCCCGGCGCTGTTTCGCCCCACTTCCGCAATGGCGCTACCGCACCTCTAACGCGCCGTCCAAGCAGAATGAAACGGGTAGCAGGGTGAGTGGTTGGTCGGCAAAGGAGAACGCCGAGGTCCTCAGCCCTGTCCGCCGATTGGCGTCAGCGCGTAGTCCAGACCGTGGAGGCCGGCATCTCCCGGCACCAAGCGGCTGAGCGCTTCGGGGGCAGCTTGGCCATCGCGAGTCGCTAACGTGAGAAGGTGCTCACGATCCGGCCAACCACCCTCGATGGCGTGCAGGCTCCCGCCCACCATGCGCTGGACAAGATACCGGAGCACGGAGAACCGGACCGTCCCGATCTCGCCGATATAGTTGGGCTGCTAAGGCAGAAGGCTATTGAGGACCGCTGGACCCGTCTTCAGACGTGATAGCCGGAGGGCTCGGGGCTGAGAGCGATCGGCATTCTGACATGAAACTGAACAGGGACCAGGTCCACCTCTGTCCATGCACATATATGGGACATGCGTTGGACACGCCTCAGGCCAGTACAAGCTAAGTGCTTGATAGATATGGCGCTCCCAAGGGGACTCGAACCCCTGTTTTCGCCGTGAGAGGGCGACGTCCTAGACCGCTAGACGATGGGAGCTTGCCCGAGCGGTGAGCGGGGGTATAGCGACGGGCTCCCGGCTGCACAAGCCTGAAAACGCAGCGGGCGGACGCTTTTCGACGGGAGTGCAGGGTGGAGAACGAGGTCAGGGTCTCGGAGATTCCGGCAGGCGGGGCGCCCGAGCGCCTCGACCGCGCGCTCGCCCGCCTGTGGCCCGACCTCTCGCGCAACCGCCTCCAGGGACTGATCCGCGAGGGCGGGGTGCGCCTCGACGGGGCGGAGATCCGGGACGGGGCCGTGAAGGTCGCGGGCGGGCAGCGCGTGGCGGTCGCGGTGCCGCAGGCCCTGCCGGCGACGCCCGCGGCGCAGGCGCGCGATCTCGCCATCGTCTACGAGGACGACGACCTCATCGTGATCGACAAGCCCGCCGGCCTCGTCGTGCATCCGGCGCCCGGACATCCGGACGGGACCCTCGTCAACGCCCTGATCGCCCATTGCGGGGCCAGCCTCTCGGGCATCGGCGGGGTGCGCCGGCCCGGCATCGTGCACCGCCTCGACAAGGACACGAGCGGCCTCCTGGTCGTCGCCAAGAACGACCTCGCCCATGCGGGCCTGAGCCTGCAATTCGCCGATCACGGGCGCTCGGGCATGCTGGAGCGCGCCTACCTCGCCCTGGTCTGGGGCGTGCCCGCGCCCCGCAACGGCACGATCGACGCCGCCCTGGCGCGCTCCGAGCGCAACCGCGAGAAGATCGCGGTCGTGCGCCCGGAGCAGGGCCGCCATGCGGTCACGCATTACCGCACCGAGGCCGTCCTCGGGGCGCGCGAGCCGGTCGGTCAGATCCGCTGCCGGCTGGAGACGGGACGCACGCACCAGATCCGCGTCCACCTCGCGCATCGCGGTCACCCGCTGCTCGGCGACAGAACCTACGGGGCGGCCTTCCGCACCAAGGCCGCCCGCCTCGATCCGGAGGCGCGGGAGGCCCTCGACGCCCTCGGCCGGCAGGCGCTGCACGCGGCCGTGCTGGGCTTCGTCCATCCGCGCAGCCACGCGGTCCTGCGCTTCGAGAGCCCGCTGCCCGCCGACCTCGCGCGGCTCGTCGCGGCGCTCGGCCCGCATGCCGGGGGCGCGGCCCGCGTCTGAGCGCCGCAGCGGCACGCTCCCGCGCCTCCGCCGCCCCAACGCCGGCGGCGGCGCGGCGCATCGCGACGCATGCACCAACCCGAGGGTTGCGCGTTGATCGCGGCGGACCACCCGTCCGTCGCTACCCGCCGGCGCCCCGGCCTGCTATAAAGGCCGTTCGGACGGCCGGCCGCTCGGAGGCCGTTCGCGCTCGCCCTCGCCGGGGAGCTTCCAGGAGGTTTGAATGGCTGCTGCACTGC
Source organism: Methylobacterium sp. CB376 (assembly GCF_029714205.1). Lineage (NCBI taxonomy): Bacteria > Pseudomonadati > Pseudomonadota > Alphaproteobacteria > Hyphomicrobiales > Methylobacteriaceae > Methylobacterium > Methylobacterium sp. CB376. The sequence continues at coordinate 7,523,174 of NZ_CP121648.1, read as the reverse complement.
CGGTGCTCGCCAATGAGGGGGGCCTGTCCCGCTATCTCGACGAGATCCGTCGCTTCCCAATGCTGGAGCCGACGGAGGAGTACATGCTCGCCAAGAGCTGGCGCGAGCACGGAGACCGCGAGGCGGCCCACAAGCTGGTCACGTCCCACCTGCGCCTCGTCGCCAAGATCGCGATGGGCTATCGCGGCTACGGCCTGCCGATCGGCGAGGTCGTGTCCGAGGGCAATGTCGGCCTGATGCAGGCCGTGAAGCGCTTCGACCCCGACAAGGGCTTCCGCCTGGCCACCTATGCCATGTGGTGGATCAAGGCGGCGATTCAAGAATACATCCTGCGCTCGTGGTCGCTCGTGAAGATGGGCACGACCGCGAACCAGAAGAAGCTGTTCTTCAACCTGCGCAAGGCGAAGGGCCGCATCTCGGCCCTCGACGAGGGCGACCTGCGCCCCGAGCAGGTGAAGCAGATCGCCACGCGCCTCGGCGTGCCCGAGCAGGACGTGATCGAGATGAACCGCCGCCTCAGCGGCGACGCCTCGCTCAACGCCCCCCTGCGCGAGGAGGGCGAGGGCGAGTGGCAGGATTGGCTGGTGGATGACAGCCCGAGCCAGGAAGCCGTGCTCGCCCGCGAGGAGGAGGGGCAGAACCGCCTCGCCGCCCTGCGGGACGCGCTCAGCGTGCTCAACCCGCGCGAGCGGCGCATCTTCGAGGCCCGGCGCCTCGCCGAGGAGCCGATCACCCTGGAGGACCTGTCGAGCGAGTTCGGCGTCTCCCGCGAGCGGGTGCGCCAGATCGAGGTCAGGGCGTTCGAGAAGGTTCAGGACGCCGTGAAGCGCAACCTCGCCAGCCGCGAGACCGCGCGGACGAGCGTGCCGGCCTAGAGACCTTCCGCCGGCGGCGCCGTTCCGCGACGGCGCGAAGCGCCCTGGGGCGCGTCGCGACGGGTCGTACGAGATCCGACGGATTGCGTCGCCATGCGGATTTGGGTTTCGCTCAGGCGCCGCACGGGCGTGTCGGACGTTGTCCGGACGTGACCGTCCGGGAAGCGGATCAGGCCGTGCCCGGCGGGCCGTGCGACGCCGCGCGGCTCACTTCCACTGCTCGAAGGCCTCGCGCATCACCCGGTCGCCGGCGCTGCCCTTCTCGAAGGTCAGGATCGCCCGCCCGCCCGAGGCGTAGCGGATCGGCAGGTCGATCCAGTTGCGCCGCAGCATCAGGTCGGTGTTGCGCTCGATGTCGCCCTTGAGGTTCGAGAGGCCGATCAGGAAGATGTTCTCGCGCACGGGCACCGGCAGGCCGGAGACCGGGGAGCCGCGGGCGCTCTCGTCGTCCTTGAACTGCAGCAGGCCGACGTCGCGGACATTGCGCGAGGGGTCGGTCGGGGTGAAGGTCAGCTCGATCACGTGCGAGGCCGGCAGGGTCGCGTCGGTGTTGCGGCGGATCACCATGGCCACGGTCAGGCCGGCCTCCTGCGCTTCCGCGGTGGCGCGGACCACCGTCTGCAGCGGCTGACCCTGGCCGGCATTGACCGCATCGAGGCGCCAGACCACCTGGCCGGCGGCCGCCCGCGGCCCGTTATTCGGTCCGCCGGCCTCCTCGTAGAGGGTGGCGCGCTGGGCGATGGTGATGTCGGGGGCGCCGGCGCGGGTCGGCGGCGGGGCCGCCGCCGCCACGGGGGGCGCGGCCGGCGCGCGCTCGCCCCCGACGCGGTCGGCGAATTTGGAATCCTGCGGCTCGGGCGGGCGCTCGGCGGCGTTCTCGCTGATCTTCGACTGCACGGTCGCGGGGGTGTCGCGCAGCGACCAGGCCGCCGCCGCGATGGCGCCGATCACGGCCGCCAGCGCCGCCGCCACGATGCCGTTGCGCAACAGGCGCGAGCGGTCCCCCTTGGGCCGCACCACGTCGATGCGCGGCCGCTGCCGGGCCGGCGAATCGTCGGGGGCGAGGTCCGCCGCGGTCTCGACCGGGCGCGGGCGCTCGGGCTCGGGCAGCTTCAGGGCGACCGGGGGCCCGGGCTCGGGCAGGTCGGGCTCGGACGGGGGAGGCGGCTCCGCCGCCGGCGCGACCGCCGCCGCGGGCGCCTCGCCGGGGACGGCGGCCGCGGCGGCAGGCTCGGGCACCTTCGCGCCGAACTCGTCCTCGAGCCGGCCGATCGCGGCGTCGAGGGAGCGGCGCTCCGCGTCGATGTCCTCCTCGGAGAGGGGAGGGTCGAGGGAGCGCAGCTGCCCGGTCAGGGCCGCGCGCGCGCGCTCGTAGACCGCCTCGCGCATGTCCGGCGAGCGGTCGGGCAGCGCGTCGAGCGCCCGGGCGAGCAGGGGATAGTAATCTGCCATGATCCGGCGCCTGCCATGTCGCGGCAGAGCGGCCGCGTCAAGCTTCGCGGCGCCACACCCGGCCGCAAAGCCGACCGGCCTCAATCCTCGAAGGGCAAAGCCGACCGGCCTCAATCCTCGAAGGGATTGTGGACCAGGATGGTGTCGTCGCGCTCGGGCGAGGTCGACAGCAGGGCGACCGTGGCGCCGATCAGCTCCTCGATGCGCCGCACGTACTTGATCGCCTGGGCGGGCAGTTCGGCCCAGGAGCGCGCGCCCGCGGTGGTCTCGAACCAGCCGTCGATGGTCTCGTAGACCGGCTCGACCCGGGCCTGGTCCGCCTGACTCGCCGGCAGGTGGTCGATCAGCCTGCCGTCGAGGCGGTAGCCGGTGCAGATCTTGATCGTCTCGAACCCGTCCAGGATGTCGAGCTTGGTGAGCGCGATCCCGTCGATGCCGGAGGTGCGCACGGTCTGGCGGACGAGGGCGGCGTCGAACCAGCCGCAGCGGCGCTTGCGGCCCGTGACCACGCCGAACTCGCGGCCGCGCTCGCCGATCTTCTCGCCGATCGCGTCGGTGAGTTCGGTCGGGAAGGGGCCCTCGCCCACCCGGGTCGTGTAGGCCTTGACGATGCCGAGCACGTAGCCGATCGCCGAGGGGCCGAGGCCCGACCCGGTCGCGGCCTGCGCGGCGACGATGTTCGAGGACGTGACGTAGGGGTAGGTGCCGTGATCGACGTCGAGGAGCGCGCCCTGTGCCCCCTCGAACAGGATGCGCTGGCCGCCGCGCCGCGCCTCGTCGAGGAGCACCCACACCGTGTCGGCGTAGGGCAGGATCTTGGGAGCGATCGCGAGGAGCTCGGCCTTGAGCGCCGCCCCGTCCACCTCCTCGATGCCGAGGCCGCGCCGCAGGGCGTTGTGGTGGGCGAGGAGCCGCTCGATCTTGGCGCCGAGGAGCGCCTCGTCGGCGAGGTCGACCACCCGGATGGCGCGCCGCCCCACCTTGTCCTCGTAGGCCGGGCCGATGCCGCGCTTCGTGGTGCCGATCTTCAGGGTGGCGTTGGCGGTTTCGCGGAAATGGTCGAGCTCGCGGTGCAGCGGCAGGATCAGGGTCGCGTTGTCCGCGATGCGCAGGGTCTCGGGCGTGATCGAGACGCCCTGCGTGCCGATCCGCGCGATCTCGTCGACGAGGTGCCAGGGATCGACCACGACCCCGTTGCCGATCACCGAGAGCGTCCCGCCGCGCACGACGCCGGAGGGGAGCAGCGACAGCTTGTAGGTCACCCCGTCGATCACGAGCGTGTGGCCGGCATTGTGGCCGCCCTGGAAGCGCACCACCACGTCGGCCTGCTCGGCGAGCCAGTCGACGATCTTGCCCTTGCCCTCGTCGCCCCACTGGGCGCCCACGACGACGACGTTCGCCATCCTCTGATCCGATCCTGTGCACGCAGACGGACAGCCCCGGCGGCGGGCCGGGGCTGTCGCATCGGGCGGTCTTGGGCGATCCGGGCCGGGAAATCAAGGAAGGCCGGGGAACGCCGCGCGCCGCCCGACCCGCCTGCTCGGCCTCGCGCCGACTTGGCCTCGCCGACTTGGCCTCGCCTACTTGGCCTCGCCTACTTGGCCTCGCCTGCTTGGCCTCGCGCCTACTTGGCCTCGGTCGCCGGCCCGTTGCCCGGCAGGTCGCCCGGCCTGATCACCCGGGTGGAGTTCGGGTCGGGCACCGGCGGCTTCACGGTCATGTCGGGCGTGGCGGAGGTCGGCGGCTTCAGCACGCCGTCCGACCTCTCCAGCCTGTCGCTGAGGGTCGAGCCGGTCGCGTCGGTATCGGAGGGCGGGCGCATCTTCTCGGGGATGCGCTCGTTCGGCGGCGGCAGGGGCGAGGTGTCCCGCCCCTGGAGCGGCGCGCCGGGCGTTTGGGCCAAGCCCGCGGTCGTGAAGCCCGCGGTGGTGAGGCCCGCGGTGCCCATCAGCGCGGCGAGCGCGAGCACGGCACCGTGCGTCAGCTTCGGCATCTCTCTCTCCTGAGGTCTCGCCAGGGAAACCGGGCGGGGCGCCGTCCGGTTCCGGCAAAGCTCAGGAGGCCGGCGCGGGACCTCAGGCGGTCGCCATCTCCAGGTAGAGCCCGCGCAGGCGGCGGGTGTGGGGCCCGGGCTGGCCGCCGCCGACGCGCTGGCCGTCGATCTCGACCACCGGCATCACCAGGGCCGAGGCGCTGGTGAAGAACGCCTCCGCGGCCCGCAGCGCCTCGTCGAGGGAGAAGGGGCGCTCCTCGATGGTCAGGCCGGCCTCGGCGGCGAGGCGGATCACGGCCTCGCGGGTGATGCCGGGCAGGATCGCGGTCGAGAGCGGCCGGGTGACGATGCGCCCGTCCTCCGTGATGATGAAGGCCGTGGAGGAGCCGCCCTCGGTGACGAAGCCGTCCTCGTGCATCCAGGCCTCGTTGGCGCCGGCCGCCGCCGCCTGCTGCTTGGCCAGCACCTGCGCGAGGAGCGCCACCGACTTGATGTCCCGGCGCTTCCAGCGCAGGTCCTCGACCGAGATCACCTTGGCGCCGCGCTCGGCCAGGGGGTTGGCCGCGACGCTCTTCTCCTGCGTGAACATCACCACGGTCGGGGGCGTGCCGGCGGGCGGGAAGGGGAAGTCCCGCTCGTGGACGCCGCGCGTGACCTGCATGTAGACGAGGCCTTCCTTGAGGCCGTTGCGCGCCACGAGCCCCTCCTCCAGGGCGGTCCAGCCCTCCTGATCGAAGGGATTGGCGATGCCGATCTCCCGGAGCGAGCGGTCGAGGCGGTCGAGATGCGCCGCGTTGTCGACGAGCCGGCCGTTCAGCACCGCGCTGACCTCGTAGATCCCGTCCGCGAACAGGAAGCCGCGATCCATGATCGGGATCGCCGCCTCGGCGTAGGGGAGGAAGCGGCCGTTGACGTAGACGATGCGCGACATGGGTGATGGTCCTGCGGGGCAGCTTTTCCTTCAAGCATCGGAGACGATCCCGCCGCAAGCGCATTCCGCGGGCCTCCGGCATGCGGGGGAGGCGGTTGCGCCGCCCCGGGGCTCGGGGAGGGGCGTCCCCGGGGGCCGAGCGGCCCTCAGCTCTCGCCGAAGACGCGGCGGAAGATCGTGTCGACGTGCTTGTAATGGTAGCCGAGGTCGAAGCAGGCCTCGATCGCCTCGGGCGAGAGCGCCGCGCTCACCTCCGGATCGGCCTTGAGCAGGGTCAGGAACTCGCCCTCGCCGCGCCAGACCGGCATCGCGTTGCGCTGCACGAGCCGATAGGCGTCCTCCCGCGACAGGCCGGCCTGGGTCAGGGCCAGCAGCACGCGCTGCGAGTGGACGAGGCCGCCGAGCCGGTCGAGGTTGCGCTGCATGTTGTCCGGATAGACGAGCAGCCTGTCGATCACCCCGGTGAGCCGCGCCAGGGCGAAGTCGAGGGTGACGGTGGCGTCCGGCCCGATCATCCGCTCGACCGAGGAATGCGAGATGTCGCGCTCGTGCCAGAGGGCGACGTTCTCCATCGCCGGCAGCGCGTAGGCGCGCACCATGCGGGCGAGCCCGGTCAGGTTCTCCGTCAGGACCGGGTTGCGCTTGTGCGGCATGGCCGAGGAGCCCTTCTGGCCCTCGGAGAAGTACTCCTCCGCCTCCAGCACCTCCGTGCGCTGCAGGTGGCGCACCTCGATCGCCAGCCGCTCGATCGAGGAGGCGATCACGCCGAGCGTCGCGAAGTACATGGCGTGGCGGTCGCGGGGGATGACCTGGGTCGAGACGGGCTCGGGCGTCAGGCCCATCTTCTCGGCCACGTATTCCTCGACCCGCGGGTCGATATTGGCGAAGGTGCCGACGGCGCCCGAGATCGCGCAGGTCGCGACCTCGCGCCGGGCCGCGACGAGCCGCTCGCGGGCGCGGGCGAATTCCGCGTGGGCCTGGGCGAGCTTCAGCCCGAAGGTGACCGGCTCGGCGTGGATGCCGTGCGAGCGGCCGATGGTCGGGGTGAGCTTGTGCTCGAAGGCCCGGCGCCGCAGGGCGGCGAGCAGCCCGTCGAGATCCGCCAGGAGGAGGTCGGTGGCGCGCACCAGCTGCACGTTGAGGCAGGTGTCGAGCACGTCCGACGAGGTCATGCCCTGGTGGACGAAGCGGGCCTCCGGCCCGACGATCTCGGCGAGGTGGGTCAGGAACGCGATCACGTCGTGCTTGGTGACGCGCTCGATCTCGTCGATGCGCGCCACGTCGAAGACCGCGTCGCGGCCCTTCTCCCAGATCGTCTCCGCGGCCTCCCTCGGCACGACGCCGATCTCGGCGAGCGCCGTGGTGGCGTGCGCCTCGATCTCGAACCAGATCCGGAAGCGCGTCTCCGGCGACCAGATCGCCGTCATCTCGGGGCGGCTGTAACGGGGGATCATCGGGCGCCTCGCATGCGGAAGGATCTGAGCATGCGGGCGCGGGTAGCACGGGGCGGGGAGGGGCTCAACGCGCCGCCGCGCCGCCGCGAACCGCCTTGACCCGCGAGGCGACCGCATGCCCTAACTTGACGTTGCGGCAGTTGGGATGCGTCGCCGCGGCGAGGCGCTGTCTTCGGGATGCGGAGCATGGCTGGATTGGCCGGACCGGACGGGAATGCCCGCGCGGCGGGTCGGGAGGCGGCCGGATGGCCGGGTGCCGGGCCGGCCGCCGCGGTCGCGGTGCTGACCGCGCTCCTCGGCTGGTTCTGGATCCTGCCCGCCACGCGGCAGGCGACCGGTCCAGACGCCGCGTCGGTGAGCCTCCTCGACGAGGTCGCCCCGGAGGATCTTCAGGATGCCGTGGCGACGCTCGACCCGTCGGATCCCCTGGTCGCGCAGATCCGGCAGCGGCGCGAACGCTGCGCCGTGAGGCTCGCCTGGGTGTCGATCGTGCGCGCACCGAAGGCGGCGGCGGGGTCGATCCGGCTGCGGTCGGGCCCCTACGTCTCTCCCGCCTTCAGCCTGCCCGATGCCCCGCGCCGCGTCGCGATCCCCTATCCGGCACCCTACGAGGCGGGACGCGGCACCCTCGCGGTCTTCCGCGCGGGCGGCGCCGCGACCCTCGCGCTGATGCCGGCGTGGCAGGTCCCGCCGGGAGCGGGCGAGGCGACCCAGCCGGTGACGTGGCGCCCCTCCGCGCGCTGCGGCCGCGCCGATGGCTAAGCCCTTGAGGTGGCTTCGCGACCAGCTCGGTCCGACACCGGTCGTCAGCCTGTGCATGCTCGCGATGGTGGGCCTGTCCATCCTGTCGGTGTTCCGCATCACGCCGACCGTCCCGGCCTGGCTGGGCTACGGCTCGCTCGCAACCCTGGTCGCGGATGCGAATGCCTGCGCGGTCTCGCGCGTGATGCGGCTCTGGCCGCTTGTCGCCGGCACGCGCCCGGGCGCCTTCCGCGTCGTCCCGACCGGCCCGCACGAGGCCGTCGCTTCGCTCGACCGGCTGATCGGCCTCGCCGAGGTGAAGGCGGAACTCCGCACGTTGATCGAGCGCCTCAAGGTCGAGGCCGCCCGCCGCGACGCGGGGATGCGGGTCAGCCCCCTCTCCCTGCACATGGTGTTCACGGGCCCGCCGGGCGTCGGCAAGACCGTGGTCGCCCGCCTGTACGGCGCCGCCCTGCGCGAACTCGGGGTTCTCGAGAGCGGCCACATCGTCGAGACCGACCGCTCCGGGCTGGTGGCGGGCTATGTCGGCCAGACCGCGCTCAAGACGCGCCAGCGCATCGCCGAGGCGCTCGACGGGGTGCTGTTCATCGACGAGGCCTACGCGCTCGCGCCGCGGCAGGGCGACGCGTTCGGCCAGGAGGCGATCGACACCCTCCTCAAGGAGATGGAGGACCAGCGCGACCGGCTGGTCGTCATCGTCGCGGGCTACCCGGAACCGCTGCAGGACTTCCTGCGCAGCAATCCCGGCCTGCCCTCGCGCTTCACGAAGACCCTGGCCTTCGCGCCCTACGACGACGAACTGCTCGCGATCATCCGGGCGATGGCCGAAGCGGAGGGGCTGCGCTTCGAGGACGGGTGCGACGCGCGCCTGAGGGCCTCCTTCGCGCGCGAGCGCGCGCGACCGAGCTTCGCGAATGCCCGGACCGCCCGAACCTTGCTCGAACGCGCGCGGGAGGCGCAGGCGGTCAGGATCGGGCCGCTTCTCGGTGCCGGCAGCGTCGATCTCGCGACCCTCACCGCCGCCGACGTCGAGGCGGCGACGGGGCGTGCCGCATGAGCGCGGCCCTTGCCAAGCTCGCCTACATCCACCGCCGTCTCTGGCAGCGGGACGGCACCTATCGGGCCGCCTTCCTGCTCGGGCCGATGCCGCTGCTGGGCGCCGCCGTCGCGGCCGCGCTCTGGTTCGGCCTCGCGGTGGCGGAGGCGCCCGCGCCGGCGCGCCCAGCCCCGCCTCCCTGGGCGGAGCCGCATGCCGGCCCGCTTCCGTCCGGGCCCCTGCGCGCCGAGCCGCCGGTCGCCCCGCTGCCCGCCGCGCGGGCGGGCGGAGGCTATGTCGGCTACGAGACGGGCTGGTACGGGACCCTGCACAAGGTGGAGATGAGCCCGAGCCTGGAGATCACCGTGGCGCCGACCCCCTCGGGCCGGTTCACGGTCGAGGACGCGCAACTCGACATGGGGCCGATCCTGACCGCGAGCGTCGCGGCCGCGCCCGCGAACTACCTCGGAACGGCGAATGCCCTCCTGGCCGTGCCGGCTCCGGGCTCCTACGGCTTCGGGATGCGGATCGAGCGCGGCGCGGGTCCGCCGGCCGATTGCCTGCGCCGCCTGATCGTCGCCGGCCAGCGGCTGTTCTCCGTCGTGAGCGTGAACCTCGGCGAGGGGACGACGCGCGACGTCCCGCCGGTCGCGCTGGACCTGACGCCAGGCCTCTCCCGCATCACCGCGTACTTCGGGTGCTGGCGCGACGGCCAGCCGGTCGGTCCGGCGCGGGGCGTCGTCCTCGTGCGCCGCCCCGGCGACGCGACCCCGCTGCCGGCCCGCCCAGGGGAGATCCTGCGCCCGATCCTGCCGCCCCACCGCGCCGAATGACCGACCGGGCTGCCTTCCCTCGGCGAACTCAGCCCACCCGCGCCCAGCCCTGCGGCATCAGGCGCTCCTGGGGCCCGAACTTGGCCTTGTAATCCATCTTGCGCGAACCCTCGACCCAGTAGCCGAGATAGAGGTAGGGCAGGCCGAGGAGCCGCGCCCGCTCGATGTGGTCGAGGATCATGAAGGTGCCGAGGGAGCGGTCGGCCTCGGACGGCTCGTAGAAGGAATAAACCATCGAGAGCCCGTCCGAGAGGACGTCGGTCAGGCAGACGGCGATCGGCGCCCCGACCCCGCGGCCGTTGATCGCCGTGTCCGGCCCGCGCTTGCGGTAGACGACGAGGTGCGTCTCGACGTGGCTGTCCTCGACCATCATGGCGTAGTCGAGCACGGTCATGTCGACCATGCCGCCGTCGCCGTGCCGGGCGTCGAGGTAGCGGCGGAACAGCGCGTACTGCTCCGAGGCCGGGCGGTTCGGCTGCGGCTGGCCCACGAGGTCCCGGTTGCGCTTCAGCACCCGGCGCTGGCTCGCGCTCGGCTCGAAATCCCCCACCACCACCCGCACCGAGACGCAGGCCCGGCAGGTCTCGCAGGCCGGCCGGTAGGCGATGGTCTGCGAGCGGCGGAAGCCGCCCTGGGTGAGGATCTCGTTGAGGTCGCGGGCGCGCCGCCCGACCAGGTGCGTGAACACCTTCCGCTCGTGCTGACCCGGCAGGTAGGGACAGGGCGAGGGCGCCGTGAGGTAGAACTGAGGGGCGTCGCGCGGATGGCTCGTCACGCTGGGGACCGCTCGCTGGGGCGGCGCGCGCGCACCGCGGACCCCACCATAGCACTCCCGTTCGGCGGCTCAACAAGGCCCCACGCACGAAGCTCCCGGCTCATCCCCAGCCCCCGCTCAGGCCACGCGCACGATCGCGAGGCCGACGACGAGGTCGTGGCCGGTGCGGCGATCCGCCCGCAGGAGACCGATGCCGACGTCGCACAGCCAGAGCAGGAAGGTCGAGACCGCCACGTAGAACAGCAGCGCGTGCACGCCCGCGGTGATCCAGTCGACCGGGGCGCCGGTCTCCGCCTGCACGCCGCGCAATCCCAGCATCCGCATGCCGTAGGTGCTCTGTCCGGCCCCGCCCAGGGTCATCGCGCTGTAGAGGATGCCGCTCGCCGGCAGGATCGCGAACAGGGTCCAGCCGAGGCCGAAGGTGATCACCCCCAGGAAGGCGATCGCGAGCCAGAGCAGGCAGGTGAAGCCGAAGATGAAGACGATGTCGAGGAGGTAGGCGAGGAAGCGCCGCGTCAGCGAGGCGTGCGCGACGGGCAAAGGCGTGCCGTAGCCGGGCGCGGCCTGCGGGTAGCCCTGCCCCTGCCAGCCCTGCCCCTGCCCCTGCCAGGACGGGTCCTGCCAGTTGTTGCCCTGCCACGAATTCGCCATCGCCCGCGCTCCCTCGGGTGCGTTCCGAAGATCAAGTGGCGTCGCGGCCGGCCTCGCTCAAGACCCGCCCTTCGCATCATCGGGCGGGGGTCGCCGGTTCGGCGGCAGGAATGGCGCGGGAGCAAGATTCCCGGCAGACTTGCCCCGCGCAAGTCTGCTCAGGCCGTCGCCGTGGCGGTGCCGTGCGGGCCGATGCGGCGCGGATCGAGGCCCTCGGCCGCGAGCGTCGTCAGGATCTCGGCGGTGTGGCCGGGGCCGCGGGTCTCGATGGTCACGTCGATCGTCACGCTCTTGGCCGGCACGTCGAGGTGGAGGCGCCCGTGCGACACCTCCAGGATGTTGACGCCGAGTTCGCCGAGGCGCCCGGTCACCCGCCCGAGCACGCCGGGGCGGTCGCTCGCGGTCAGGCGGAAGGAGACGATGCGGTCCTCCCGCTCCAGCTCGCGGACCATCACGGAGGCCAGGAGCCGCGCGTCGATGTTGCCGCCGCAGAGCACGAGGCCGACCTTGCGCCCGGCGAAGCGGTCGGGATGGGCCAGCAGGGCCGCGAGCCCGGCCGCCCCCGCCCCCTCGGCGAGGCTGCGCTGCAGGGTGGCGTAGTCGTGCACCGCGCGCTCGATCTCGGGCTCGCCGACGAGGAGGATCTCCCGCACCCGGTCGCGGATGATCGGCAGGGTGAACCGCCCGACCGTCTTGACGGCGATGCCCTCCGCCAGGGTCGGCCCGCCGATCGGGCGCGCGCCGCCGTCGATCGCGTTGAGGAAGGAGGGGTAGAACGCCGCCTCGACGCCGTAGAGGTCGAGGTCCGGCCGGGCGGAGGCGGCGACCGCCATCCCGGCCATCAGCCCGCCGCCGCCGATCGGCACCACGAGGCAGTCGAGGTCGGGCGCATCCTCCAGCATCTCCAGGGCGACCGTGCCCTGGCCGGCCATCACGGCCGGGTCGTCGTAGGGGTGGACCAGGACGAGGCCCCGCGTCTCGACGAGGTCGCGGGCGGTCTCGGCCGCCTCGACCAGCGTCTCGCCCTCCAGGAGCACGGTGGCGCCGTGGGCGCGGGTGTTCTCGACCTTCACGAGGGGGGTCGTGGCCGGCATCACGATCGTGGCCGGGATGCCGAGGCGCCTCGCGTGATAGGCCACCGCCTGGGCGTGGTTGCCGGCCGACATCGCCACCACGCCGCGGCGGCGCTCGTCGGCGTCGAGCCGGCTCAGGCGGTTCGCCGCGCCGCGCTCCTTGAAGGCCCCGGTCGCCTGCATGTTCTCGTGCTTGACGAAGACCCGGGCGCCGGTGACCTCCGACAGGCGCGGCGCCGGCACCAGCGGCGTGCGCAGCACGTGGCCCCGGATGGTCTCGGCGGCCCGGGCGACGTCGTCCGGGCCGATGACGTAGGGTTCGCTCAAGATACGCCCTCGCGCTCGGCGCCGCATCCGCGGCGATTCCCGCCGTCAGAATGATCCCGGCCGCCCGCGGAGTCGATGCGCGCGTCGGCACGGCCCACCGGCCAGGGGCGATCGCCCGGCCGCGGCGTCAGCCGGGGGCGGGCTCGGCCGCCGCCGCGTCGGGCGTGTCGAGGTAGTAGTGCTTGAGGAGGTAGAGGGCGGCCTCGCCGACCTGGCCGCGGTCGCTCAGCACCCCGCCGAGATCGACGCGGCTCATCTCCGAGAAGCGGCACACCACCCAGCGGGTGAGGGGCGGGCGCCCGGCGCGCTCCTCGACGAAGTCGATGCGGATGCTGCGGGGCGCGCGCCCGGGCGCGGCGCCGAGCACCCGCGCCCGCCCGCCCTCCGCCACCAGGGTCGGCAGCACGCGCCGGCAGACCCGCTCCTGGGCGGGGTCGAGGTCGGGCGCGCAGGCCGCGAGGGCGACCGCCGACGCGGCGAGGATGACGGCCGTCCTCACCCGGCCCGCAGGCGCTCCGCGACCCGCGGCGCGAAATAGGTGAAGATGCCGTCCGCGCCCGCGCGCTTGAAGGCCACCAAGCTCTCGATCATGGCGCGCTCGCCGTCGAGCCAGCCGTTCTGGGCCGCCGCCGCGATCATCGCGTACTCGCCCGAGACCTGGTAGGCGAAGGTCGGCACGCCGAAGCCTTCCTTCACCCGCCGGATGATGTCGAGGTAGGGAAGGCCGGGCTTCACCATCACGGAATCGGCCCCCTCCTCCAGGTCGAGCGCGACTTCGCGCAGCGCCTCCTCGGTGTTGCCGGGGTCCATCTGGTAGGTGCGCTTGTCGCCCTTGAGCGTCGCGCTGGTGCCGATCGCGTCCCGGAACGGGCCGTAGAAGGCGCTCGCGTACTTGGCCGCGTAGGCCATGATCTGCACGTCGCGGAAGCCCGAGCGGTCGAGCCCCGCGCGGATCGCGCCGACGCGCCCGTCCATCATGTCGGAGGGGGCGATCACGTCGGTGCCGGCCTCGGCCTGGATCAGGCTCTGCTCGACCAGGAGCGCCACGGTCTCGTCGTTGACGATCACGGTGTCGTCGAGGAGCCCGTCATGGCCGTGGCTGGTATAGGGGTCGAGGGCGACGTCCGTGATCACGCCGAGTTCCGGCACCGCCGCCTTCACGGCCCGCACCGCCCGGCAGACGAGGTTGTTGCGGTTGAGCGCCTCCGAGCCGGTCTCGTCCCGCAGCGAGGGCTCGACGTAGGGGAAGAAGGCGATGGCCGGGATCCGCAGGGCGGCCGCGCGCTCGGCCTCGCGCACCGCCTCGTCGACGCTCAGCCGCTCGACGCCCGGCATGGAGGGCACCGGCTCGCGCCGGCGCTCGCCCTCGATGACGAAGAGCGGCCAGATCAGGTCGTCGAGGGTCAGCACGGTCTCGCGCACGAGCCGGCGCGACCACTCCGCCTTGCGGTTGCGGCGCGGCCGCTGGGTCAGGGACAGGCCGGGGGCGGTCTCGGTCCGGGCGGCGTCGCGGGCGAGGGGCCGGACGAAGGGCTGGATCTGCGACATCGAATTCGAGACCTCCCGGACCCGCGGGCACGGGCCGCTGTCATTCTTCTCATGAAGCCCTAGCACAGACCCGCGCCGCCTCGGAACCCGTCCGGGACGGCCCCGGCCGCATGGCAGGCAGCAAACGGGCGCGCCCGTCGCGTTGACGCACTCCCCGGCGGCTGGTTTACGGCCCCAGCAGGTCAGGAAGGATGCCGATGGCGGGCGATATGGCGGGCGACGCGGAGACCCACGTCCTGGTCGAGCGGCGGGGGACGGCGGGGTGCCTCACCCTCAACCGCCCGCAGGCCCTCAACGCGCTCGATCTCGGCATGGTGCGGCGCCTGCGCGCCGCCCTCGACGCGTGGCTGGCGGATCCCGGGGTGACGCGCATCGTGCTGCGCGGCGCCGGGCGCGCCTTCTGCGCGGGCGGCGACATCCGGCACCTCCACGACGAGGCGCGGGCGCGGGGCCCGCGGGCGCCCGACGCCTTCTGGCGGGAGGAATACGCGCTCAACGCCCTGATCCACCGCTACCCCAAGCCGATCGTGTCGCTGATCGACGGGATCGTGATGGGCGGGGGCGTCGGGCTGTCGCTGCACGGCGCGCACCGCGTCGCGGGGGAGCGCTACCTGTTCGCGATGCCGGAGGTGGGGATCGGCTTCTTCCCGGATGTCGGGGCGACCTACGCGCTGCCGCGCCTGCCGGGCGCCTTCGGAACCTACCTCGCCCTCACCGGCGACCGGGTCGGGCCGGGGGACGGCCTCGCCTTCGGGCTCGCGACGCGGGCGGCGCCGGCCCCCGCCTTCGAGGCGATCACGGAGCGGCTCGCCGCGGGGGAGCCGGTCGAGGCGGCGCTGGGCGAGAGCGAGGCGCCCCCGCCCGGGCCGCTCCACGCCGCCCGCGAGGTGATCGATTCCTGCTTCTCGGCCGAGAGCGTGGCGGCGGTGCTGGCCCGGCTCGACGCGGCGGCGCGGGAGGGCTCCGGCTTCGCGGGCAAGGCCGCCGCCACGATCCGCACGCGCTCGCCCACCAGCGTCGCCGTCGCCTTCGCGCAGATGCGCCGGGGCATCGCCATGAGTTTCCCGGAGGCGATGCTGACCGAGTACCGGATCGTCACCCGCATCCTCGAAGGACACGACTTCTACGAGGGGGTGCGCGCCACCCTGATCGACAAGGACGGCGCCCCGCGCTGGCGGCCCGAGCGCCTCGAGGCGGTCACGGCGGAGGCGGTGGAGGCGCATTTCGCGCCCCTGCCCGACGAGCCCCGGTTCGCCTGAGATGCGCGGCCTCCCCAGGGCCCGCAGCGGCCCCTCGCGCGGCCTCGCCCTGTCGGAGGACGGGGGCGACCGCATCGAGCGCAATCCTCAGCCGCCCGGCACCCGCTGGGACGTGGTGCTGATCTGGCTCATGCGCATGGTCGCGGTGATCTGGATGATCAAGGGCCTCAGCGCCTGGGCGGAGATCCTGGGCGCCCGGCCCGGCGCCCAGCCCTTCGAGGGCGCCCCGGTGGGGCGTCAGGCGGTCATCATCTATTTCGGGGTGATCGACCTCCTGGCCGCGGTCGGGCTCTGGCTCGGCACCGCCTGGGGCGGCGTCGTCTGGCTGCTCGCCGCGACCTCGGCCTTCGTGCTGGCGCTGCTCACCCCGCAGCTCCTGCCGATGAGTGTGCCGAACCTTGCCTTCGACGGGACGATCGTCGTCCTCTACTTCACCGTATCCTGGCTCGCCTCGCGCGAGATGCGGTGACCGGGGACGCCGGGGCCGCGACCGGCGGCTTTATCGTCGATTTACCCACATCGGTAAATCGAGAATTTAGCGTATCGTTTAAACCCACATTCACGGGGGCCTCCTAGGTTGGCTGCATAAGCGGAGCGGACAACACCGCCCAGCAGGCAGTACAGAGAGGCGAAACCATGAAGAACCAGGCGTTGAAGGTGGCCGAGCAGGCCCGGGCCCCGGAAGCCGCGCCGGTGGTGCGCAACCAATACCTGGAGGCCCTGCACCTCGTCGAGCGGCTGCACCGCCGCCTGCTCGACGTCATCAAGGACGAGTTCGAGCGCCGCGGCCGCGAGGACGTCAACAGCGTGCAGGCGCTGCTGCTCTACAATATCGGCGACAAGGAGCTGACCGCGAGCGAGCTGCGCACCCGCGGCTACTATCTCGGCTCGAACGTCTCCTACAACGTGAAGAAGCTGGTCGAGACCGGCTACCTGCACCACGCCCGCTCGAAGACCGACCGGCGCTCGGTGCGGATCAGCCTGACCGATAAGGGCCGGGAGGTGCACGAGATCGTGCGCGGCCTCTACGACAAGCACGCCCGGACGATCCAGCCGATCGGCGGCATCTCGGAGGACGATTTCGTCCGCCTGAACCAGTCGCTGGCCCGCCTGGAGCGGTTCTGGACCGACCAGATCCGCTACCGCCTGTGAGCCGGCGCGGCCTCCGTCGACAGCCGGGCCGCGGCGTCCTACACGCGGGGATCGGACCGGAGGACGCGATGCTGGGACGGATGGATCGGGGCGGAACGGGCGAGGCGGTGGTCGAGTACGGCGACAGCAACCTGAGGGTGGTGCGCCCGGGCCGCTTCGTGCGCTGCGCGGTGACCGGCGCGGAGATCGCCCTCGACGACCTGCGCTACTGGAGCGTGGCCCGCCAGGAGGCCTATGCCGGGCCGGAGGCGGTGATGCAGCGGCTGCGGGAGACGGGGCGGCCCTGACCGCTCAGGGCCCGGCCCGCCCCCTCAGCAGGGCCGCGAGGCGCGCGCGCAGGAGCGCCGCGTCGTCCGGCGCGAGCGCGAGCCGCACCGGCAGCACCGCCACCGCCATGGCGGCGGGCAGGCGCACGCGGTCCTTCTCGGTGGTGACGAGGGTCAGGCCCCGCCGCGTCGCCTCCCGCTCCAGCGCCGCGATCTCCCCCGCCCGGTAGGCGTGATGGTCCGGGAAGGCGCGCGTCCCGCGCAGCTCCGCCCCGACCGCGCGCAGGCTCTCGAAGAACTTGTCCGGCCGGCCGATCCCCGCGAAGGCGAGGACGGGGCGGCCGCGCAGCGCCGCGGCGGCCGCCGCGTCCGGCGCGAGCCGCCCGCGCAGGGCGGGCAGGCCGCGCGCCGCCGCCGCCGCGAGGAGCGGGCGACCCTGCGCCGCGTCCCCGATCACCAGCACGGCCGAGACGAGGGGCCACTGGGCGCCGAGCGGCGCCCGCAGCGGCCCGGCCGGGAAGGGCAGGCCGTTGCCGATGCCGACCCCGGCGTCGAAGACGGCCAGGGACCAATCCTTGCGCAGGGACGGGTTCTGCAGCCCGTCATCCATCACGATCACGTCGGCGCCGGCGGCCGCGCAGGCCGCGGCGCCGGCCGGGCGGTCCCGGGCGACGATGGTGGGCGCCGCGCGGGCGATGAGCAGGGGCTCGTCCCCGACCTCGGCGGCGCCGTGGGCGGCGGGATCGACGCGCAGCGGCCCCGGCAGGGACCCGCCGTAGCCCCGGCTCAGGAAGGCGGGGCGCGCGCCGAGCTCCCGCAGCAGGGCCGCGAGCGCCAGGGCGGTCGGGGTCTTGCCGGCCCCGCCCAGGGTGACGTTGCCGACGCAGACGACCGGGCAGGGGGCCGGCGCGCCAGGCCGGGCCATTCGCCGCGCCGCGGCGGCGCCGTAGAGCGCCCCGACTGGCGCGAGCAGCCGGGCCGGCAGGGAAGGCGGATCGCGCCACCAGAAGTCCGGGGCCCGCATCCTCAGCCGAACCGGCCGCTGATCTTCATCTGGCAGATGAAGGGTTCGAGGGCCGCCATGGTCCGGTCGAGGGCGCCGCCGCAGGCCGTCACCGCGCGGCGCCCGGCCGCCGCCATCGCGGCGCGGCGCGCCGGGTCGGCGAGGAGCCGGCCCAGGGCCTCCGCGAGGGCGTCCTCGTCGGCCACCGCCAAGGCGGCCCCGGCCTGTCCCAGCACCGCGTAGGCCTGGGCGAAGTTCCGGACATGGGGCCCGTGCAGGATCGGGGTGTCGAGCCGGGCCGGCTCGATCGGGTTCTGGCCGCCGCGCTCGACCAGGGATCCGCCGATGAAGGCGACGGGCGCGAGGCGGTAGAACAGGCCGAGCTCCCCGATCGTGTCGGCGACGTAGAGATCGGTGCGCGCGTCGGGCAGGCCGCCCTGGCTGCGCAGCGCGACGCGCAGGCCGGCGGCGCGGCCCGCCGCGGCAATCTCGGCGCCGCGGCGCGGATGGCGCGGCACGACGAGGGTGATCAGGCCGGGGCGCTGCGCGGCGAGGCGCCGATGGACCGCGATGATGCCCGCCTCCTCGCCCGGATGCGTGCTGGCCGCGAGCCAGACCGGCCGCCCGGCCAGCATCGCCGAGAACTGGGCCAGGGCCTGCGGGTCGGCCGGCGGGGCGGGGGCGTCGAATTTCAGGTTCCCGGACACGACGACCCGCGGCGCCCCGAGCCGGAGGAAGCGCTCGGCCTCCTCGCGGGTCTGGACGAGGCAGATCGCGATGCGCGAGAGCACCGCCCGCGCCAAGGCCGGCAGCCGGGCCCAGCCCCGGGCGGAGCGCTCCGACATGCGGCCGTTGACGAGGATCAGGGGCACCTGGCGGGCATCGAGGGCCAGGATGGTGTTCGGCCACAGTTCCGATTCCGCCACGATGGCGAGGTCCGGCCGCCAATGGTCCAGGAAGCGCGCCACGTAGCGCGGCGCGTCCAGGGGTGCGAATTGGTGCAGGGCGCCCGCGGGCAGGCGGGCGGCGACGAGGTCGGCCGAGGTTCGGGTGCCGGAGGTGACCAGCACCGTGAAGCCGCGGCGGGCGAGGCGGTCGACGAGCGGCAGCAGCATCAGGGCCTCGCCGACGCTGGCGCCGTGCGCCCAGACGAGGGGCCCGGCGGGGCGCGGCTTGCCGGCGCGCCCGACGCGCTCGGGCAGCCGCTCCGGATCCTCCTTGCCCTTGCGGCGGCGCCAGGCCAGCAGGCCGATCAGGGCCGGTTCGAGGGCGAGGAGCCCGTGATGGTAGGCCCGCAGCAGGAACGGCATGGCGGGGGCGCTCATCCGGCGCCCCGCTCCGGCCCACGCTCGCGGGAAGGGGCGGACGGACCGCCGGGACAGCCGGTGGGAAGGCGGCCGGTGCGGAGGACAGGGCTCATGAGATGACGCTGCGGCGGACCTCGGGCGAGGCCGCGGGGAGCCGGCGCCGCGGGGGACCGACTCGGACCCCACCCGCCGTATCCCGCTTCCGGAGCCCGCCGTCTAGCGCCCCCTGAGTGCAGGGCGCAACCTCGCGCGGGCCCCGATCCGCGCGTCGCGGCGGGGCGTGCGGGCGCCGCGGGCGCTTGCGGCGCCGCGCGGCCTTGGTCATAAGCCGCCCGGCGGCGGGGAGTCGTTCCGGGCCGCCACCGGAGGCGCCCCCGCGTTCGCCGTCGCGATGTTCCGCCTCGCCCACCTCACCGATCCCCATGTCGGGCCGCTCTCGCGCCCGCGCCTGCGCCAGTTGCTCAGCAAGCGCGCGACCGGCTGGGTGAACTGGAGCCGCGGCCGCAAGCTGACGCACGACATGGCGGTGCTGGAGGCGCTGGTCGCCGACCTGCGGGCGGCCGCGCCCGACCACATCGCCTGCACGGGCGACCTCTGCAACATCGGATTGCCGAGCGAGTGGGAGACCGCCCGGATGTTCCTGGAGGCGCTGGGCGGGCCCGAGGCGGTGAGCTTCGTGCCGGGCAACCACGACGCCTACGTGCGCGGCTCCCTCGACGGGCTCCTCGACGCGGTCGGCCCCTGGACGCGGGACGATGCCGGAGGCGAGCGCGCCTTCCCCTACCTGCGCCGCCGCGGGCCGCTCGCCCTGGTCGGGCTGTCCTCGGCGATCCCGACCGCGCCCTTCGTGGCGAGCGGCCGGCTCGGAACCCGCCAGATCGCGGCGGCCGAAGCGCTGCTCGGCAGCCTCGCCCGCGAGCCGGAGGCGCCCTGCCGCGTGGTGATGATCCACCACCCGCCCCATGTCGGCGGGGCCCTGCCCGGGCGCAACCTGACCGACGCGTCCGCCGTCGAGGCGATGATCCGCCGGGTCGGCGCGGACCTCGTCCTGCACGGCCACAACCACGTCGGCTCGGTCGCCTTCGTGATCGGGCCGGACGGGCGGCGCGTGCCGGTGATCGGGGCGCCTTCCGCCTCGGCCCGCGGCGGCGCGCTGAGCCACTGCGCCGGCTACCACCTCTACGAATTCGCCCGGACCGCGACGGGCTACGCCGTCACCGCGACCCTGCGCGGCCTGCTCCCGGACGACCGCATCGGCGACCTCGGAATCCTCACCCTCTACGGCTGAGCGGGCGCGATTCGCCGCGCGCCGAACAATCCGCGCGGCCCCCGCGTTCTCCCGCCGAACGGGGCCCCCCGCGGACGGGCGAGCTCCCCGCCCGGCGCCGCGTGCGCCCGGGCGCCCGCGCAGCGAGAGGCGGATCGGGATGGCGGAAGACACGGGCAGCGTGCGCGCGCAGGTGGCGAATGCGCGGGCGCAGGATGTGGGGCGCGGTGTCGCCCGGGTGGGCGCGGCGGTTCTCCGCAGCCTGCACCTGCAGGAGGGCGACCCGATCGAGATCGTCGGCAAGCGCCACACCACGGCGCTCGCCATCGCCCTCGGCGCCGAGGACGAGGGCCTCAGCATCATCCGCCTCGACGGCCTCCAGCGCGTCAATGCGGGGGTGAGCTCGGGCGACCACGTCGAGATCAAGCGCGCCGAGGTGCGGCCCGCGAACCGCGTCGTGCTCGCCCCGGCCCAGAAGAACCTGCGCCTGCAGGGCTCGGCCGAGGCCCTGCGCCGCACCTTCTTCCGGCGGCCGCTGATGGCCGGGGACGTGATCTCGACCTCGGTGCAGTCGCGGATGGGCCACGACGACGTGCCGCCCGAGCTGCGCTCGATGTTCAACCTGCCGGCCTACGGCCTTCAGGAGATCCGCCTGGTCGTGGTCTCGACCCAGCCGCGCGGCATCGTGCAGGTCACGGCCGAGACCGAGATCGACCTGCGGCCGATCTACGAGGAGCCCAAGGAGGCGCGGCGCGCCGACGTCACCTACGACGACATCGGCGGGCTCGGCAGCACCGTCGACCAGGTGCGCGAGATGGTGGAGCTGCCGCTGCGCCACCCCGAGCTGTTTCAGCGTCTCGGCATCGACCCGCCCAAGGGCGTGCTCCTCTACGGCCCGCCCGGCACCGGCAAGACCCTGCTCGCCCGCGCGGTCGCCAACGAGACCGAGGCGCAGTTCTTCCACATCGCCGGCCCGGAGATCATGGGCAGCCAGTACGGGGAATCCGAGCAGCGCCTGCGCCAGATCTTCTCCGACGCGCAGCGCAATTCGCCCGCGATCATCTTCATCGACGAGATCGACTCGATCGCGCCGAAGCGCGAGGAGGCCCGCGGCGAGGTGGAGCGCCGCATCGTCGCCCAGCTCCTCACCCTGATGGACGGGCTGGAGCCGCGCCAGAACATCGTGGTGATCGGGGCGACGAACCGGCGCGACGCGATCGACGAGGCCCTGCGCCGGCCCGGCCGCTTCGACCGCGAGATCGTGATCGGCGTGCCCGACGAGCCGGGCCGGCGCGAGGTGCTGACCATCCACACCCGCGGCATGCCGCTCGGCGACACCGTCGACCTCGACGAGATCGCCCGCACCACCTACGGCTTCGTGGGGGCCGACCTCGCGGCGCTCGCCCGCGAGGCGGCCATGGACGCGCTGCGGCGCGTGCTGCCGCAGATCAACCTGAAGGAGGGGATCCCGCCGGAGATCCTCGAGACCCTGCAGGTCTGCCGCGAGGATTTCCTCAACGCCCTCAAGCGGGTCCAGCCCTCGGCGCTGCGCGAGATCATGATCCAGGTGCCGAATGTCGGCTGGGACGACGTCGGCGGGCTCGGCGACGTCCAGACCCGCCTGCGCGAGGGCGTGGAACTGCCCCTCAAGAACCCGGAGGCGTTCCGGCGCATCGGCATCCGGCCGGCCAAGGGCTTCCTGCTGTTCGGGCCGCCCGGCACCGGCAAGACGCTGCTCGCCAAGGCGGTGGCGCGGGAGGCCTCGGCGAATTTCGTGGCGACGAAGTCCTCGGACCTGCTCTCGAAATGGTACGGCGAATCCGAGCAGCAGGTCTCGCGCCTGTTCGCCCGGGCCCGGCAGGTCGCCCCGACCGTGATCTTCATCGACGAGATCGACTCGCTCGCGCCGGTGCGCGGCGGCGGCCTCGGCGAGCCCGCCGTGACCGAGCGGGTGGTCAACACGATCCTGGCCGAGATGGACGGGCTGGAGGAGCTGCAGGGCGTGGTGGTGATCGCCGCCACCAACCGGCCGAACCTGGTCGATCCGGCCCTGCTGCGGCCGGGCCGCTTCGACGAACTCGTCTACGTGCCGGTGCCGAGCGCGGAGGGCCGCCGCCACATCCTGGGCATCCACACCCGCGGGATGCCGCTCGCCCGCGACGTCGACCTCGACGACCTCGCGGCCCGCACCGTGCGCTTCACCGGGGCGGACCTGGAGGACCTCACCCGCCGGGCCGGCCTGATGGCGCTGCGGGCGGACCTCGCGGCGAGCGAGGTGACGCGGGCGCATTTCGAGGCCGCGCTGCACGAGACGCGCCCCTCGGTGACGCCCGAGATGGAGCAGGATTACGAGACGATGCTGCGCACCCTCAAGCAGGAGGGACCGCAGCGCCAGCCGATCGGGTTCATGCCGATCCGGCAGGCGGCCGAGTGATCCGACATCCGACGGATGGCTTCGCCATGCGGATGTCGGCTTCGCTCAAGCGCCGCGCGGGCTTGGCATACCAAACCCGCTTCATCCCTTCGGGATGGCGGCTTTGGGCCTCGCTCAAGCGCCGCGCGGGCTTTGGCATGCGACATTCGACGGATGGCTTCGCCATGCGGATGTCGGCTTCGCTCAAGCGCCGCGCGGCCGGGATCGATCGGGCGGCGCCCACGGCCGGTCACGGGGCCGCCGCGATCGCCCGGCCGAGGTCGAGCGCGAAGCGCCCGCTGCTCCACATGCCCTCGAGGGCGGTGTTGGTCAGGGCCACGAGCGTGAGGCCGCGGGCCGGGTCGACGAGCCAGCTGTGGCCGTAGACGCCGCCCCAGCGCCACGTCCCGGGCGTCTCCGCGACCCCCGCCGCCCGCGGATCGCGCAGCACCGCGAATCCGAGCCCGTAGCCCCAGCCGGGCGAGCCTTCGAGGTCGATCTTGGCGACCTGGTCGCGGCCCATCTCCGCCGCGAGGTCGGGCGGCATCAGCGGCGCGCCGCCCCGGCGCAGGGCCTCCAGGAGGCGCATCACCTCCGCGGCCGTGCCGACCATCCCGGCGCCGCCGGACGGAAAGGCCTCCGGATCGAAGATGCGGGCCGGATCCATCGCGATGCCGGCCAGGCCCGGCCCGAAGTGCAGGGTGTCCGGCTCGCGCATCCGGCGCGCGAGCGGCACCCCGTCCGCGTAGGCGGCGGCGAGGCGGGAGGCGTCGCCGAGGGCGAAGCCGGTGTCGCGCAGGCCCAGGGGCTCGGCGACGAGGCGGCGCACCGCCTCCGGCAGCGTCAGGCCGGTCGCGGCCGCCACCAGGGCCCCGGCGACGTCGAGGCCGAGCCCGTAGCGGAAGCCGGTGCCCGGCGCGAACAGCAGCGGCACGCCCGCGAGGCGGCGCAGGTTCTCCGCGAGGGTCAGGCCGCAGCGATCCATCCCGTCCGAGACGCCGGCTCGGTGCAGCGGCCCGTCCGCGGATTCGAGGAAGCCGTAGCCGAGCCCCGAGGCGTGGCTGAGGAGGTGGCGGAGCGTGATGCGCGCCGGCCGCCCCTCGTGGCGCGGCGCGAAATCCGGCAGCCACTCGGTGATCGGGCGGTCGAGCGCGAGCCGACCCTGCGCCACCAGGGCCAGCGCGGCCGCGGCCACGAAGGGCTTCGACACGGAGGCGAGCCGGAAGATCGTGTCCGGCCGCATCGGCGCCGCCGCCTCGCGGTCGGCGAGCCCGGCGGCGCGGGCGTAGACGGTCTCTCCGTCCCGGCCCACCAGAACGACGGCGCCGACGATGCGCTCGGCCGCCAGGGCGCCGTCGATGACGCGGTCGAGCCGCAGGATCAGCGAGGTCTCGGACATGTCACGCTCCTTCGAGGGGTGAGGGTGGCGCGGCCGGCGGGAAGCCGTGGTGCCGGGCGCGCAGGACGACGAGGAAGCTCGGGACGAGCAGGATCATGAGCGCCGGCGGCAGGCCCTGGGCGCCGACCCGCTCCAGGAGCAGGCCGCCCCCCGCGATGGCGAGGTTCCAGGTCGTCACCAGCATCGCCTGCGCGACGTCCGCCTCATCCCCGGCGGACCGGCTGAGGGCCGTCTGGAACAGCGTCGCGGCGCCGCCGAAGGCGAGGCCCCAGGCGGCGACCGCCGCGATCAGGAGCGCCGCGCCGCCGCCGAGGGCGAGACCCAGCGCCGAGAGGCCGAACAGGGCCGTGCTGAGGAGCGTCAGCGTCCGCAACCGGCGATCGACGAGGAGGCCGACGATGCCGAGGCCGAGCACCGAGGCCGCGCCGAAGACGAGCAGCACGCGATCGGTGCGGGCGCCGAGCCCCGCCGCGTCGAGGAACGGCGCGATGTAGGTGTAGAGGATGGTGTGCGCGAGCACGAAGGTCAGCGTCGCGGCGAGGACCGGCCGGATCCCGGCCATGGACGCCACGCGGGAGAGCGGCAGCCCGCGGCCGGCCGCCTGTCCGGGAGGATCGGGCAGGGCGGCCAGAACCCAGACGATCAGGATCCCGCTGAGCCCCGTCACCAGGCCGAAGCAGGCGCGCCAGCCGATCAGGGCGCCGAGGAAGGTGCCGGCCGGGATGCCGATCGACAGCGCCAGCGGCGTGCCGGCCATGGCGACCGCGATGGCGCGGCCCCGCGCGGCCTCGGGCAGCATCCGGGCCGCGTAACCGGCCAGGAGCGCCCAGAGCAGCCCCGCCGAGATGCCGGCGACCGCGCGCGCCGCGAGGGTCAGGGCGTAGGAGCCGGACAGGGTCGTCACGGTGTTGGCGACGGCGAAGCCCGCGATCGCGGCGATCAGCAGCGGGCGCCGCCGCAGCGGCCGCGTCGCCGCGGTCACCGGGATGGCGGCGAGGAGCGAGCCGGCGGCGTAGACCGTGACGAACTGCCCGGCGACGGCCTCGGAGACGGCGAGATCCGCGCCGATCTGCGGCAGCAGGCCGGCCGGCAACGCCTCGGTGAGGATGGTGATGAAACCCGCCATGGCGAGGGCGAGGAGGCCCGGGAGCGGCAGGCCCTCGCCGCGGGAGGGGTGGGAGGCAGGGGGCGTTCTCATGGCCCGGGAGGGTAGGGGCCTCGCTGACCCTGCGGAATGAGGCTAGAATTCCCGACATCGCGGACATCCGCGTCCGCAATCGGGGGGGCCCCATGGAGCATCTCGGCGCACTCAACGCCTTCGTGCAGACGGCCGAGGCGGGCGGGTTCGCGCCGGCCGCGGCGCGGCTCGGCCTCTCCGCCTCGGCGGTGGGCAAGGCGGTGGCGCGGCTGGAGGATCGGCTCGCGGTCCGGCTCTTCCACCGCTCCACGCGCTCGCTCACGCTCACCCCGGAGGGCGCCATGTTCCTCGACCGCTGCCGGCGCATCTTCTCCGAGATCGAGGCCGCCGAGATCGAACTCTCCCGGACCCGGCGCGCCCCGAGCGGGACGCTGCGCGTCAGCCTGCCCCTGATCGGCATGCTGATGATGCCGGCGGTGATGGCCTTCATGCGGGCCTATCCGGAGATCACCCTCGATCTCGACTTCACCGACCGGCTGGTGGACGTGATCGAGGAGGGCTTCGACGCCGTGATCCGCACCGGCGAGGCGCGCGACTCGCGGCTGATGATGCGCCGGCTCGGCGCCTTCTCGCACCGGATCGTCGCCTCGCCCGACTACCTCGCGGCCCGCGGCACGCCGCGCGCGCCGGAGGACCTGCTCGCCCATGCCTGCCTGCACCACCGCTATCCCACGACGGGCAAGCTGCAGCGCTGGCCCCTGGTGCGGGACGGCGCGGATCTCGACCTCGCCCTGCCGGTGACCGCGGTGGCGAGCACCCTGGAACCGCAGCTCTGCCTCGCCGAGGAGGGGTTCGGCCTCGCCTGCCTGCCGCTCTTCGCGGTGCAGCGGTTCCTGCGGCGCGGCGCGCTCGTCGCCGTCCTTCGCGATCACCTGCGCGAGGTCGGCGCCTTCCACATCCTGTGGCCGGCGAGCCGCCACCCCTCGCCCAAGCTCGCCGCCTTCGTGGCCTTCATGGGCGAGAACCTGCTGCGCGAGACCGATCCGCTCCGCTGCCGGCAGGATGTGCAGGATTCCTGAGCGCCGCGTCCCGCGGCTACTGCGCCGCCTCGGCGGCCGTCGGCGGCTCGCGCTCGATGGTGCGGAAGGCTTCGAGCTCGGTCAGGTAGGTGCGGGCCCACCAATCCACGTCCTCGCGGCCGAGCCGCTCGACCATCGGCTTCCAGCGCTCCAGCCGCTCGGCCTTGGGCATGTAGAGGGCGGCCCGGATCGCCTCCGCCACCTCGAACCGGTCGTAGGGGTTGACCAGCAGCGCCTCGGGCAGCTGGCGCGCCGCGCCGGCGAATTTCGACAGGACGAGCACGCCCGGATCGTCCTCGCTCTGGGCCGCCACGTATTCCTTGGCGACGAGGTTCATCCCGTCGCGCATCGGCGTCACCAGGCCGACCCGCGCCGCCCGGTACAGGCCCGCCAGCACCGCCCGCGGATAGGCCTTGGTGACGTACTGGATCGGCGTCCAGGACGGCTCGCCGAGCGAGCCGTTGATGTTGCCCAGGACCTCGTTCACGTCGCGGCTGAGCTGCTCGTACTCGGGCACCTCAGTGCGCGATTTCGGGGCGATCTGCAGTAAGACGACGTTGCCGCGCTGGTCGGGGTTGGAGGCGAAGAAGCGCTCCACCGCCTCCATCCGCTCCGGCACGCCCTTGGAATAGTCGAGCCGGTCGACGCCGATCAGCAACTTGCGCGTGCGAAGCCCGGCGATCGTGTCCCGCACCGTCCGGTTCATGCCGGCCCGGTCCGCCGCCTGCCGGAAGCCCTCGACGTCGATGCCGATCGGGAAGCTGCGGATGCGGGTGCGCCGCCCATCCACCATCAGCGAGCCGCCGCCGAGCGGGATCGCCCGCAGCTCGTCGACGAGGTTGCGCGAGAGATTGTGGACGTCGCACTCGGTCTGGAGGCCGATCAGGTCGTAATCGGCCACCGCCCGCAGCAGCTCGTTCGAGGCCGGGAGCGTGTTGAACACCTCGCCCGAGGGCCACGGGATGTGGTGGAAATAGCCGATCGGATTGGCCACGCCGAGGCCACGCAGCTCCGAGGCGAGGGGGATCAGGTGGTAATCGTGCACCCAGATCAGGTCCCCGGGTTCGATCAGGCCGGCCAGGGCCTGCGCGAAGATGCGGTTGACCCGCTGATAGCCCGCGTAGTCGGCCCGCGAGTAGGCGGCGAGGCCGAGCCGGTAGTGCATGATCGGCCAGAGCGCCCGGTTGGCGAAGCCGCTGTAATATTCCCGGTGATCCTGGGGCGAGAGGTCCATCACCGCGTAGCGCACGCGGCCGCGATCCGCGATGGCCGGCGCGCCCGAGGGCTGCTCGGCGATCTTACCGCTCCACCCGAACCACAGCCCCCGATACGCGGTGAACGCTTCCTTCAACGCGACCGCGAGGCCGCCCGCCGCGACGGCCTTCGATCCCGCTTCCGGGACGGCGACGCGGTTCGAGACGATGATCAGGCGTGACACGGCGGTTACGGACTCCCTGAGCGGGGGAGGGTTCCGGGCCCCGGCCCCTCCCTCACGGCGCGAGCGTAGGATGCGCGGAATGCAAGCGCGATCCGCGGCCCTTGGTCAACCCTCGCGGAACGCATCGGTTGCACGGCGGCGCTTTCCGCCGGGCACGGCGCTCCACAGGAATCGCCCCGGTTTCGCCGCGCTGCGGCGCGGCCGCGGGCCGGACGAGAACGGGCCTTGCATCCGCAGCGGAACCGGGCGACCCGGCTGCGGTTACTCGCTCAATCGTAGACCGCGCCGGGCGGGCGTCCGACGCGCCATGATGATGTCTCAAGGAGTCTTGGGTGATGAGCGCGGGTTATCAGAACGGGCAGCATCAGGCCGGGCCGGGGCCGGGCGCGGACCATCCGGCCGGCTGGACGGGCCTGCGCGACGACGTGCGCCAGCTCGGCGACGTCGCGGTGGAGCGCGGCTACGGCCTGGTCGACGCGGCGCGCGAGCAGGTCACCGGCTACGTCGCGCGGCGCAAGGACGACGCGGCGCAATCGGTCGAGGATTTCGCCCGAGCTCTCAGGGAATCGGGCAAGGGCCTGGAGAGCCAGCCGAACGTGCGGGCCTTCTTCGACAGCGCCGCGGAGGGCCTGGAGCAGCTCTCCGGCTCGATCCGCGAGCGCAGCTTCGAGGACTTCTACAGCGACATCGAGGCCGCGGCGCGCCGCCGCCCGGCCGCCGTGGCGATCGCCACCTTCGTGACCGGCTTCCTGGCGGCGCGCTTCATCAAGTCCTCGGCCCATCCGCGCCATGCCATGCCGGGCCGCGAGGCCTTCGCGGCCGAGCGCCGGGCGGGCGGGCGTGGCCCTGTCTGACGGAGGCGGCGATGGCTGAACCGAGCAATGGCAGCATCCAGGGTCTCCTCGCGGAGGCCCTGCGCGAGACCACCGACCTCGCCCGCAAGGAGATCGCCCTCTTCCGGACCGAGATGTCGAACAATCTGAGGACGCTGTTCCTCGGGCTCGGCATGGTGGTGGGGGCGGCGGTCTTCGCGGTCGTCGCGCTGCTGGTCCTGGTCGACGCGCTGGTGAAGTGGCTGGCCACCCTGGTCCATTCCGAGGCGCTCGCCGCCCTCATCGTGGGCGGCGTGTTCCTGGTCGTGGCGGTGGGCCTCGCCCTGGCGGGCAGCCGCGCGATGTCGCTCTCGACCCTCACGCCCACCCGCACGACCCGCCAAGTGCGCCAGGACGCGCGAGTCCTGTCCGAGAGGGTGTCCGGATGACCCAGTCGATCTCGGAGCTCGAACAGGAGATCGAGCAGACCCGGGCCCGGCTCGATCACACGATCGACCGCATCCAGGACCGGCTGTCGCCCGCCAGCATCGTCGACGAGATGCTCGGCACGGTGCGCCAGTCGCCGATGAGCGGCCTCTACGACGGGGCGCTGGCGGCGGTTCGGCGCAACCCGGTGCCCGTGATGCTGATCGTGGCAGGCGTCGGCTGGCTGCTGCACCGCGTCTCCGAGGAGAATCGCCGCCGCCTCCACCAGGAAGCGACGGCGGCGCGCGCCGCGACGGTGCCGGTGCTGAACGACGGCGCCGTGCGCATCTACGACCCGGACCGCCCGACCGACCACCCGGCCGCCGACGGGGTTGCCCGTCCGGAGGCCGCGCAGATCTGACGCGGGCCGGACCGCGCCCGCAAGCCAAGGCTGCACGACAAGGATGCACGACATGGCCGACCACACCATCAAGCCCGCAACTCCGGACGCCCCCTCCGCCCACGTCCCGGGCGCCGGGCCGGAGCGCAATCTCCACCAGGACCACGACACCGCCCGGGCGCAGGCCGGGACGGCCGGCGGACAGGCACCGGGCCAAGGCACCGGCCAAGCCTCGAGCCAAGGCACGGGCCAAGGCACGGGCCAAGCCTCGAGCCAAGCCTCGAGCCAAGCCTCGGACTTCGCCGCGAAGGTCGGCGACACCGCCGGTCAGACCGCCGAGCAGATCCGGCAGGCCGCCGACGCCGCGGCCGAGCGCCTGCGGCGGACGGCGAGCGACGCGGTCTCGCAGGCCCACCAGCGCGCCAGCCAGGCCTATGGCAGCTTCCAGCAGGGCGGCTCGGAGACCCTCGACCGCGCCCGCGACTACGCCAACGACGCGATCGAGTCCGGCGCCCGGCGCTACGCCGACCTGCGCGAGCGGAGCTCGGCGCAGATCTCCCGCGGCCAGAGCGCGGTCGAGCGCTTCGTGGGCGAGAACCCGCTCCTCGTCGGCGTGGTCGGCCTGGCCGCCGGCCTGATGATCGGCGCCCTCCTGCCGCGCACGCGCCGCGAGGACGAGACGGTCGGCGCCTGGGCGGACGAGGTGCGCGACCAGGGCCTGCGCTACGCCCGCGAGGCGACCGAGCGCGGCCGCCAGTTCGTCGAATCCGCCCTCGACCAAGCGCAGGACGCGGCCTCCGCGGCGGCGCACGCGGCCACGGACGAGCTGCGCCAGGCCGATCAGGGCGGCGCGACGCCGCGCCCGGGCGGGCCGACGATCCAGACGCACTGAGCCGATTTCCCGGGGCGCGGGCGGACCGCGCCCCGAACCCGGCCCGGGCCCCGGCGTTGTCGGCCCATGACGGACGACAGCCCCCGCCTCGGCTTCTGCTGCAAGTTCATCCCCGACGAAGCGCCCGGCACCCACCCGACGCTCAAGGCCGCCAAGGAGGCGGCGCTGGCGATGAACGTCACCAGCGTCACCATCGCGCATCTGCGCCGGCTCGACCCCGCCGGCGCCCGCGACAAGCTGGCCGCGGTCGTGGGCCACAACCTCGCGGCCCTGCGGCGCCAGATCGGCTGGGTCGCCGCGCGCCCGCCGCTGGAGCGGCTCCTGCGCCTCGCGAGCGCGATCCTGCCCGGCTACACCCATCCCGAGGTGCGCGACCTCTACGCCGACCCGGATTTCCGCCGGTCCATCGAGGCGGGGCTCGCGGGAATCGGCGAGGCGGCGCGGGCGGGCGGCGTGCGGCTCAGCATGCATCCGGGGCCCTTCTGCATCCTCGCCTCGCGCAACCCGGCGGCCCTGGCCAACGGCATCGCGGAACTCGACTACCACGCCGAGGTCATGGCGATGATGGGCTACGGCGCCGGCTGGCACCCGCACGGGGCCCACGTGAACATCCATGTCGGCGCCCGCGAGCCCGGCCTCGCGGGTTTCCGCGCCACCCTGCCGCGGGTGAGCGAGGCGGCGCGCCACCTCGTCACCGTGGAGAACGACGAGGATTCCTTCGGGCTCGACGACGTGCTGGAACTCGGCGACCTCGTGCCGGTGGTCCTCGATCTCCACCACCACTGGATCCACAGCCGCGGCCACTACATCGCGCCGGACGATCCGCGCATCGCCCGGATCCGGGAGTCCTGGCGGGGCGTGCGGCCGGTGAGCCACGTCAGCGTCTCGCGCGAGGACCTGCTGGTCGGCCACGACCCGGATGCCCTCCCGGACTTCGCCGCGCTGCTGGCGGCGGGCCTGAGCGGCCGGGCGCTCGCGGCCCATTCCGACCTGATGTGGAACCGGGCGCTGAACGACGTCGTGGCCCTCCACCTCGCCTGGAGCGATTTCGAGATCGAGGCGAAGCTGAAGAACCTCGCCTCGACCGGCCTCGCCCGTCAGGTCGGCGGCCCGCTCGCCCTCGCGGCCGAGTGAGCCCGCCTCGACGGCTGCGCCCGCACGCGCTATCGCTCGGGCACCATGCGAAGCGCCGATTGCGACATCCTCGTCATCCCGGGCTACACCAATTCCGGGCCCGATCATTGGCAGAGCCGGTGGGAGGAGCGGCTCTCCACGGCGCGGCGGGTGGGGATGCCGGACTGGGACCGCCCGGAGCCCGAGCCGTGGCGCGACGCGGTCGTCGCCGCGGTGCGGGCGGCCGAGCGGCCGGTCGTGCTCGTCGCGCACAGCCTCGGGGTGGTTTCGGCGGTCCAGGCCGCCCCCTTCCTGCCCCCGGGCGCCGTGCGGGGCGGCTTCCTGGTCGCGCTGCCGGACGTGGAGCGGCCGGACGCGCCGGCCCTGCTGCGCGCCTTCGCGCCGATCCCCCGCGAGCCGCTGCCCTTCCCGGCCCTGCTGGTCACGAGCCGCTCCGATCCCTGGACCGCCTATGACCGGGCCGAGGATTTCGCGGCCTCCTGGGGCGCCGAGCTCGTCGATGCGGGCGAGGCCGGGCACCTGAACGGCGAGAGCGGCCACGGCCCCTGGCCCGAGGGGCTGATGCGCTTCGCGGGCTTCCTGCGCGGGCTCTGATCGGGGATCCGCGTGATCGCAGCAGATCCCGGATCCCAAGCCCGCGCGGCGCTTGAGCGAAGCCGAAATGCCAAGCCCGCGCGGCGCCTGAGCGACGCGGACATCCGCATGGCCGAAATCGGAGATGGCGAAGCCATCAATCGGCTGTCGCATGACCGCGTCCTGCGGCGCCGGGGCAGGGGAACCGGCCCGGGCCGGTCCCGTTCGACATCCGGTCCGTCCGGCTCTCGCGCGGATCGCCCGGCCGCCGCGTCGCGAGGAACCGGTTCTTCACGGCTTCGGGCAAGACTCCGCGAGAAGGTGTTCGGGAAGGAAACGACGGGACGTGCGCCGCCTCCGCCTCCTCCGCAGCCCGGGCGCCGTCCGGATGAGCGCCGGCTTCGCGGCGCTGATCGGCATGATGCTGATCGCGCTCGGCGCGTTCGTGTACCAGCACCAGGGTACCGAGGCGGTCCGCCACACCGTCATGGTGGACGCGCAGCTCGGCCACCTCCTCTCGGCCGTGCAGGAGGCCGAGACGCAGCAGCGCGGCTTCCTGCTGACCGGCGACGCCCGATTCCTGGACGCCTTCGCGGCGAGCGAGGCGATGATCGCCGACGAGTTCGAGGAGCTCGAGGCCCTGGTGCGCGATGCTCCCGAGCAGCGGGCGCGGGCCGAGCGGCTGCGCGGCCTGATCGCCGCCAAGCGCGCCGATCTCGCGGCCACGGTGGACCTGTCCCTGCGCGACGGGCGGGACGCCGTCGCGCGGGCCCTGGCGGGCGGCCCGAGCAAGCCGCTGATGGACGAGATCCGGGGCCTGCTGCGGCAGATGGAGCAGCAGGAGGCGGCGCTGATGGAGGCGCGCCGGGCCCAGGTCTCGCGGGTCGCGCTGACGATCTGGGTGCTGGTCGCGCTCGGGGCGACGCTGCTGGCAGTGCTCGCCGTCTCGGCCGTCCGGGAGGCCGGCCGGCGGGCCTCGCTGTCGCGCTTCCTGCCGGAGGAGCTGGTCACCCGCCTGGCGGACGACGTCGAGGGGTTGCGGGCCGGGCGCCGGCAATTCGCCGCGATCGTCTTCGTCGACCTGCGCGGCTCCACGGGCCTGGCCGAGCGGCTCGATCCCCACGCGCTCTCGGTGCTGCTCACCGCCTTCCGCCGCCGGATCATCCGGCTCGCGCGCCTGCACGGCGGGGTGGTCGACAAGTTCATCGGCGACGGGGCGCTCCTGGTCTTCGGCCTGCCCGAGCCGCGGCCGGACGACGCCGCCCGGGCGCTCGCCTTCGCGCGCAGCCTCGCGGCGCTGGCCGGCCGCCCGAGCGCGCGCTGGGCGCGCCCGCACGGGATCGGCATCGGCGTGCATTACGGCGAGGTCTTCTGCGGCATCATCGGCCAGCAGGCGCGGCTGGAATTCACCGTGCTCGGCGACACCGTCAACGTCGCGGCCCGGCTGGAGCAGGCCACCAAGGTGCACGGGGTGGCGATCCTGGCCTCGGAGGCCGCCTGCCGCGCGGCGGGCGCGCGCGGCGGGGCGTGGCGGGAGGTCAGCCGCGCCCCCCTGCGCGGGCGCCGCGAGGCCATGGCCTACTACGCGCCGGCCGCGGAAGGGACGGCCCCGCCGGTCGCCGCCATCGCCTGAGGCGGGGCCGGCCGCGACGGCCGCTCAGGCCCGCTCCGACAGGCAGCGCCGGTAGAGGGTGCTGCGGCTGATCCCGAGCCGCCTCGCGGCCTCCGAGACGTTGCCGCCCGCCGCGTCGAGGGCCGCCCGCATCGCGTCGCGGGCGATCGCGTCGAGGCTCTCGGCCGCGGCGGAGGGGGCGGGAGCCGCGAGCGCCGCCGGAGCCGGCGGTGCCGCCGGCAGTGCCGGCGGGCGCACCCGCAGGGTGTCGGGCAGCCGCTCCGGCCCGACCACGTCGCCCGGATCGGCGAGGGCCAGGAGGGCGCGCAGCGTGCCGACGAGCTGCCGGAAATTGCCCGGCCACTCCGCCTCGGCGAGGAGCGCCGCGCAGGCGGGCGCCAGGGCGATCCCCCGAGCCGCGCCGCCGAGGTGCTCCCAGAGGCGCTGCACGACCTCGCGGCGGTCGGCCCGCGCGCGCAGGGGCGCCAGCGTCACCCGGTAGGGCGCGATGCGGTAGAACAGGTCGGCCCGAAAGCGCCCCTCCGCCACGAGCTGGCCGAGGTCGCGGTGGGTGGCGCAGATCAGCGCGAAATCGACCGGGACCGGGCGGCCGCCGCCGACCGGCTGCACCTCGCGCTCCTGGAGCACCCGCAGCAGGCGCGATTGCAGGGCGAGCGGCATGTCGCCAATCTCGTCCAGGAACAGGAGCCCGCCATCCGCCTGCCGCAGCAGGCCCTTGGCGCCGTGCTTGGCGGCGCCCGTGAAGGCGCCCGGCTCGTAGCCGAACAGCTCCGCCTCGATCAGGCTCTCGGGCAGGGCCGCGCAGTTCACCGCGACGAAGGGCGCCCGCGCCCGCGCGCAGGCGGCGTGGACCGCGCGGGAGAAGACCTCCTTGCCGGTGCCGGTCTCGCCCTCGACCACGACCGCGATGCCGGCGTCGAGGAGCCGCACGGCCCGCGCCAGCAGGTCGGCGGTGGCCGCGTCGAAGACCGGCGCGTCGGGGCCCGCCGGCACCGCCGGGGCGCGGCCCGGTCGCGGGCGCGGGCGGGCCGGCTCCGCCTGGAGCCGCCCGTGCAGCAGGCGGCCCGCCCCGTCGCGCAGCTGGAGCGGGCCCGGGACCGGCGCGCGCAGGTCGGGGAAGAGCCGGTCGAGATCCGCGCGGTCGATGGCGCTCCAGTCGAGGCCGAGGAGCGCCAGCCCGGCGCGGTTGGCGCCGACGAGCCGCGCCCCGTCGAAGACCAGCACGCCCTCCCGCGGCGTCCCGAGCAGCGCCGGGTCCGCGTGGAGGCGCAGGACCGCCCGGTC
This sequence comes from Methylobacterium sp. CB376, assembly GCF_029714205.1. Lineage (NCBI taxonomy): Bacteria > Pseudomonadati > Pseudomonadota > Alphaproteobacteria > Hyphomicrobiales > Methylobacteriaceae > Methylobacterium > Methylobacterium sp. CB376. Next base: position 7,488,589 of record NZ_CP121648.1, on the reverse strand, counting down.
GGACGCGACCGCGTCGAACAGCCGGTGCTCGATCGCGTCCACCGCGAGGCGGATCAGGCCGAGCGCGTGCATGTGGTGGACCGCGGCCGGCCCGGACAGGTCGAGGGCGCCCAGCGTCTCGCCCCGCGAGCCGAGGATCGGCATCGCGGCGCAGCTGAGGATCCGGTGCGGCTCGAAGTAGTGCTCGGCCCCGCGCACCTCGACGGGGCGCCGCTCGACCAGGGCGGTCCCGATCGCGTTCGTTCCGGTGGCGGCCTCGTTCCAGGGCACGCCGGGCCGCAGCGCCACCTGCGCGGCGCGGCCCGCGAAGGTCGTGCTGCCGAGCGTGTCGAGGACGAGCCCCTCCGCGTCGGTGAGGATGACGAGGCTGTCGGTCGCCTGCGCGTCGGCGTGGAGCGCCTCGATCTCGGGGCGGCAGCGGCGGCGCAGCGCCTCGTTGCGCTCGCAGGCCTCGCGCAATTCCCGCTCGGTGACCGGCTCGACCCGCGGCCTCGTGCCGAAATCGAGGCCGAGCGCCGCGCAACGCTCCCAGGAGCGCAGGATCGGGTCCGGCACCCCCTCCAGCCCGCCCTTGCCGACCATGCGCTGGCGCGCGGCGAGGAGCGTGCGGGGCGTCGCCACGCGGCTCTCCATGCTCAGCCTCCCTCTGTCGCATGTTGCGACAGCTGTTGCAGCTGTCGCAGCCTCAGTCGAGGGAAATCTGGCACCATCACCGAGAAGCGTCGTCGCAGATCTCGGTCGGACGCCCGCAATTCCGGTCGACCGAAGCATTGCCAGGGACTTACCGCGTCGCAAGATCCGGCGGCGGGGCGGCGGCGGCGGCCTGGCACGCGGGCTGCTCAGGACAGGACGGCTCGCCCCGCACCCGACGAGGGCGACGATCCTGGGAGGACACCATGAACAAGCCGGAATTCCTGCGCGGCCAGACCGCCTCGCCGTTCGCGGCGCGCTACGACAACTTCATCGGCGGGCAGTGGGTGGCGCCGGCGGCGGGGCGCTACTTCGAGAACACGTCGCCGCTCACCGGGCGGCTGATCTGCGAGGTCGCCCGCTCCGACGCCCAGGACATCGAGCGCGCCCTCGACGCCGCCCACGCCGCCAAGGACGCCTGGGCCCGCACCGCCCCCGCCGAGCGCGCCCGCATCCTCACCAGGATGGCCGACCGCATGGAGGACAACCTCGACCTGCTGGCGCTGGCCGAGACCTGGGACAACGGCAAGCCGATCCGCGAGACCACCCACGCCGACATCCCGCTGGCCATCGACCATTTCCGCTACTTCGCCGGCTGCGTGCGCGCCCAGGAGGGCTCGCTCTCCGAGATCGACCACGACACCGTCGCCTACCACTTCCACGAGCCGCTCGGCGTGGTCGGCCAGATCATCCCGTGGAACTTCCCCATCCTGATGGCGGTCTGGAAGCTCGCCCCGGCCCTGGCGGCCGGCAACTGCGTGGTGCTCAAGCCCGCCGAGCAGACCCCGGCCTCGGTCCTGGTCCTGGCCGAGATCATCGGCGACCTGCTGCCGGCCGGCGTGCTCAACATCGTCAACGGCTTCGGCCTGGAGGCGGGCAAGCCGCTGGCCTCCTCGCCGCGCATCGCCAAGATCGCCTTCACGGGCGAGACCTCGACCGGGCGGCTGATCATGCAGTACGCCAGCCAGAACCTGATCCCGGTGACGCTGGAGCTGGGGGGCAAGTCGCCCAACATCTTCTTTGAGGACGTGATGGCGCGGGACGACGCGTTCCTGGACAAGGCGCTGGAGGGCTTCGCGATGTTCGCCCTCAACCAGGGCGAGGTCTGCACCTGCCCGAGCCGGGCGCTGGTGCAGGAATCGATCTACGAGCGCTTCATCGAGAAGGCGGTGGCGCGGGTGGAGGCGATCCGGCAGGGCTCGCCGCTCGACCCGGCCACGATGATCGGCGCCCAGGCCTCGGGCGAGCAGCTGGCCAAGATCCTGTCCTACATCGACATCGGCCGCCAGGAGGGGGCGCAGCTGCTGACCGGCGGCGAGCGGGCGGTGCTGGCGGGCGAGTTCGCCGAGGGCTTCTACGTGAAGCCGACGGTGTTCCGGGGCCACAACCGGATGCGGATCTTCCAGGAGGAGATCTTCGGGCCGGTGCTGTCGGTGACGACGTTCAAGGACGAGGCCGAGGCGCTGGCGATCGCCAACGACACGCTCTACGGGCTGGGCGCCGGGGTGTGGACACGGGACGGGACCCGGGCCTACCGCTTCGGGCGGGAGATCCAGGCCGGCCGGGTGTGGACGAACTGCTACCACGCCTACCCGGCCCACGCGGCGTTCGGGGGCTACAAGCAGTCGGGCATCGGCCGCGAGACCCACAAGATGATGCTCGACCACTACCAGCAGACCAAGAACCTCCTGGTCAGCTACTCGCCCAAGGCCCTCGGCTTCTTCTGAGACCCCGCTCCCCCGCCGGCCTTCGGGCCGGTGGGCGCTGTCCCGACCCGCCCGGACCCGCAACCCCCTCGTGCCCCGGCGTGTTGCCCATCTCAGCGAGGTTGCGCCGGGAGGCCTCGGTCCCGGCCGATCACGCCGGAGACCCGCCCCGGCGCAGGACACAAGCAGGCATCCCGGAGGAGCGCCGATGACCGATCTCCCCCCGCGCGTCACCGCCACCGACGCGGCGCTCGCCCTGATCGAGACCTTGCGGGCCGAGTACGGCCCGATCCTGTTCCACCAATCCGGCGGCTGCTGCGACGGCTCCTCGCCGATGTGCTACCAGGTCGGCGACTTCCTGATCGGCGACGGCGACGTCCACCTCGGCCGGATCGGCGGGGCCGACTTCTACATCGGCCGGGCCCAGTTCGAGTACTGGAAGCACACGCAGCTCATCATCGACGTGGTGCCGGGCCGCGGCGGCATGTTCTCGCTGGAGAACGGCCGGGACGTGCGCTTCCACGTGCGCTCGCGGGTGTTCACCGATGCGGAGAGCCGGGCCCTGAACGGCTGAGGCCCGCCGCGCGATCCCTGCGGGAGGCTTGACCGTAGGCCATCGCCGCGCCGATGAAAGCCGGATGATCGCCCTCGACGACGGCCTGCCGGCCCCCCTCGGTGCCCATTTCGACGGGCGCGGGGTGAACTTCGCCCTGTTCTCGGCCCATGCCACGGCCGTGGACCTCTGCCTGTTCGACCCGACCGGGCGCCACCAGACGGACGTGATCCGCCTGCCGCGGCGGTCCGACGACGTCTGGCACGGCTACCTCGCCGGCCTGCTGCCGGGCCAGCTCTACGGATACCGGGTGCACGGGCCCTGGGACCCGGGGCAGGGCCACCGCTTCAACCCGCACAAGCTCTCCCTCGACCCCTACGCGCGGGAGATCCACGGCAAGGTGCGCTGGCACGACGCGCTCTACGCCTACCGGCGCGGCCTGCACCGCGACGACCTCATCGACCGGCGCGACAGCGCCGCCATGATGCCGAAGGGCGTGGTCGCGGCGCCCGAGGCCGAGGTCGCCGACGACCCGCCGCTGCGCCGGCCCCTCGTCGACAGCGTGATCTACGAGGCCCACGTCAAGGCGCTGACGCAGACCCATCCGGGCGTGCCGCTGCCCTGGCGCGGCACCTTCGCGGCGCTCGGCCACCCGGCCGTCGTCGAGCACCTCCTGCGCCTGGGCGTCACCGCGATCGAGCTCCTGCCGGTCCAGGCCTTCGTCGACGACCGCTTCCTGGTCGATCGCGGCCTGTCGAACTTCTGGGGCTACTCGCCGCTCAACTACTTCGCGCCCGAGCCGCGCTATCTCGGCACGGCCGGCCCGCCCGGCCTCAAGGCGGCGATCCGCCAGCTCCACGCCGCCGGGATCGAGGTGCTGATCGACGTCGTCTACAACCACACCTGCGAGGCCGACCGGGAAGGGCCGAGCCTGTCCTTCCGGGGCATCGACAACGCCGCCTACTACAAGCTGCGGCCGGACGACCGGCGCGACTGCCTCGACTTTACCGGCTGCGGCAACACCCTCGACGTCGCCCACCCGCGGGTGATGCAGATGGTGCTCGATTCGCTGCGCCACTGGGTCCAGACCTACCGGGTGGACGGGTTCCGCTTCGACCTCGCGTCGAGCCTCGCGCGCAGCCCGCACGATTTCAGCCCTCGCGCCGCGGTGCTGCAGGCGATGCTGCAGGATCCGGTGCTGTCGCGGGTGAAGCTGATCGCCGAGCCCTGGGACCTCGGCATGGGCGGCTACCAGCTCGGCGGCTTCCCGATCGGCTGGAGCGACTGGAACGACCAGTTCCGCGACGCCGCCCGGGGCTTCTGGCGCGGCGACGACGGCACGCTGCCGCGGCTGACCCAGGGCCTCACCGGCTCCCGGGAGATCTTCGCCCCCTCCGGCCGCGGTCCGGGGGCGAGCATCAACTTCATCACCACCCACGACGGCTACACGCTCGCCGACGTTGTCGCCTACGAGCGCAAGCACAACGAGGCGAACGGCGAGGAGAACCGCGACGGCCACGGCCACAACGTCTCGTGCAATTACGGCGCCGAGGGTCCGAGCGACGACCCGGCGATCCTGGCCGTGCGGGCGCGCCAGAAGCGCAACATGCTGGCCACGATCGTGCTGGCCCAGGGCGTGCCGATGCTGCTGATGGGCGACGAGCGCTCGCGCAGCCAGGGCGGCAACAACAACGCCTATTGCCAGGACAACCCGATCTCCTGGGTCGACTGGGAGGATGACGGGGGCGACCCGGCCCTGACCGGGTTCCTGGCGAACCTGCTGGCGCTGCGGCGCGCGCACCGGGCCCTGCGCCGCCGCAAGTTCCTCACCGGCGAGACGGTGACGCCGGCGGGCCTCAAGGACGTGCACTGGCTCTCGCCCTGCGGGCAGGAGATGGACGCGGCGGCCTGGGCGGACGGGGCGCGGCGCTCCTTCGGGATGCAGATCGGCAACGACGCGCCGGACGGCAAGCGGCTGCTCCTGCTGGCGAACGCCTCGCCGGACCCGGTCGCCTTCCACCTCGCTCGGGCGATCGGGGGGCCCTGGACGCCGCTCTTCGACACCACCGTTCCGGACGGGATTCCGGCGCATCACGAGCCGGTGCGGACGGGCGCGACCGTGACCCTGCCGGGCCGCGCGCTCCTGGTCTTCGGCCGGCCGATGGCGCGGCCGGGGCGCAGCCCGGGGGTGTGATCCGGGATCCGCTTGATCGCAGCGGATCCCGGATCACACGCCTGCGCGGCGCCTGAGCGAAGCCGGCATCCGCATGGCCGAAACGGGAGATGGCGACGCAATCAACCGGATGTCGTTTGAGCACGTCCCTCCCCGGCACGCGCTCGTCGCCGGCCGGCCGACCCTGCCGGACGACGCGAGGGCATGGCGCGAGGGTGACGGATCCGGTGATCGGGCGTATCCGTCGACGCAGCGAGCCATGAAACCGGCCATGCGGCGGGCCGGGGATGGCCCCCCCGGCACCCGGTGTGGCGCCGCCGCCCCACCGCCCGGCTGCGGGCGCGAAGCCCGGCAGCGGGGCGGAACCGGCGGAAGCTCGGCGGATTGCCTCGTCGAGGGGCCCGGCGCAGGGCCAATCGCCTCCGACCGGCACGAGAAGGGTGAATTCGATGCGGCGCGCGCACAGCATGCCTTTCGGCGCACAGGTCGAGCCGGAGGGCGTGCGCTTCGCGCTCTGGGCGCCGACCGCGCGCGAGGTCGCCCTCGTCCTCGACGGCGCCGAGCACCCGATGCCGGAGGTCGGCGCGGGCTGGCGGCGCCTGACCCGGCCCGAGGCCAGGGCCGGCGCCCGCTACGGCTTTCGCATCGACGGCGACCTCGTCGTCCCGGACCCCGCCTCGCGCTTCCAGCCCGAGGACGTCGCGGGCCTGAGCCAGGTCGTCGATCCGGGCGCCTTCGCCTGGACGGACGAGGGCTGGCGCGGGCGGCCCTGGGAGGAGGCGGTGGTCTACGAGGCCCATGTCGGCACCGCGACCCCGGAGGGCACCTACGCGGCGCTGGCGGCCAAGCTCGAGGATCTGCGCGACCTCGGCGTCACCGCGGTCGAGCTCCTGCCGCTCGCCGATTTCAAGGGCTCGCGCAACTGGGGCTACGACGGCGTGCTGCCCTTCGCGCCCGATTCCGCCTACGGCACCCCCGACGACCTCAAGCGCCTGATCGACCGGGCCCACGGGCTCGGGCTGATGATCTTCCTCGATGTCGTCTACAATCATTTCGGCCCGGCCGGAAACTATCTCCACGCCTATGCCAAGACCTTCTTCACCGAGCGCCACCAGACGCCCTGGGGCGCCGGCATCAACTTCGACGGGGGCGAGAGCGGGCGCGTGGTGCGGGACTTCTTCCTGCACAACGCCCTGTACTGGATCGAGGAATTCCACGCGGACGGCCTGCGCTTCGACGCCGTCCACGCGATCCTCGACGATTCCCACACCCATTTCCTGGCGGAACTCGCCTCCCGCATCCGCGCGGCCGCGGGCGACCGCGAGGTTCACCTGATCCTGGAGAACGAGGCCAACCAGGCCCGCTGGCTGGAGCGCGGGGAGGGGGGCAGGCCAACCCTGCACACCGCGCAATGGGCGGACGACCTCCATCACGGCTGGCACGTGCTGCTCACCGGCGAGGCGGCCGGCTATTACGGCAGCTTCGCCGACCGGCCGGTCGCGCACCTCGCCCGCAGCCTCGCCGAGGGCTTCGCCTATCAGGGCGAGCCCTTCCGCACCCTCGACAACCACCCGCGCGGCGAGCCCTCGGGTCACCTGCCGCCCTCGGCCTTCGTCACCTTCCTGCAGAACCACGACCAGGTCGGCAACCGCGCGATGGGCGAGCGCCTGAGCCACCTCGCCGATCCCGACCGGCTGGCGCTGGCCCGCGCCGGCCTGCTGCTCGCCCCGCAGATCCCGATGCTCTGGATGGGCGAGGAATGGTCGGCCTCCGCGCCCTTCCAGTTCTTCGTCGATTTCGCGCCCGACGAGGCGCTGAACAAGGCGGTGCGCGAGGGGCGGCGGCGGGAATTCCGCCACTTCGCCGCGTTCGCCGACGAGGAGAAGGCCAAGGCGATCCCCGACCCGACCGCGGAGGCGACCTTCCGGCGCTCGACGATCGACTGGGCGGAGCGGGAGCGCTCGCCCCACCGCGAGGTGCTGGCCGACACCAGGGCGCTGCTGGCGACGCGCGCGCGGGAGGTCGTGCCGCTGACGCGGTCGGGCTGGCAAGGCGGCACGGCGCGGCTGCCGCGGCCGGACGTCGTCGACGTCACCTGGCGCTTCGCGGGCGGCACGCTGCGCTTCGTCGCCAATTTCGGTGCGGAGTTCGCCCTGCCGACGCCGGAGGGGCGCTTGATCTGGGTCTCGCCCGCTGCAACCTGCCGCGAGGGCGGCGAGATCGTCCTGCCGGCCTGGACCGGGTTCTTCGCGAGAGGGGTGGCGTGATGGCGGTGTCCGAGGATGTGGTCGCGCGGCTCGCCGATCTCGCGGGCGTCGCCGCCAGCTACACGGACGCCTTCGGCCAGCGGGTCGAGACGCCGCTGGAGGTGCGCTGCGGCGTGCTCGCCGCCATGGGCCTGCCCTGCGGGACCGAGGAGGAGGCGCGCGCGAGCCTCGCACGGGTCGAGGCCCTGCGCCGCGGCCTCGTGCCGCCGCTCCTGCCCGTCGAGGCGCGCCGGGCCTCCCGGGTGCCGGTGCGGGCGCGCGGCGGCGGCAGCCTCACCTGGCGCCTCGTCGACGAGCGCGGGAGCGCCCGCGACGGCCGCGCCCTCGTGGCGGCGGGCGACGCGGATTCGGGCTTCGACCTGCCGCCCCTGACGCCGGGCTACCACCGGCTCTCCGTCGGCCTCGGCGAGCAGCGTGCCGAGGCGACCGTGATCGCCGCGCCGCATCGCTGCTGGCGGCCGCGGGCGCTCGGCGAGGAGGGCGCCCGGGACTGGGGCCTCGCCGTGCAGCTCTACGGCATGCGCTCGGCGGGCAATCTCGGCATCGGCACCTACGCGGACGCCGCCCGGGCGGCGAGCGACGCGGGCGCGCGCGGCGCCGCCTTCCTGGGCCTGAGCCCCGTCCACGCCCTGTTCCCGAGCGACCGCCACAAGGTCTCGCCCTACTCGCCCTCCTCGCGGCTCTTCCTGGAGACGCTCTATATCGACCCGGCCGCCGTGCCGGGCTTTGCCGGCAGCCGGGCCGCCGCGCTCCTGGAGGAGAGGCGCCCGGAGATCGCGCGCCTGCGCGACGCGGCCCTCGTCGACCACGCGGGCGTCTGGGAGGTGCTGGGGCCGGTCCTCGACGCGCTCTGGCAGGAGTCCCGCGCCCGGGCCGGGCGGGACACCGACTTCCTCGCCTTCCGCGCCGCGGGCGGCGAGAGCCTGGAGGCCCACGCCAGCTTCGACGCGCTCTCCGAGCATTTCCGCCGCCAGGGCGCCCACTGGCTCGGCGAGTGGCCGGAGCCCTACCGGCGCAACGGCACCCCGGAGGTGCGCGCCTTCGTGCGGGAGAACCCGGAGCGCATCGCCTTCTACGCCTGGCTGCAATTCCTCGCCGACCGGCAGCTCGCCGAGGCCGCCGCGGCCGCGCAGGCGTCCGGCATGCGGCTCGGCCTCTACCGCGACCTCGCGGTCGGCGCCGACCGGGGCGGCTCGGAAGTGTGGTCGCATCCCGAGCGCTTCGCCGCCGGCCTGTCGATCGGCGCCCCGCCCGACCTCCTCGCCCCGAGCGGCCAGGATTGGGGCCTGCCGCCCTTCGACCCCCTGGCGCTGGAGCGCGACGGCCTCGCGGCCTTCCGGGCCCTCGTCCAGGCCAACATGCGCCATGCCGGGGCGATCCGGATCGACCACGCCTTCCAGCTCGCCCGGCTCTACCTGATCCCGCTCGGCCGCGGGGCGAGGAACGGCGCCTACGTGGCCATGCCGTTCGGGCCGATGCTGGCGGTGCTGCGGCTGGAGAGCCACCGGGCGAAGTGCCTCGTCATCGCGGAGGATCTCGGCACCGCGCCGGAGGGCTTCTCCGACGCGCTGATGCAGGCCGGGATCCTGAGCTACCGCATCCTGGCCTTCGAGCGCGGGGAGGGCGGCTCCTTCAAGAGCCCGGGCGCCTATCCGCGCGACGCGCTCTGCGCGATCACCACCCACGACCTGCCGACCTTCGTGGGCTGGTGGCGGGGCGTCGACACGGACCTGCGCCAGTCGCTCGGGCTCTACGACGCCGAGCGGGCGGAGGGCGAGCGGGCCGAGCGGGTGACCGAGCGCCGCCGCCTCTCCGAGGCGCTGCACGGCGAGAACCTGCAGCCCGGCGCCGAGCCGCCCGACCAGCCGCCCTTCGACGCCGCCGCCCGCTACCTCGCCCGCGCGCCCTCGGTGCTGACCGCCGTGCAGTACGAGGACGTGCTCGGCGAGGTGAGCCAGGCCAACATGCCGGGCATCACCGACGGCTACCCGAACTGGCGCCGCAAGCTCGACCGCGACCTCGACGCGATTGCGGCCCCGGGTGGGCCGCTCGCCAAGCTCGCCGCCTCCCTGGCCTCGGAGGATCGCGGGCCGCGCTCGGGCGCCGCGCGCCTCGCCTCGGAGCCCCCGCGGGCGACCTACCGGCTGCAATTCCACAAGGACTTCACCTTCGACGACGCGGTCGGGATCGTGCCCTACCTCGCCGGGATCGGGATCAGCCACGTCTACGCCTCGCCGATCCACAAGGCCCGGCCCGGCTCGACCCACGGCTATGACATCGTCGACCACCGCGAGATCAACCCGGAACTCGGCGGCGAGGAGGCCTTCATCCGCTTCAGCGACGCCCTGAAGGCGCACGGCCTGAAGCTCCTGCTCGACATCGTGCCCAACCACATGGGGGTCGGCGGCGCCGACAATCCCTGGTGGCTCTCGGTCCTCGAATGGGGGCCGCTCTCGCCCGCCGCGCAGGCCTTCGACATCGATTGGGAGCGCCTCGGCGCCCACAACAAGCTCGTCGTGCCCTTCCTCGGCACCCGCTACGGCGAGGCGCTGGAGAAGGGCGACCTCACGCTCACCTTCGACCCGGCCGAGGGCGGCTTCTCGGTCTGGCACTACGAGCACAAATTCCCGATCTCCCCGCTCAGCTACCCGATCATCCTCGACCGGGCGCTCGCGGCCCTGCCGGAGGCCGGGGACGAGGCCGCCGCGACCGTGCTGTCGATCTCCGAGCGCCTGCGGCGGATGAGCGAGGAGACCGAGGAGGCGCGCCTCGCGGGCTTCCCGGCCGAGGCCGACGGCCTCAAGCAGCGCCTCGCCGAGGCGGTGGCGCACGCCCCGGAGCTGCGCCACGCCATCGACCGGGCCGTGACCCTGGTGAACGGCTTCAAGGGCCACCCCGACAGTTTCGGGGCGCTCCACCGCATCCTGGAGGCGCAATCCTACCGGCTCGCCCATTGGCGGGTCGCGGCGAGCGACATCAACTACCGCCGCTTCTTCGACGTGAACTCGCTCGCGGGCCTGCGGGTCGAGCGCCCGGCGGTGTTCGAGGGCGCCCACGCCATGCTGTTCCGCCACATCCGCGAGGGGCGGATCGACGGCCTGCGCATCGACCACATCGACGGCCTCGCCGACCCGGCCGGCTACGTGCGCGCCCTCCAGGCCGCCGTGGGGCCGGGTTTCTACATCGTGGTGGAGAAGATCCTGGAGCCCGGCGAGCGCCTGCGGCCATGGCCGGTCGCGGGTACTACCGGCTACGACGTGCTCAACCAGATCGACGGGCTCTTCGTCGACCGCGCGAAGCAGGAGGCGGTGCGCGCCCTCTACGCGGAGGCGACCGGCACCGACGAGTCCTACGGCCTGCTCCTGCGCCAGGTGAAGGCCGAGATCCTGGAGACGAGCTTCGCGAGCGAGCTCGAGGTGCTGACCTCCGACCTCAAGCGCGTGGCCGACGCCGACCGGCGCACCCGCGACTTCTCGGTCAACGCCCTGCGCCAGGCCCTGACCGAGATCGTGGCGCGGTTCCCGGTCTATCGCAGCTACATGCCCCAGGACCTCGACGAGGGCGACCTGGAGCCGGAGGACGTGCGGCTGATCGAGGGGGCGGTGCGCCGGGCCAAGCGGCACTCGCGGCTGCCGGACCGCTCGGTGCACGACTTCGCCCAGGGCGTGCTGCTGGGGCGCATCGACACCGACGGCCCGGGCCGGCCCTCGCCCGAAATCGTGCGCCGCGTGCGCCGCCGCTTCCAGCAGCTGACCGGCCCGGTCATGGCCAAGAGCCTGGAGGACACGCTGTTCTACCGCTACGTCGAACTCCTCGCGCTCAACGAGGTGGGCGGGGATCCCGGCGAGTACGGGCTTGCGGCGGAGCATTTCCACGCCCTCCAGGCCGCCCGCGCCCGCGATTGGCCGAACGCCCAGATCGCCACGGCGACCCACGACACCAAGCGCGGCGAGGATGCCCGCGCCCGGCTGCTCGCCCTCTCGGCGATGCCCGAGGCGTGGCGGGCCGAGTGGGCGCGCTGGCGGGAGATCGCCGGGCCGCATCTCGGCGAGGTCGAGGGCGAGCCGGCGCCGGACGCCAACGACCAGTGGATGCTCCTCCAGGCCATCCTGGGGGCGTGGCCCCTCGAACTCCTGGAGGACGTCTCCGACGCGGGCGCGGTGGCGGCGTTCCGCGGGCGGCTCGGGACCTACGCGGAGAAGGCCCTGCGCGAGAGCAAGCGCTGGTCGAGCTGGGTCAACGTCGACGAGGCCTACGAGGGCGCGGTGGCGCGGCTCCTCGACGCGCTGATCGCCCCGGATTCCGCCTTCCTCACGGCGTTGCGGCCGTTCGCGGCCCGGCTCGCCCGCATCGGCATGGTGACCGGGCTCGCCCGCACGGCGCTGAAATGCACCCTGCCGGGCCTGCCCGACACCTACCAGGGCACGGAGTTCTGGGACTTCTCCTTCGTCGATCCCGACAACCGCCGCCCGGTCGACTACGCGGCCCGGGCGCGGGCGCTCGCCGAGGGCGGCTCGGTCGAGGAGATGCTGGCGCACTGGCCGGACGGGCGGATCAAGCAGGCGGTGCTGGCGCGCCTCCTCGCCGACCGCGCCGCGGCGCCGGGCTTCTACGCGCAGGCCGATTACCGGCCGCTCGCCGCGGAGGGGCCGCGCGCCGGGCAGGCCTTCGCCTTCCTGCGCGGCGAGGCGGCGGGCGGGGGCGAGCTCCTGGTGGCGCTGCCGCGCCACGTGGAGAGCCTGCTGCAGGACGAGGCGGCGGGCGACCTGCCGCGCCTGGCCGGGGCCTTCGCCGGCAGCGCGCTCCCGGTTCCGGAGGGCAGCCGCTGGCGCGATCTCGTCACCGGAGAGGAACTGAGGGAGGAGGGCGGGCGTCTTCCGCTCGACCGCCTCTTCCGGAGGCTTCCCGTCGCGGTCCTGCGGCGGGTAACGGCATCGAGTTGAGCCGCGGCCGGGGTTCGGACGCGGGCGCCCCCTCCCGGACGGGAGCGGGGCGGGGATTCCAGGATCCCAGGGGATTCGAGAATCCCGGGGGATTCCAGGATTCCAGGACCCTGCCCCGGCCGGGGGAGGGCGGAACCGCGCCGAATCCCGCCCCGGCCAAGGTCACGGCGGCGTCGCGGCCGTGCGGCACACGATGCGAGGCTCCAGAGAGGTTGCAGGCAGGATCGGTCCGATGAACGCACCCCGCACCAGCACCACGCCCGCCGAGCGCGCCGTGACGCCGCTGCCCGCCACCCTCGCGCCGCCCGCCACGGGCCCCCGCATCTACAACCTGTTCCCGCTCCTCGTCGGGCGGGTGCGGGACTGGACCGCGGAGCTGCCGCGCATCGCCGCGATGGGGTTCGACTGGGTCTACCTCAACCCGTTCCACCAGACCGGCGGCTCGGGCTCGCTCTACGCGGTGGCCGATCCCGACCGGCTCGACGACCGCTTCCGCGACCCGGACGGCGCGCCGGACGACGAGCAGATCCGCCGCTTCGTGGCCGCGGCGGCCGAATCCGGCCTGCGGGTGATGACCGACCTCGTCGTCAACCACGCGGCCAATGACGGGCGCCTCGTGCGCGAGCGGCCCGACCTCTTCCTGCGCGACGCGACCGGCACCCCGGTGAGCCCGGCCGCGGTCGACCCGGACGACCCGAGCAAGGTGACGGTCTGGGGCGACCTCGCCGAGTTCGACTACCACGCGGAGGGCCCGCGCGCCGCGCTGACCGGGTTCTGGGACCGCTACGTCGCCCGGCTGCAGGGGCTCGGCGTGCGGGGCTTCCGCTGCGACGCCGCCTACAAGGTGCCCCCGGAGGTCTGGCGCGCGCTGATCGGCGCCGCGAAGGGCCGCGACCACGCGGTGCTCTTCGCGGCCGAGACGCTCGGCTGCACCTTCGAGGAGGCCCGCGCCACCGCGGGCGCCGGCTTCGACTACCTGTTCAACAGCTTCGCGTGGTGGGACCTGAAGGCGCCCTGGGCGCTGGAGCAGTACGACCGCCTGCGCATCCTCGCGCCCTCGATCGCCTTCCCGGAGAATCACGACATGGCCCGGCTCGCCGCCGGGGTGGCGGGGGGGCCGGAGGCGGTGGCGCGGCGGCTCAAGACCCGCTACGCGCTGGCGGCCTTCTTCTCGGCCGGGGTGCTGATGCCGATCGGCTACGAGTGGGGCTACCGGCAGCCGCTCCACGTGGTCGAGACGAGCCCGGCCTCCCGCGAGCCGGACAGCGGCATCGACATCTCGGGCTTCATCGGCGCCGTCAACCGCCTGCGGGCCGAGTTGCCGGCCGCCAACGTCGAGGGCGCGCAGTGGCGGCTCTCGGCGCCGGACGCGTCCTACGTGGCGCTGCTGCGCCTCGATACCGGCCATCCGGGCTCGGCGAACCACGCGGTGATCGTGCTGTTCAACCCGGGCGAGGCCGCCGTCGCGGTCGATCCCGGCCCGCTCATCGCCCGCACGGGGGGCGAGCTCGGGCCCTTCGAGGACCTCACGCCCGAGGCGGCGCCGCTCCCCTTCCGGCCGGACGTCTCGGTCGACCTGCCCCCCGGCGCCGTCCACATCCTGGCGGCCCGGCGCATCGCCGCCCAGGTGCCGCCGAAGCGGCGCAAATCCGAGCCGGGCGGGGAGGGGCGCGTCGTCATCGAGGCGGTGTCGCCGGAGATCGACGGGGGCCGCTGCGCGGTCAAGCGGGTCGTGGGCGAGCGCCTGCGGGTCGAGGCCGACATCTTCACGGACGGGCACGAGGTCATCAACGCGGCGGTGCTGTCGCGGCTGGCCGGCGAGCGCGAGTGGCGCCGCGACCCGATGGTGTTCATCGACAACGACCGCTGGGGCGGCTCCTTCCCGCTCCTGCGCAATGCCCGCTACGAGTACACGGTGGAGGCGTGGCGCGACGACTTCTCGTCCTGGTTGCGCGGCCTGGAGAAGAAGCGCCTCGCGGGCGTCGACGTGCATCTCGAGACCATCGAGGGCGTTGCCCTGGTCCGGCGCGCGGCGGAGCTCGCGGACGGCAGCGACGCCGACGCGCTGCGGGGCCTCGTCGCCGCCCTCGACGCCGACGCGCCGGGCTCCGACGCGCAGCGCCGCCGCATCCTGGACCACCAGCGCCTGATCCACCGCAATTCCGAGAAGGTGAACCTCTCGCGCTACCCGGTGGTGCTGGAAGTGTTCGCCGACCGGCTCGCGGCCCGCTTCTCCGCCTGGTACGAGATCTTCCCCCGCTCGCAATCGGGCGACCCGAACCGCCACGGCACCTTCGACGACGTGATCGCCCGGCTCCCCGCGATCCGCGAACTCGGCTTCGACGTGCTCTACTTCACGCCGATCCACCCGATCGGCCGCAAGAACCGCAAGGGCAAGAACAACTCGCTGAGGGCCCGCGAGGGCGACGTCGGCTCGGTCTACGCGGTGGGCGCCGAGGAGGGCGGCCACGACGCGGTCCACCCGCAGCTCGGCACGCTCGACGATTTCCGCCGCCTCGTCGCGGCGAGCCACGCCCACGGCATGGAGGTCGCCCTCGACTTCGCCATCCAGTGCTCGCCCGACCATCCCTGGATCGCGCAGCACCCGGAATGGTTCGACTGGCGCCCGGACGGCAGCATCAAGTACGCGGAGAACCCGCCCAAGAAGTACGAGGACATCGTCAACGTCGACTTCTACCGGGAGGGCAGCCTGCCCTCGCTCTGGCTGACGCTGCGCGACACCGTGCTCGTCTGGGTCGAGCTGGGGGTGCGCATCTTCCGGGTCGACAACCCGCACACCAAGCCGATCCCGTTCTGGGACTGGATGATCCGCGACATCAACGACCGCTACCCCGACGTGCTCTTCCTCGCCGAGGCCTTCACCCGGCCGAAGATGATGAAGAAGCTGGCCAAGGCGGGCTTCCAGCAGAGCTACACCTACTTCACATGGCGCAACACGAAGCAGGAGCTGACCAGCTACTCCGAGGAACTCGCCGGCGAGATGGGCGAGTACTACCGCCCGAACTTCTTCGCCAACACGCCGGACATCAACCCGTTCTACCTGCAGACGAGCGGGCGGCCGGGCTTCATCGTGCGCGGCACGCTCGCCGCCACCCTGTCGAGCGTCTACGGGATCTACAACGGCTTCGAGCTCTGCGAGGGCACCCCGATCCCCGGCAAGGAGGAATACCTCGATTCCGAGAAGTACGAGATCAAGGCCTGGGACTACGACCGGCCCGGCCACATCCGCGACCACATCATCAAGCTCAACCGCATCCGCCGGGAGAATCCGGCGCTCTGGGACTTCCGGAACGTGGTGTTCACGCCGGCCTGGAACGACCAGATCCTCGCCTACCTGCGGGCGACGCCGGAGCGGGACAACGCGGTGTTCGTCATGGTCAATCTCGACCCGAGGAACCGGCAGGAATGCAGCTACGACGTGCCGCTCTGGGAATTCGGCCTGCCGGACGACGGCGCCGTCGAGGTCGAGGACCTGCTGCTCGGCTACAAGTTCCAGCTGCGCGGCAGGACCCACCGCATCGCCCTCGACCCGGCCGAGCGCTCGGTCGTGATCTGGCGGCTGCGCCGGGTTGCGGTCTGAGGCCGCGCGTGGCAGCACGACCCGCTCGCGGCTCGCGGCGGCCCCCGCCCTGAGCCGACCCGCACCCGTCGTTTCCCGAACTCCCTCCCGGCGAGAGGCGCTCATGCGGGACGAGACCGTCCCCGCGCGGCGCACGGAACCCGGTCGAACGAGGCTCTGACGCGATGATCGATCGCAGCGATCCGCAATGGTACCGTGACGCCATCATCTACCAGGTCCACGTCAAATCCTTCTTCGACGCCAACAACGACGGCATCGGCGACTTCGACGGCCTGACCGCCAAGCTCGACTACATCCGCGACCTCGGGGTGACGGCGATCTGGGTGATGCCGTTCTACCCCTCGCCGCTGCGGGACGACGGCTACGACATCGCCGACTACAAGGGCATCAACCCGTCCTACGGCACGATGCGCGATTTCCGGCGCTTCGTCCGCGAGGCGCACGAGCGCGGCCTGCGCGTCATCACCGAGCTCGTCATCAACCACACCTCGGACCAGCACCCCTGGTTCCAGCGCGCCCGCAGCGCCCCCAAGGGCTCCAAGTGGCGCGACTTCTACGTCTGGTCCGACACGGACGAGAAGTACCGCGACACGCGCATCATCTTCCTCGACACCGAGGCCTCGAACTGGACCTGGGACCCGGTCGCCAAGGCCTATTACTGGCACCGCTTCTACTCGCACCAGCCGGATCTGAACTTCGACAATCCGCGCGTGCTGGAGGCGGTGATCGAGGTGATGCGCTACTGGCTCGACATGGGGGTGGACGGCCTGCGCCTCGACGCGATCCCCTACCTGATCGAGCGCGAGGACACGAACTGCGAGAACCTCTCCGAGACGCACGACGTCATCAAGAAGATCCGCGCCGCCCTCGACGCCGGCTACCCGGACCGCATGCTGCTCGCCGAGGCCAACCAGTGGCCCGAGGAGACCGCGCAGTACTTCGGCGACGGGGACGAGTGCCACATGGCGTTCCACTTTCCCCTGATGCCGCGGATGTACATGGCGATCGCGCAGGAGGACCGGCACCCGATCACCGATATCATGCGGCAGACGCCGGAGATCCCGGAGGGCTGCCAATGGGCGATCTTCCTGCGCAACCACGACGAGCTGACGCTCGAGATGGTCACCGACAAGGAGCGGGACTACCTCTGGAGCTTCTACGCCGCCGACCGCCGCGCCCGCATCAACCTCGGCATCCGCCGCCGCCTCGCGCCCCTGCTGGAGAACGATCGGCGCAAGATCGAGTTGATGAAGTTCCTGCTGCTGTCGATGCCCGGGACCCCGGTGCTCTATTACGGCGACGAGATCGGGATGGGCGACAACATCTACCTGGGCGACCGCGACGGGGTGCGCACCCCGATGCAATGGTCGCCCGACCGGAACGGCGGCTTCTCCCGCGCCGACCCGGCGCGCCTGTTCCTGCCCACCATCCAGGACCCGATCTACGGCTTCGACGCCGTCAACGTCGAGGCCCATAGCCGCGCCCAGACCAGCCTGCTCAACTGGACGCGGCGGATGATCGCCATCCGCAACAACCACCGCTCGCTCGGCCGCGGCACGCTGCGCTTCCTCTACCCGGACAACCGCAAGGTGCTGGCCTGGCTGCGTGAGTTCGACGACGAGAAGGTGCTCTGCGTCGCCAACCTTTCGCGGGCGCCGCAGGCGGTGCAGCTCGACCTCTCGGAGCTGCGCACGGCGGTGCCGGTGGAGCTCACGGGCGGCACCTCCTTCCCGCCGATCGGCGACCTGCCCTACCTGCTGACGCTGCCGGCCTACGGCTTCTACTGGTTCAAGCTGGCGCAGGGCCACGCCGAGGCGGCGCCGCGCCAGGAGGCGCCCGAACTCTTCACCCTCGTGCTCACCGGGGGCGTCGAGACCCTGATCCAGGGCCGCGAGCGGCAGGCCTTCGAGCGCACGGTGGCGCCGCGCTTCATCGGCTCGCGGCGCTGGTTCGGGGCCAAGGGCTCGCGCATCCGGCAGGTGCAGGTCGTCGACAGCGCCGTCCTGCCCGCCCGCTCGGGCCGGAGCGGCTACCTGCTGCCGCGCCTGTCCGTGTCGCTCTCGAGCGGCGAGCGCCAGGAATACTTCACGCCGCTCGCGGTGGACGAGGGCCGGGAGGACGAGGCGCTCCTCGACCACGCCGTCGCGCGGGTGCGGCGCGGGCCGCGGATGGGCCTCCTGTACGGGGCGGCCTCCTCGCCGGACTTCGCCCTCGCGGTCGTCGACGGGATGCGGGAGGGCCGCGACCTGCCCTCCGAGGAGGGGCGGCTCGAATTCCGCGCCACCTCGCTCTTCGACCCGGATCTCGACCTCGACCCGGCCGACATCCGCCGGCTCTCGGCCGAGCAGAGCAACACCTCGATCGCCTTCGGCTCGCGGCTGATGCTGAAGCTCCTGCGCCGCCTCCAGACCGGGACCCATCCCGAGGTCGAGGTCGGCCGCTTCCTCACCGAGGTGACGGGGTTCCGCAACACGCCGGCGCTCCTCGGCACGGTCGAGCATGTCGGCCGGGACGGCACCCGCACGGCGCTCGCCCTGCTGCAGGCCTTCGTGCGCAACCAGGGCGACGCGTGGGCGCTGATGCGCGAGTACCTGCGCCGCGACCTCGACGCGATCGTGCTCGTGCCCGAGAGCGAGGCGCAGGCGCCCGAGGAGGTCTTCGGCACCCACCTGCGCTGGGCGAGCCTGCTCGGCCAGCGCACCGCCGAGATGCACCGCGCCTTCGCGATGGAGACCGACGACCCGGCCTTCGCGGCCGAGCCCTTCACGGCGGAGGACCTCGCCGCCCTCGTCGCCGATACCCGCCGCCAGGGCGAGAAGGCGATGCGCGGCGTCGCGGGCATCCCCGCCACGGCCTCCGCGAGCGCCCGCGAGGCGGCCGCGGCGATCCTCGCCGCCCGCGAGGAGATCGAGGCGCTGATCACCCGGCTCGGGCGCCTCGATCCGGTCGGGGCCCACAAGACCCGCATCCACGGCGATTACCATCTCGGCCAGGTGCTCGCCTCCCAGGACGACCTCATCATCGTCGACTTCGAGGGCGAGCCGTCCCGGCCGGTCGAGGAGCGGCGGGCCAAGGCGACGCCGCTGCGCGACGTCGCCGGCGTGCTGCGCTCCTTCGCGTATGGCGGCGAGACGGTGACCCGGGAGATCGTCTCCCGCTTCGCCGAGGCCGAGGACCGCACGGTCGCGGCGGTCGCGGCCTGGCGCGGCCTGATCGAGGGCGCCTTCCTGGAGGCCTACGGGCACACCGTGCGCGGCAGCCGGGCCGCCGTCGCGGACGACGTCACTCACGAGCGCCTGCTGCGCCTCTGCCTGCTGAACAAGGCGCTCTACGAGATCGACTACGAGGCCAACAACCGCCCGGACTGGATCGAGATTCCGGCCCGCGGCGTGCTCTCCCTGCTGGACCAGATGAGAAAGGTGCCCGAATGACGGTTGACGCGACCCGCGCCCGCCCGCCGGCCCCGCCCTCCCGGACGATTCCTGCGGCCGCCTTCGCGGCCGCCCCGGACGCGCCGGGCCAGGCGCCCCGCCCCGCCGTGCCGGCCCGCCACGCCGGGCTCCACCCGGACGCCGTCGAGGCGATCATGGCGGCCGGCCACGGCGATCCGTTCGCGGTCCTGGGTCCGCACGAGGTCTCGCCCGGCCGGTGGGAGGTGCGGGCCGTGCTGCCCGAGGCGCGCGCCGCGGCTCTGATCCTCGGCGAGGCCCGGATCGAGATGGAGCGCCGCCACCCGGCCGGCTTCTTCGTCGGCGCCTTCGCGCATGAGGGCCGCCCGGATTACCGCATCGCGGTCGAGGCCTGGGACAACACCGAGCGGCTGCGGCGCGACCCCTACGAGTTCGGCACCACGCTGAACCAGGCCGAGATCGGGCTCCTGCGCGACGTCGGCAACGACGCGGTGCAGCGGGTGCTCGGCGGGCAGGCGGACACGATCGGCGGCGTGCCGGGCTTCCGCTTCGCGGTCTGGGCGCCCAATGCCCGGCGCGTCAGCGTGGTCGGCGACTTCAACGACTGGGACGGGCGCCGCCACCCGATGCGCCTGTGGCACGACGGCGGCGTCTGGGAACTCTTCATCCCCGACCTGCCCAAGGGCACGAACTACAAGTTCGAGATCCGCGGCCCGGACGGCGCGGTCCTGCCGCTCAAGGCGGACCCGGTCGCCTTCGCGGCCCAGCAGCCGCCCGAGACCGCCTCGCGCCTCAACGGGCGGCCGCAGCCGCGCTGGCGCGACGGGGCCTGGATGGGCAGCCGCGGCAAGGCCGACCACCGCCACAGCCCGATCAGCATCTACGAGGTGCATCTCGGCTCCTGGGCGCGGGTGCCGGAGGAGGGGAACCGCTACCTCACCTACCGGGAACTCGCGGCGCGGCTGATCCCCTACGTCAAGGAGATGGGCTTCACCCATATCGAGCTCCTGCCCATCACCGAGCACCCGTTCGACGGCTCCTGGGGCTACCAGCCGGTCTCGCTCTTCGCGCCGACCAGCCGCTTCGGCTCGCCCGAGGATTTCTGCGAGTTCGTCAACGCCGCCCACGAGGCGGGCCTCGGCATCCTCCTCGACTGGGTGCCGGGCCACTTCCCCCTCGACGCGCACGGGCTCGGGCTCTTCGACGGCACCCACCTGTACGAGCACGCCGATCCCCGCCAGGGCTTCCACCAGGATTGGGGCACCTACATCTACAATTTCGGGCGCACCGAGGTCTCGGCCTTCCTGGCGGCCAATGCCCGCTTCTGGCTGGAGGAGTACCACCTCGACGGGCTTCGCGTGGACGCGGTCGCCTCCATGCTCTACCTCGACTATTCGCGGCGGGCCGGCGAGTGGATCCCCAACCAGTACGGGGGCAACGAGAATCTCGACGCGATCAACTTCCTGCGCCGGACCAACGAGGCGACCTACGCGCACGCCCCCGGCACCATGACGGTGGCGGAGGAATCGACCTCCTGGCCCGGCGTCTCGCACCCGACCTATACCGGCGGGCTCGGCTTCGGCTTCAAGTGGAACATGGGGTGGATGCACGACACCCTGCGCTTCATCTCGAAGGACCCGGTGCACCGCCGCTACCACCACAACGACCTGACCTTCGGGCTGCTCTACGCCTTCTCGGAGAACTTCATCCTGCCGCTGTCCCACGACGAGGTGGTGCACGGCAAGGGCTCGCTCATCGGCAAGATGCCGGGCGACCGCTGGCAGAGATTCGCCAACCTGCGCGCCTATTTCGGCTTCATGTGGGGCCATCCCGGCAAGAAGCTGCTGTTCATGGGCGGCGAGTTCGGCCAGGAGCGGGAGTGGAACCACAACCAGAGCCTGGACTGGCACCTGCTCGACGACGCGTTCCATCGCGGCGTCAAGGACCTCGTGCGCGACCTCAACCACCTCTACGCGGCGGTGCCGGCCCTCCACGCCCGCGACACGGAGGCGGCCGGCTTCGAGTGGCTGGTGGCGGACGATGCCGACAACAGCGTGATCGCCTGGGCCCGCAAGGGCCGCGAGGCGGGGCAGGTCGCGATCGTGGTGTCGAACTTCACCCCGATCCCCCGCCACGGCTACCGCATCGGCGTGCCGGCCCCGGGCTATTACCGGGAGGCGATCAACACCGACGCGGCCGCCTACGGCGGCAGCAACGTCGGCAATTACGGGGGCCTGGAGGCGTCCTGCGACCCCTCGCACGGGCAATCCTGCTCGCTGACCCTGTCGCTGCCGCCGCTGGGGACCGTGATCCTGGTGCGCGAGGGCTGAGACGCTGTCCGGACGTGATCGTCCGGACAGCGTCTGACGAGCCCGCGCGGCGCGTGAGCGGAGCCGACATCCGCATGGCCGAAATGGGAGATGGCGACGCAATCCGTCGGATTTCGGATGATCCCCGCGGGGGCTCTCGCGGGCGCGTCGCCTCTCCCCGGCCGCGGGGCGCCCGCGCGCGCATGAGGGTTGAGTCGGGCGGCCCGGGAGGGCATGGCTCGGGGGTCGTCCCTCCCTGCCGCGAGCCGCGCCCATGATCCCGACCCCCGTGCCCGCCCTCATGCCGCCGATGAATCCCGCGGCGGCCGGCGTCCTGCCGAGCGGGATCGGGGAACTGATCGCCTACGGCGCCGACCGCGAGGGCCTGATCCCGCTCTGGGTGGGAGAGGGCGACCGGCCGACCCCGGCCTTCATCGGCGAGGCCGCCGCCCGGGCGATCCGGGACGGGCACACCTTCTACACGAGGATGCTCGGCATCCCGCCGCTGCGCGAGGCGATCGCCGATGACGTGGCGGCGGTCTACGGCGGCCCGGCGGAGCCCGAGCGGATCTTCGTCACGGTCGGCGGCATGCAGGCGTTCCAGGTGGCGCTCGCGATCGCGGCCGCCCCCGGCGACGAGGTCGTGATCCCGACCCCGACCTGGCCGAACTTCTTCGGCGCCATCGCGGCGCACGGCGCCCGCCGCGTCATGGTGCCGATGCAGTTCGACCCGGCCTCCGGCTGGGCCCTCGACGTGGAGCGCCTCGCCGCCGCGGTCACGCCGGCGACCCGCGCCATCGTGCTCAACTCGCCCGCCAACCCGACCGGCTGGACCGCGAGCCGCGACGACCTGCGCGCCGTCCTGGCCATCGCCCGGCGCCACGGCCTCTGGATCATCGCCGACGAGATCTACGGGCGCTTCAGCTTCGACCCGGCCCACGCGGCCCTCGGGCGCGCGCCCTCGTTCCGCGACGTCTGGGAGCCCGAGGACCGCGACCGCCTGCTCTTCGTCCAGACCTTCTCGAAGAACTGGGCGATGACGGGCTGGCGCATCGGCTGGCTCGAAGGACCGGTGGCGCTCGGGCGGATCGTCGACGGGCTCGTCCTCTACGGGACCTCCGGCGTGGCGACGTTCCTGCAGCACGCGGCCGTGGCGGCGATCCGCGAGGGCGGGGCGCTCGTCGCCGGCCAGATCGCCCAGGCCCGCGAGGGGCGGCGCATCCTGGTCGAGGGACTGGGGCGGCTGCCGGGCGTCGAACTGCCGCCGCCGGCCGGCGCCTTCTACGCCTTCCCGCGGGTTCCCGCCGAGCCCGATGCGCGCCGCCTCGCCATGCGCCTCGTCGACGAGGCCAATGTGGGCGTCGCCCCGGGCACCGCCTTCGGCCCGGGCGGCGAGCGCTTCCTGCGGCTCTGCTTCGCCCGCGGCGCCGCCGACCTGGAGGAGGCGGTGCGGCGGCTCGCCCCGGTGCTCGCCCGCTGATGGGCGGGGCGGTCGCGGTCCGCACCGCGGTGCGGTGCAGCCCCCACGGTCCAGATGCGCGGCCGGCACGCGAGGGACCGCGCCCCGGGAGGAGCGGCCCCTCCCCGACCTGAGCGGGTGCACCTGGGCGGGTGCACCTGGGCGGGTGCACCTGGGCGGGCGCGGGGCTGTGCCGGGCCGCGCGCCGCTCGGTCTTCCCGCCCGCAGGACGGCAGGCTCCTCGCGAGGCCGGCGCCCGGCCGCGGCTCCCGCGTGCCGCTCCGCGCCGCGCCGGCCCCGGTTCCCGCGCCGGGGCGGCCGTCTGATCGAACGCGCATTTGGACTTGCCCGACAATCAGTGCATCCTGGCACCGCACCGGGCAGGCCCGCCAAGAACAAGAAGGCTGTGCGCTCGACCGCGGAGGAAACATGAACGAGATCGTCGACCCCGATTCCTTGATCGGCGCCGAGTCCGAGAGCCGGACCGGGACCTTCTTCGGCGGCTGCCCGCACGACTGCCCCGACACCTGCTCGATGCTGTTCGAGGTGAAGGACGGCGAACTCCTCGGCGTGCGCGGCAACCCCGACCACCCGATGACCCGCGGCGGCCTCTGCGTGAAGCTGAAGGACTACGAGAAGCGCCACTACCACCCGGACCGTCTTCTCTACCCGATGCGCCGGGTCGGCCCGAAGGGCTCGAAGCAGTTCGAGCGCATCACCTGGGACGAGGCGCTGGACACGATCGTCGCCCGGTGGAGGGCGATCATCGACCGTTACGGCCCGCAGGCCATCGCCCCCTACAGCTACCTCGGCAACCAGGGGCTCGTGCACGGGCTCAACGGCGGCGACGCGTTCTTCAACCGCCTGGGCGCCACCGTCACCGAGCGGACCTTCTGCGGTGAGGGCTCCTGCACCGCCTGGCTGCTCACGGTCGGCCCGACCGCGGGCCTCGACCCGGACAGCTACATCCACTCCAAGTACATTGTCATCTGGGCCTGCAACTCGGTCAGCACGAACCTGCACCACTGGGCGATCGTCAAGGACGCCCAGCAGAAGGGTGCCAAGGTCGTCGTGATCGACGCCTACGCCTCGCGCACCGCCAAGGGGGCCGACTGGCACATCGCACCGAAGCCCGGCACCGACGGCGCGCTGGCGATGGCGCTGATCAACGCGATCATCGCGCAGGGCCTCGTCGACCAGGATTACGTCGACAACCACACGATCGGCTTCGAGGATCTCAAGGAGCGCGCGCGCACGCGCACGCCGGAATGGGCCGCGGAGATCACCGGCGTCCCGGCCGAGGACATCCGCAAGCTCGCCTACGAGATGGCGACCGCCCAGCCGGTGGGCATCCGCATCGGCGTGGCGCTGGAGCGCCACTACGGCGGCGGCCAGACCATCCGGGCCGTCGCCTGCATCCCGGCGCTCACCGGCGCGTGGCGCCACGTCGGCGGCGGCATCACGCAGTTCGGCGTCTGGGAGCATCCCTACAAGTTCGACGTCATCTGCCGTCCCGACCTGATCCCGGAGGGCACCCGCGTCGTCAGCAACCTGCAGATCGGTCGGGCGCTCACCGGCGAGTTGAAGCTCGACCCCCCGATCATGTCGATGATGTGCTGGAACTCGAACCCGGTCACCCAGGCGCCCGAGACCGACAAGATCGTCGAGGGATTGATGCGCGAGGACCTGTTCCTGGTCTCGGCCGAGCACTTCATCTCGGACACGGCCTCCTACGCCGACATCCTGCTGCCGGCCGCGATGGGCGCCGAGATGGAGGACATGATCCTCTCCTGGGGTCACCTCTACCTGACCTACAACACCAAGTGCGCGCAAGCGCCCGGCGAGGCCATTCCCAACAACGAGATCTTCCGGAGGCTGGCCGCCCGGCTCGGCTTCGAGGAGGAGAACTTCAAGTGGTCGGACGCGGAGTGCCTGGAGCACTACGTCGACTGGAACTCTCCGGCCTGCGAGGGCATCGACCTGCAATACCTGCGCGAGCACGGCTTCGCCCGGCTGAAGGTCGGCACGCCCGACGACCGGGCGCCGCACCGCGAGGGCAACTTCCCGACGCCGACCGGCAAGTGCATGTTCAAGGTCGAGGGCGCCACGAACTTCGTCGCCCCGCCGTTCCGGCAAATGTACGAGGGGTTCCAGCCCGGCGAGGCGCTCGACCCGCTGCCCGACTATCTCGGCCCGCGCGAGTCCCCCGCGAGCGACCCCGCACTCGCCGCGCGCTACCCGCTCAACATCGTCTCGCCCAAGAGCCACTACTTCCTGAACTCCTGCTACGCGAACATGGAGGACAAGCAGAAGGGGCAGGGGGAGCAGTTCGTGATGATCAGCCCCCGGGATGCCGAGGCGCGCGGCATCGTGGATGGCGACCGCGTGCGGGTCGCCAACGGCCGCGGCGGCTTCAAGGGCGTGGCGCGCGTCACCGACGACGTGAAGTCCGGGATCGTGGTGGCCACGCTCGGCTACTGGCGCCAGCTCAACGAGGGCACGGTGAACAGCATCTCGTCGTCGGCCTTCACCGACATGGGGCATGCGCCCTCGTTCTCCGACAACCTCGTCGAGGTCTCGCGCGTCAATTGAGGCGACGGCGCCCCGCCCCCGGCGGGGTGGGGCGCCCCGCGAACGCGGCGCCGCGCCCCGAGCGGGATGCGGGCAGGGAAACGGGATTGTCGCGCCCCCGCGTCGCAGCCGCCGGTTGCCGCGCGCACCCGGCCGCGCGCCGCCCCGCGGCGACCGGGCTCCCTGGCCCCGACGCCGTGGCGGCCCGACCGATAGCGACCGAGACAAGAGTGATTCGGGCGACGACCGCCCCGAACGTGCGATGGGGCGCCCTCGGGAGAGGGCGCCCCATCCTCGCTCCGGGTCGGCTGCCGCTCAGCTGTGCGCCAGCACCGCCAGCAGCAGCAGCGCGATGATGTTGGTGATCTTGATTGCCGGGTTCACGGCGGGGCCGGCGGTGTCCTTGTAGGGATCGCCGACCGTGTCGCCGGTCACGGCCGCCTTGTGGGCGTCCGAGCCCTTGCCGCCGTGATGGCCGTCCTCGATGTACTTCTTGGCGTTGTCCCAGGCGCCGCCCCCGGACGTCATCGAGACCGCCACGTAGAGGCCGGTCAGGATCACGCCGAGCAGCATCGCGCCCACCGCGGCGAAGGCCTGGGCCTTGCCCGCGATGAGGTTGATCACGAAGAACAGCACCACCGGCGACAGCACCGGGAGCAGGGAGGGCACCACCATCTCGCGGATCGCCGCGCGGGTGAGCATGTCGACGGCCCGGCCGTAATCGGGCCGGTCCGTGCCCGCCATGATGCCGGGCTTCTCGCGGAATTGCCGGCGCACCTCCTCGACCACCGCGCCCGCCGCCCGGCCCACCGCCGTCATGGCGATGCCGCCGAACAGGTAGGGGATCAGGCCGCCGAGCAGCAGGCCCACCACCACGTAGGGGTTGGAGAGCGAGAAATCGACGCTCACGCCCTGGAAGTAGCGGTACTGGGTCGGGCTCGCGTTCTGCACGAAGTAGTTGAGGTCCGACGTGTAGGCCGCGAACAGCACCAGGGCGCCGAGACCGGCCGAGCCGATCGCGTAGCCCTTGGTGACGGCCTTGGTGGTGTTGCCGACCGCGTCGAGGGCGTCGGTCGACTTGCGCACGTCCTTGGGCAGGCCGGCCATCTCGGCGATGCCGCCGGCATTGTCGGTGACCGGCCCGAAGGCGTCGAGCGCCACCACCACGCCGGCGAGCGCCAGCATGGCGGTGACCGCCACCGCGATGCCGAACAGGCCGGCCAGCATGTAGGTGGAGATGATGCCGGCCACGATCACGATGGCGGGCATCGCCGTCGATTCGAGGGAGATCGCGAGCCCCTGGATCACGTTGGTGCCGTGACCGGTCACCGACGAGTAGGCGATCGACTTGACCGGGCGGTAATTGGTGCCGGTGTAGTACTCGGTGATCACCACGATCAGCGCCGTGATCACCAGGCCGATCACCGCGCACAGGAACAGGCTGAGCGAGGTGAAGGTGACGCCCGTGTTGGTGGTGAAGCTGGTGTTGAAGCCGCCGAACAGGACGAAGTTGATGCCCGCGATGGCGGCGACGGAGAGCACGCCGGCGCCGATCAGGCCCTTGTAGAGGGCGCCCATGATCGACTGGTTGGCGCCGAGCGTGACGAAGAAGGTGCCGATGATCGAGGTGACGATGCAGGCCGCGCCGATCGCCATCGGGTAGAGCAGCATCGTCTCGAGCACGTTGCGCCCGCCGACCTCGGTCTGGCCCGAGAAGAAGATCGCGGCGAGCACCATGGTGGCGACCAGCGTCACCGCGTAGGTCTCGAACAGGTCGGCCGCCATGCCGGCGCAGTCGCCGACATTGTCGCCGACATTGTCCGCGATGGTGGCGGGGTTGCGCGGATCGTCCTCCGGGATGCCGGCCTCGACTTTGCCGACGAGGTCGCCGCCCACATCCGCGCCCTTGGTGAAGATGCCGCCGCCGAGGCGGGCGAAGATCGAGATCAGGGAGGCGCCGAAGCCGAGCGCCACCAGCGCGTCGATGACCTCGCGGCTCGCGGGCGACAGCCCGAGCTGGCGCGTGAGGTAGGTGTAGTAGAGGGCGACGCCGAGGAGGGCGAGGCCCGCCACCAGCATGCCGGTGACCGCGCCGGACTTGAAGGCGACGTCGAGGCCGCCGCCGAGCGACTGCGTGGCGGCCTGGGCGGTGCGCACGTTGGCCCGCACCGAGACGTTCATGCCGATGAAGCCCGCCGCGCCCGACAGCACCGCACCGATCAGGAAGCCGATCCCGACCTTGATCCCGAGGAAGTAGGAGAGCAGGGCGAAGAGCGCGACGCCGACCACCGCGATGGTGACGTATTGCCGCCGCAGGTAGGCCTGGGCGCCCTCGGCGATGGCACCCGCGATCTCCTGCATGCGCTGGGTGCCCGCGTCGCGCCGCATGACGTCGTTGATGGTGTAAATGCCGTAGGCAACGGCGCAGAGGCCGCCCAGGATGATGAGCAGGAGTGCGGTCATTCTACCGTCCTTGATGTCGGGCCATGCCCCGCGACGGTTGACGGCCTTGGTGGCGAGCGGCGTCCCGTGCGGGTGTCCCTCCCCAGATGAGCGGCCCGGCCTGATCCCGGCTCGCCGGTCCTGAGTGCCAAACTTCCAGGGCGAGCGCAAACGCTCTTAAGCTTCTCCACCGCCGGAAGGGTGCGGACAGCCCGGCGACCCCGACGAAAGTCGTGCTCAGAAGTGGCTGAACGAGCCGCCGGCGAAGATCCGGTCGCTGCCGTCGCGGTCCCGGAACCGGGGCGGGGCGGGGCCCTCGGTCACGGTGCCGATCGGCGTCAGGGGGATCCCGGCCGCCTCGGCCTCGGCCCGGATCGCCCCGAGGCGGGCGGGCGGCACCGCGCAGAGCAGCTCGTAATCGTCCCCGCCGGTCAGGGCCGCCTCGCGCAGGCCCGGCTCGGCCGCGAGCGCGGCGCGGGCCGCGGGCGAGAGGGGAATCGCGGCGAGGTCGACCTCCGCGCCCGCCCCGGAGGCGCGCAGCATCTTGGCGAGGTCGCCCACCAGCCCGTCCGAGACGTCCATGGCGGCGCCCGCATGGGCGAGGAGGGCGGGCGCGAGCGGCAGGCGCGGGCGCGGATGCAGGTAGCGGTCGGCGAGGTGATCGCGCTCCGCCGCCGAGAGGGCGCCGGCCCAGGCGGGCTCCGCGCGCAGACGCAGCCCGAGCGCCGCGTCCCCGATCGTGCCCGAGACGAGGAGCCGGTCCCCGGGCTTCGCCGCGAAGCGCCGCACCATCCGGCCGGCGGGGACCTCGCCGAGGGCCGTGACGCCGATCAGGGTCGGGCCCGCCGCCCGGACCGTGTCGCCGCCGAGAAGCGGGCAGCCCCAACGCTGCGCCGTCGCGCCGAGCCCGGCGCAGAAGGCGGCGAGCCACGCCTCGGTCCAGGATTCCGCGAGGGCGAGGGTCAGCAGGAAGCCGCGCGGCCGCGCGCCCTTGGCGGCGAGGTCGGACAGGTTCACGCCGAGCGCCTTCACGGCGATCGAGGCGGGAGGATCGTCGGGGAAGTAGTGGACGCCCGCCACCACCGCGTCGGTGGTGAGGACGAGGTCGTGGCCGGGGGAGGGCGCGAGTTCCGCCGCGTCGTCCCGCAGCCCGAGCCCGCCAGGCCCGGCGAGCGGGGCGAAGTAGCGGGCGATCAGCGCGTCCTCGGAGGGGCGGGGGGTCATCGGGACTCGCTCTCCTGCGCGCCGCGTCCGCGCGGGACGGAAGGCCGGGCCCTGGACCGGGGCCGGGACCGGGCGGCGCCTCGCCCGCTCGTCACCCGTCGCGGGCGGCCTTGTCGAGCTCCTCGGCCCGCGCCGCCCGGGCCACCTTGTCGAGCACCGCGTTGACCAGCCCCGGCTCGTCGCCGCCGTAGAAGCTGTGGGCGACGTCCACGTATTCGGAGATCGCCACCCGCACCGGCACGTCCTTGCGGAAGATCACCTCGTAGGCGCCGGCCCGCAGGATCGCGCGCAGGACCGCCTCGATCCGGCGCAGCGGCCAGCCGGCCGAGAGCGCCCCGTCGAGGCGCTGGTCGATGAGCCGCTGCTCCTCCACCGCCCCGCGCAGCACGTCGCGGAAGAAGGCCGTCTCGGCCGGGGGATGCTCGATGCCATCGACCACCTGGCCGATCCAGAAGGCCTCGAACTCCGCCAGCGCGTCGATGACGCCCTTGCCGGAGATCTCCATCTCGTAGAGGGCCTGGACCACGGCGAGGCGGGCGCCGCTGCGCTCGGCGGGTTTCATTCCTGCGTCTCCGCGGTGCGGCGGGGGGTGAAGCCGATGGTCCGGTCGGGGCGCTCGGCGGCCTTCGCGCGCTTGAGCGCGAGCACCGCGAGGGCCGCCTCGGCGGCGCCCCCACCCTTGTTCATCTCCGAGACGCGGGCCCGCGCCTGCGCCTGCGCCTCGGTCTCGACCGTGAGGATGCCGTTGCCGAGCGGCAGGCGCAGCAGGACCGAGAGGTCCATCAGCGCCCGCGCGCTCTCGCCCGCCACGATGTCGTAATGTCCGGTCTCGCCCCGGATGACGCAGCCGAGCGCCACCACGGCGTCGTAGGGCCTGGCCTCGCGCGCGGCGGCCTCGACCAGGATCGCCACCGCCTGGGGGATCTCCAGCGCGCCCGGCACGGTCACGACCTCCGCCTCGGCCTGCGCGGCGGCGATCGCCGCCGTGGCGCCGCGCAGGAGTTCGTCGGCAATGTCCTCGTAGTAGCGGGCCTCGACGACCAGGATGCGCGCATCCTTGAGCGACGGGCGGTCCTTCCCGCTGTCTCGGCGTGGCGTGACCATCTCGCGATCCCGATCGGACGGTTGAGAAACCTAGAGGTGAACCTGCGGCGGTGAACGTGCGGAGGCGACTCGCGGCGAACGCGCGGGGCCGCCACCGTTGCGGCGCGCCCCGACCGGATGCCGGTCCCGACCGGAGGGGCGAGCACTAGACCGAAGCGCCGTTGCGGACAAGCGCGACACGGCGCGCCGCAGCGCTTGCCAGCGCGCCCGCTTCGGTCCAAGGCGCGGGGGAGCCGGGCCGACGAGCCCGGAGGGAGGATGCGCCCCGCCGATGAGCGAACTCGAGACCCGCACGATCCGCCGCGTCAGCCGACGCCTGATCCCGTTCCTGATCGTCTGCTACTTCGTGGCCTACCTGGATCGGGTGAACGTCGGCTTCGCGTCGCTCACGATGAACCGCGACCTCGGCATCTCGGCCACCGCCTACGGGCTCGGGGCGGGCCTGTTCTTCCTCACCTACTTCATCTTCGAGGTGCCCTCGAACCTGTTCCTGGAGCGGTTCGGGGCGCGGCGCTGGATCGCCCGCATCATGCTGAGCTGGGGCCTGATCTCGGGCGGCATGGCCTTCGTGGGCGGCGAGACCAGCTTCTACATCATGCGCCTGCTGCTCGGCGCGGCGGAGGCCGGGTTCTTTCCGGGCATCATCTTCTACCTCACCCTGTGGTTCCCGGCCGCCTACCGGGCCCGGATCGTCAGCGCCTTCATGGTGGCGATCCCGCTGTCGAGCCTGATCGGCGCGCCGGTCTCGGGCGCGCTGCTCGAACTCGACGGGCTCCTCGGCTTCAAGGGCTGGCAGTGGCTCTACATCATCGAGGCGGTGCCGGCGATCGTGCTCTCGGTCGCGACCTTCCTGTACCTCACGGACCGGCCGTCCGAGGCGCGGTGGCTGCCGGCCGACGAGCGCGCCTGGCTCGAGGCGCGCATGCGCGAGGAGGCCGCGCGCGGCCCCACCGCCCACCGGCCGCTCACCCGCGAGATCTTCGATCCCCGCGTGATCGCGATCGCATTCATCTATTTCGGGGCGGTGGCGCTCCTCTACGCCTTCGGCTTCTTCCTGCCGCAGATCGTCAAGGCCTTCGGCCTCTCGAACCTGCAGACCGGCTTCGTCACGCTGATCCCCTACATCGCGGGCACGGTCGGGATGATCTGGTGGGGCCGGCGCTCCGACGCCCGGCGGGAGCGCCACTTCCACCTCGTGGCGGCGCTCGCCTGCGCCTCGCTGGGCACGATCGGCGCCGCCCTGGTGACCGATCCGGTGCTCAAGATGGTGCTGTTCTCGGGCGCCGCCTTCGGCATCTTCGCGGCCCTGCCGGTGGTGTGGACGCTGCCGACCGAGGCGCTCTCCGGGGCGGCGGCGGCCGGCGCCATCGCGGTGGTGAACTCGATCGGCAACCTCTCGGGCTTCGTCGCGCCCTACGTGGTGGGCGCGATCAAGGACCGCACCGGCGACTTCACCGGCGGGCTGCTGGTCATCTCGGCAGCGGGCCTCGTCGGCATCCTGCTCGTGCTCTGGTTGCGCAACGCGCGGGCCCGCCACGCGGTGCCCGCGGCCGAATAGAGGAGCGGCGCCCGCGGCCGGATGACGCCGCAGCGCAGCAAAAAACCGGCGGGCGGCGCCGCGTCACGCTGGCGCGCAGATTAGAAGCGTGGCAGAGAGCGGCCGCGCGGGCGACGCCCGGTCGCATTGCACGCGCCGTGGGCCTGGTGCTTCGGTCCGCCGGACCGAGGGGCCTCCTCGGAGCCAGCCCTAGGAATGTGGTCCATGCGTGGCGCCCCGCGCCCGCGCGGATCCTCGCCCTTCACGATTCTCGGGAGAGCCGGAACTTGGCCACCACCGTCGCCCCCTCTGACGCCGCCCATCCGCACGGGTCGACCCGCCGGGACTTCCTCTTCCTCGCCACCGGGGCGGGCGCCGTGGTCGGTGCGGCCGCCCTGGTCTGGCCCTTCGTCTCCTCGATGGCCCCGGACGCCGAGACCATCGCGGCCGGCGCGCCGATCGAGGTCGACCTCTCGCCGATCAGCGAGGGCCAGATCATCAACGTGTTCTGGCGCGGCAAGCTGATCTTCGTGCGCCGCCTCTCCGCCAAGGAGATCGAGGACATGAAGGCGGTCAAGATGGGCGACCTGATCGACCCGGCGCCCTACTACGCCCGGGTCAAGGAGGGTCACGACCAGTGGCTCGTGAGCTACGGCAACTGCACCCACCTGGGCTGCGTGCCGATCGGCCACCAGGGCAATTTCGAGGGCTGGGCCTGCCCCTGCCACGGCTCGCAGTTCGACGCGGTCGGCCGGGTGCGGCGCGGGCCGGCGCCGATCAACCTGCCGATCCCGCCCTACGCCTTCCAGGGCGACGCCAAGGTGCGGATCGGCGAGGGCGCGGCGGCCTGACGCGGCGGACGCGGCCGACCGGCCGCGCATGTGTTGAGAGTGCCGCATCGTCGGCGGCGGACCCCCGGTCCCGCGGACGATGCCCGGAAACCAAGAAGCGGGCTGTCCCCATGAGCGCACACGCCACGACTTACGTGCCCAAGAGCCGCTTAGCCAAGTGGTTCGAGGCGCGGCTGCCGATCGTCGGCCTCGTCCATTCCTCCTTCGTCGCCTTCCCGGTCCCCCGCAACCTGAACTACTTCTGGACGTTCGGGGCGATCCTGATCGTGATGCTGGCCTCCCAGATCCTCACCGGGGTCTGGCTGGCCATGCACTACCAGCCCTCGGCCAACGAGGCCTTCAATTCCGTCGAGCACATCATGCGCGACGTGAATTTCGGCTGGCTGCTGCGCTACATGCATGCCAACGGCGCCTCGATGTTCTTCATCGCGGTCTACGTGCACATGTTCCGCAACCTCTATTACGGGTCCTATAAGGCCCCGCGCGAGGTGCTCTACATCCTGGGCGTGATCATCTACCTGTTGATGATGGCGACCGCCTTCCTCGGCTACACGCTGCCCTGGGGCCAGATGTCGTTCTGGGGCGCGACCGTGATCACCAACATCCTGGCGGCGATCCCGATCGTCGGCGACACCATTCAGAGCCTGCTCTGGGGTGGCTACTCGGTCGGCAACCCGACCATCAACCGCTTCTTCTCGCTGCACTACCTGCTGCCGTTCATGATCGCCGGCGTCGTCGTCCTGCACGTCTGGGCGCTGCACGTCACGGGCCAGAACAACCCGACCGGCATCCCGATCAAGAGCGGCAAGGACGCGGTCCCGTTCACGCCCTACGCGACGATCAAGGACGTGTTCGCGGTCGTGGTGTTCTTCATGTTCTTCGCCTACTGGATCTTCCTGCAGCCGAACTACCTCGGCCACGCGGACAACTACATCCCGGCGAATCCGGGCGTGACCCCCGCGCATATCGTGCCCGAATGGTACTTCCTGCCGTTCTACGCCATCCTGCGCGCGGTGCCGGACAAGCTCGGCGGCGTGATCCTGATGTTCGGCGCGGTGATCATCCTGGCCTTCGCGCCCTGGCTCGACACCTCGCGGGTCCGCTCCTCGAACTACCGGCCGATCTACCGGCAGTTCTTCTGGGTGTTCATCTTCTGCTGCTTCCTGCTGGGCTGGCTCGGCGCGAAGCCGCCGGAGGGGGGCTACGTGATCGCGGCCCGCATCGCCACGGTCTACTACTTCGCCCACTTCCTGATCGTGATGCCGCTGGTCGGCCTGTTCGAGACGCCCAGGCCCCTCCCGGGCTCGATCCTGGAGAGCGTCACGGGCCCGGGCAAGCAGGTGGGGGCCTCCGGCATGCCGGCCGGCGCCGCCGCCGCCCCGCCGACCAAGGGCTGACGGGCCGATCGCGGGCCGCCCCCGAGGCGGCTTCCGCGGGCCGCCCCCGAGGCGGCCCGCCCCTGAACCACACTGGCCGATGACGACGCCGCAAGGGGCATCGAGGGCAAGGGACATCGAGGGAATGATCAGAACACGCGCTCTCGTGGCAGCCGCGCTCGCCGCGATCCTGTCCGGCACCGCCGCCCTCGCGGAGGAGCACGGCAGCCTTCCCCCGCGCGAGAAGTGGACCTTCTCGGGCGTGTTCGGCACCTTCGACCAGGCGCAGCTGCAGCGCGGCTATCAGGTCTACCGCGAGGTCTGCTCGAACTGCCACAGCATGAACTACGTCCGCTTCCGCAACCTCGCGGAGGAGGGCGGGCCGGACTTCACGGAGGCGCAGGTCAAGGCGCTCGCCGCGGAGTACAAGGTCAAGGACGGCCCGAACGACCAGGGCGAGATGTTCGAGCGGCCCGGCCGCCCCGCCGACAAGCTGCCGGCGCCGTTCCCGAACGAGCAGGCCGCCGCGGTCGCCAATGGCGGCAAGGCGCCGCCCGACCTGTCGCTGATGGCCAAGGCCCGCACCTTCAGCCGCGGCGGGCTGTGGTTCCTGATCGATTGGCTGCCCTTCGTCGGCTACACCGAGCAGGGGCCCGACTACATCCACGCGCTCCTCAACGGCTACGAGGAGACCCCGCCCCACGGCGTGCAGGTGCCGGACGGCGGCCACTACAACAAGTATTACCCGGGCAACATCATCGCGATGCCCAAGCCGCTCAGCGACGGCCAGATCACCTACGCCAAGGGCGCGGACGGCAAGCCGGTGGTGCCCGAGACGGTCGATCAGTACTCGCGCGACGTCACCGCCTACCTGATGTGGACGGCCG
This sequence comes from Methylobacterium sp. CB376, assembly GCF_029714205.1. NCBI lineage: Bacteria > Pseudomonadati > Pseudomonadota > Alphaproteobacteria > Hyphomicrobiales > Methylobacteriaceae > Methylobacterium > Methylobacterium sp. CB376. The sequence goes on along the minus strand of NZ_CP121648.1, from coordinate 7,453,486 downwards.
AGCCCCACCTGATCGCCCGCAAGCAGCTCGGCCTGCGCGCCATCCTGTTCCTGCTGGTCCTCGCCGGCCTCTTCTACTACGTGAAGAAGAAGGTGTGGGCCGATGTCGGCGGCGAGACGCACGGCCTGCAGCCCGAGCTGCACAAGGCGGGCTGATCCCGGCGGTCGTGTCTCATGACCGTCGGTTCCGTTCTCGAAGGGCCGCCACGCCTTCGGCCTGGCGTCGACCCTTCGAGACGGTCGGCGGCCCGATGCGTCCGCATCCTGGGCCGTTGGGATGAGGCGCGGCACGCTCCTTGAAGAGGCCCCGCGAGGGGCCTCTTCTCGTTTGGGCAGGTTTCGGGAGACGACGATGGCGAAGGCGGTGCTCGGGGTGATCGGCGGGTCCGGGGTCTACGACCTGCCGGGACTGGAGGATCTGCGCGAGGAGCGGATCGCCTCGCCCTGGGGCGACCCCTCGGACGCGCTGCGGATCGGGCGGATCGGCGCGACCCCGGTGGTGTTCCTCGCCCGGCACGGGCGCGGCCACCGGCTGTCGCCCTCCGGCATCAATTACCGGGCGAACGTCGACGTGCTGAAGCGGGCGGGCGTCACCGACCTCGTCTCGCTCTCGGCCTGCGGCTCGTTCAAGCAGGAGCTCTATCCGGGCCTGTTCGTGCTCGTCGACCAGTTCGTGGACCGCACCCACGGCCGGGCCTCGTCCTTCTTCGGCGACGGCTGCGTCGCCCACGTCTCGATGGCCCATCCGGTCGGGCCGGGCCTGCAGGCCCGCATCCTGGAGGCGGCGCGCGCGGAGGAGATCCCGGTGCGCAGCAACGGCACCTACGTCTGCATGGAGGGGCCGCAATTCTCCACCTACGCCGAGTCGATCACCTACAAGAGCCTCGGCTACGACGTGATCGGCATGACCAACATGCCGGAGGCCAAGCTCGCCCGCGAGGCCGAGATCACCTACGCGACCATCGCGATGGTGACGGATTTCGACTGCTGGCATCAGGAGCACGACGCGGTCGAGGTCTCGGCGGTGATCGCCGTCGCGCGGGCGAACGCCGCCAAGGCGGCGCGCCTCGTGAGCCGGCTCGCCCGCGACTTCCCCGCCGAGCACGAGCCCTGCCCGGTGCGCTCGGACCGCGCCCTCGACGGGGCCCTGCTCACCCCGCCCGAGCACCGGGACCCGGCGCTCGTCGCCAAGCTCGACGCCGTGGCGGGCCGCGTGCTCGGGGTCTGATATGGGATCCGCTCTGATCAAGCGGATCCCGGATCCCGAGCCCGCGCGGCGCCTGAGCGCGGCGCCTGAGCGAAGCCGACATCCGCATGGCCGAAATCGGAGATGGCGAAGCCATCAGCCGGATGTCACGTGAGCGGACCGGCCCGAGGCGGCTCCGCTCCGTCCCCCGCCGCTCCGGCGACCGGGGCCGGACTCTCCGCTGGCTTTCCGCCGGGCTGCCCGGTTAAAAGGCAGCCGGCTCTCATTCCGATCACGCGATGACCGACACCTCCTCCCGGACCGGCCGGGTCAGCCGGCGGACCGCCGAGACCGACGTGACCGTCGCCCTCGACCTCGACGGCAGCGGCCGCGCCTCGGTCGCGACCGGCATCGGCTTCCTCGACCACATGCTGGAGCTGTTCGCCCGGCACGCCCTGTTCGACCTCGACGTCGCGGTGACGGGCGACCTGCACGTCGACCAGCACCACACGACGGAGGATGCGGGCATCGCCCTCGGCCAGGCCTTCGCGCAGGCCCTCGGCAGCAAGCGCGGCATCCGGCGCTACGCCGACCTGCACCTGCCGATGGACGAGACGCTGACCCGCGTCGCCGTGGACATCTCGGGCCGGCCCTTCCTGGTGTTCCGCACCCACTTCGCGCGCGAGAAGATTGGCGGCTTCGACACCGAACTGGTGCGCGAGTGGTTCCAGGCCTTCGCGATGAATGCCGGGATCACGCTCCACGTGGAGACGCTCTACGGCGAGAATCAGCACCATATCGCCGAGAGCTGCTACAAGGGGCTGGCACGCGCCCTGCGTCAGGCGGTGTCCGTCGACCCTCGGGAAGGGGACCGGGTCCCGTCGACGAAGGGCTCGCTCTGACGGGCGCCCGCTTGCGGCGCCGGGAGCCCGAGAGAGCAGGCCTGGAGAGCACGATGTCCACCTACACGCTGCACCTGCCCGACGAGGTCGATCCCGGGGCGCCGGACGCGCTCGACCGCGCCAAGCTGGTGCCCGACCGCTTCATCTGGTCGGCCTTCGCCTTCACGGCCCTGTGGTTCTTCTGGCACCGGCTCTGGCTCGCGGGGCTGCTGGTGCTGGTGGCCGAGGTGGCGGTGTGGGGCGCGGGCCTCGCCCTCAACCTGTCCCCGCCGGCGGGCTTCCTGGTCACGCTGCTCCTCTCGGTGCTGATCGGCTACGAGGCGCCCTCCCTGCGCCGCTGGACCTACGAGCGGCGCGGCAGCCCGGCCCGGGACGCGGTGACGGCGGCGGATTCGACCGAGGCGGAGGTGAAGCTGGTCGGCCGCTGGCTCACCCGCCACGCCGCCCCGGCGGCGGCGGTGCCCCCGCGGGTGCCGCCCTTCGCCAAGACCGGGAGCCCGGCGCTCGGCCTCTTCCCCGAGGCGGATGCGCGGCGGTGACGCCCCTGCGAGGAGAGACCCGCGTGAGCACCGGCACGGTCGCCATCATCGATTACGGCTCGGGCAACCTGCACTCCGCCGCCAAGGCCTTCGAGCGGGCGGCGCGGGAGGCGGGCCTCGACGATGCGCGCATCACCGTGACCTCCGACCCGGAGGTGGTGGCCGGGGCCGAGCGGGTGGTGCTGCCGGGCGTCGGCGCCTTCGCGGATTGCCGCCGCGGCCTCGACGCGGTGCCGGGCCTCGTCGCGGCCATGACGGAGGCGGCGCAGGAGCGCGGGCGGCCCTTCCTGGGGATCTGCGTCGGCATGCAGCTCCTCGCCTCGCGGGGCCTCGAATACGAGACCACCGAGGGCCTGGGCTGGGTGCCCGGCGACGTGGCGCCGATCCGCCCGGCCGATCCGAGCCTCAAGGTGCCGCACATGGGCTGGAACACCCTGCGGGCCCACCGGGCGACGCCGCTCCTCGACGGCATCCCGACCGGGGAGGGCGGGCTCCACGCCTATTTCGTGCACAGCTACGCGCTGACTCCCCGCGAGCCCGGCGACGTCGTCGCGACCAGCGACTACGGCGGGCCGGTGACGGCGATCGTCTCGCGCGGGAACGTGGCGGGCACGCAGTTCCACCCCGAGAAGAGCCAGCGGCTCGGCCTCGCGCTGATCGCCAATTTCCTGCGCTGGCGGCCCTGAGGACCGCCCCTTCCCCCTTTCAGCCCCGCGGTGACGCACGTGATCCTGTTTCCGGCCATCGATCTCAAGGAGGGGCGCTGCGTCCGCCTCGTGCAGGGCGACATGGCCCAGGCGATCGTGTTCAGCGACGATCCGGCCGCGCAGGCAGCGACCTTCGCGGCCCAGGGCTTCTCCTGGCTGCACGTGGTCGATCTCGACGGGGCCTTCGCGGGCGCGCCGATGAACGCCGCGGCGGTGGACGCCATCCTGGCGGCGGTCGCGATCCCGGTCCAGCTCGGCGGCGGCATCCGGGAGATGCGCACGGTCGAGGGCTGGCTCGGCAAGGGCGTGAGCCGCGTCATCATCGGCACCGCGGCGGTGCGCGACCCGGCCTTCGTGCGCGAGGCGGCGCGCCGCTTCCCGGGGAAGATCGCGGTCGGCATCGACGCGAAGGACGGCAAGGTCGCAGTCGAGGGCTGGGCCAAGACCTCGACGGTCACCGCCGACGAGCTCGGCCGCCGCTTCGAGGATGCGGGCGTCGCCGCCATCATCTACACGGACATCGCGCGCGACGGGGTGCTCAAGGGGCTCAACATCCCGATGACGCTGGCGCTCGCGCAGGCCGTGAGCATCCCGGTCATCGCCTCGGGCGGGCTCGCCTCGATCGCCGACATCCACCGGCTGCTGGAGCCCGATTGCGCCCTGCTCGCCGGCGCGATCACCGGGCGGGCCCTCTACGACGGCCGCATCGACCCGCGCGAGGCGCTCGCCGCCATCCGGCGGGCCGAGCAGGCGCGCGGGGCCGGGGCGTGATAGCCTTGAACGGGGGGCCGCCGGGCCCCTCCTCACGCGGGATCGCGGGACGCCGCCTCCCCTGGATCGAGTGACGAGAGCGTGCTCAAGACCCGCGTCATCCCCTGCCTCGACGTCAAGGACGGCCGCGTCGTCAAGGGCGTCCAGTTCCTCGCGCTGCGCGACGCCGGCGACCCGGTCGAGGCCGCCAAGGCCTACGACGCGGCGGGCGCCGACGAGCTCTGCTTCCTCGACATCACGGCGAGCCACGAGGCGCGCGGCATCCTCCTCGACGTCGTGCAGCGCACGGCGGAGGCCTGCTTCATGCCGCTCACGGTCGGGGGCGGGGTGCGCAGCGTGGAGGACATCCGCGCGCTGCTGCTCGCGGGCGCCGACAAGGTCTCGATCAACACCGCGGCGGTGAACAACCCCGACTTCGTGGCGGAGGCGGCGGAGAAGTTCGGCAACCAGTGCATCGTGGTGGCGATCGACGCCAAGCGCGTCTCCGGCCCCGGCGAGGCGCCGCGCTGGGAGATCTTCACGCATGGCGGGCGGCGCGCCACCGGCCTCGACGCGATCACCTTCGCCCGCACCGTGACGGCGCGGGGCGCGGGGGAGCTCCTCGTCACCTCGATGGACCGGGACGGGATGCGCTCCGGCTACGATCTCGGCCTGACCCGGGCCATCGCCGACGCGGTGAGCGTGCCGGTGATCGCCTCGGGGGGCGTCGGCGGGCTCGACGACCTCGTGGCCGGGGTGGCGGAGGGCCATGCCAGCGCGGTGCTGGCGGCCTCGATCTTCCATTTCGGCGAGGCGACGGTGGCGCAGGCCAAGGCCCACATGGCGGCGGCGGGGCTGGCGATGCGGCTCGACCCTTAAGGCGGAGATGCGCGGGGCAATGCCGCCGAGGGTCTCGGTCCGGCATCGTCCCCGGCGCCGGGCCGGCGAGGATCGCGGCGCACGAGGCCGGGGCGGGAGCGCGGTGAGGGGGATTTCGAGCGGCCGCGCTTGACCAGCGATCAGCCAGGACACAAGGCTCAATCGCCTGGCCGGTTCCGGCCGGGCCCCGACGCGACGGACCCGATGACCGCCTTCAGCCTCGCCGACCTCGACAGGATCGTCCGCAGCCGCGCCGCGGCCTCTCCGGACCAGTCCTACACGGCCAAGCTCGTCGCGGCCGGGCCGGCGAAACCGGCCAAAAAGCTCGGCGAGGAGGCAGTCGAGGCCGCGATCGCGGCCGTGCAGGGGGACCGCGCCGGACTCGTGTCGGAAGCCGCCGACGTGCTCTATCATCTGCTGGTGGTGCTCGTCGGGAGCGGCGTCGCGCTGGAGGACGTGATGGCGGAGCTGGAGCGGCGCACGGCCCAGGGCGGGCTCGCCGAGAAGGCGTCGCGGGGGCGGCCGTGAACGAGCGGGCGGCGGCCCCGAGCGCCCCGCAGGCGCAGCTCGCCGCGCGCCTCGACGAGGCCACCGACCACCTCTCGCCCTACCGGGTCTTCTCGCGGGACGAGTGGGCGCGGCTGCGCGCCGACACGCCGCTGACCCTCACGGCCGAGGAGGTGCTGCGGCTGCAATCCCTCAACGATCCCATCTCCCTCGAGGAGGTGATCGCCATCTACCTGCCGCTCTCGCGGCTGCTCTCCCTCTACGTCGCGGCGACGCAGGGGCTGTTCAAGGCGACGCAGCGCTTCCTCCTCGCCGAGCGCGAGGTGAAGGTGCCCTACATCATCGGCGTCGCCGGCTCGGTGGCGGTCGGCAAGTCGACCACGGCCCGGGTGCTGAAGGCGCTGCTGGCGCGCTGGCCGAACACCCCGAAGGTCGACCTCGTCACCACGGACGGGTTCCTGCTCCCGAACGCGGAACTCGCCCGGCTCGGCCTGATGGAGCGCAAGGGGTTCCCGGAGAGCTACGACACGCCGACGCTGCTGCGCTTCCTCGCCGACATCAAGGCCGGCAAGCGCCACGTGGCGGCGCCGCTCTACTCCCACCTCGTCTACGACGTGGTGCCGGGCGAGAGCACGGTGGTGGACCGGCCGGACATCCTGATCGTCGAGGGGCTCAACGTGCTGCAGCCGGCGCGGCTGCCGCGCGACGGCACCGCGATCCCCTTCGTGTCGGACTATTTCGACTTCTCGGTCTACCTGGACGCGCACGAGGACGACCTGCACCGCTGGTACGTCAACCGCTTCCTGCGCCTGCGCCACACCGCCTTCCGCGACCCGCTCTCCTACTTCCGCAAATACGCCGAGGTGAGCGAGGAGGAGGCGATCGCCATCGCGGACGGGCTGTGGTCGCGCATCAATCTGCCGAACCTGCGCGACAACATCGTGCCGACCCGCCAGCGGGCGAGCCTGATCCTCGCCAAGGGCGCGAGCCACCGCATCGAGAGCGTGGCCCTGCGGCGGCTCTGAGCATCCTTCGCCGAAGGGACCCGCTCGGCGGCAGGAACCACGCGGGAGCAGGGATCCGGGCAGCATCGCGCGACGCAGGTCCGCTCGAGGCGGCAGGCCGCGCCGCGATCCGTTCGCCGGCCTGGCACCCGGTTGCAGCGCTCACGCCGTTTCGATCATCGCTTGCAAGCACCGGACGACCCATAACCTAGCGTCCTGGCCTAGTCCCTCGCGCTGAAGTGCGGTATCGGCCCGCCGCTCCACTGGGGCATGAGCGGCCCGTAACCGCTCGTTAACCGAATGGCCCGTAGGTGAGCGGGTGACGTCATCGCCGGAGCCGCGCCCGACCCATGCAGCAGCCCCCCATCCGCGACGAGGACGACCCGCGGGTGGCCGGTGGTGACACGGGCGAGGACCGCCTCGTCGCCGATCTCGGACGGCTGGCGACGCTCGCGCGCACCAGCCTGCGCGTCCCGGTCGCGATCCTGACCCGGCCCGCGGCGCCGCCCGTGGTCGCGGCGGGATGCGATCCCGCGGGGATCGCCCCCGCGGCGGGACGCGATCCCGCGGCGGAATGCGAGCCGGGCGAGGCGGGCGCGCTCGCGGAGGCGCTCGCCGGGTGGGTCGCGCGGGCAGGCGACCTCCTCGTCGTGCCGGACCTGCGCGCGGCGGCGCCCGCGGAGGAGGCCCGCCGGGCGGCGGGCTGGCGCTTCTATGCCGGCAGCCCGGTCGCCGGGCCGGAGGGCCCGGCCGTGCTGGCCCTGCTCGGGCGCCGGCCGCGCCGGCTGAGCCCGGCCGAGGGCGACCAGCTCCGGGCCCTGGCGGCCCTCGCCGAAGGGGTGCTCGCGCGGCACGCCGAGGCCCGCCGCGCCGCGCGCGAGCGCGATGCCGCTGCGGCGGCGCTGCGCCGGCTCGGCGCCGAGATGGCGGAGCGGCAGAGCCTGTTCGACCGCGCCTGTCACTCCGCCAAGATCGGCGTCTGGTCCTGCGACCTCGCCACCGGGGCTTTGTCCTGGACCGACACGGTCTACGACCTGTTCGAGTTGCCGCGCGGCAGCCCGATCCTCCGGGAGGAGATCGCCCGGCTCTACGCCCCGGACTCCTTCGCCGCCATGGAAGCCGCGCGGGCGCGGGCGATCCGCGAGCGCGGCACCTTCGTGCTCGACGCCGAGATCGTGACCGCCCGCGGCAACCGACGCTGGATGCGCCTTACCGGCAATGTCGAGTGCGACGGCGTCCGGCCGCTGCGCCTCTTCGGGACCAAGCAGGACATCACGGCCGAGCACACGCTCTGGGAGCGGACGCGCTTCCTCGCCGAGACCGACGTGCTGACCGGGCTCGCCAATCGCAGCGTGTTCCAGGCGCGGCTCTCGGCCCTGGACGGGCCGCAGGCGCGGGAGCGGGGGCCCGGCGCCCTGCTGCTCGTCGATCTCGACGGGTTCAAGCCGGTCAACGACACGTTCGGCCACGCGGCCGGGGATGCCTGCCTGGTCGAGGTCGCGGCGCGGCTGCGCGCCCTCTGCCGCGAGGCCGACCTCGTGGCGCGGATCGGCGGCGACGAGTTCGCCATCCTGATCGGCCCCTCGGGCGGGCCGGCGGCGGCCGAGCGGGTCGCCGCGCGGGTGCTGCGGGCGCTCGCCGCGCCGATGGCGCCGGGCGGGCAGGTGTTCCAGCTCGGCGCCTCGGTCGGGATCGCGCTCGCGGATGGCTGCGGCAGCGCCGACCTGTTCATCCGCGCCGACCTCGCCCTCTACGCCGCCAAGGCCGCGGGCAAGAACACCTTCCGGTGCTTCACCCCCGACCTGCGCAGCTCGGGCGAGAAGCAGGCCGCCGCCGCCGCGGAGGCCGCCGCCGCCCTCGGCGCGGAGCGGATCGAGATCCGCTTCCAGCCGCGGCTGCGCCTCGCGGATGGCGGCCTCGTCGGCTTCGAGGCCGTCCCCAGGCTCGCGGGACCGAGCGGGCAGGATCCCCTCGCGGCCGCGGCCTCGGAGCCCGCCGTGACGGCCCGGATCGCCGCCTGGATCATGGAGCGCAGCCTCCGGCAGGCCGGGCACTGGACGGCGGCGCGCCTCGCCGGCCGGCGCTTGGCGCTGCGGGCCTGCGCGCCGCAGCTGCGCGAGCCGGGCTTCGCGGAGGATCTCGCGGCGCGCATCCAGCGCCACGGCCTCGCCCCGGAGATGATCGAGGTCGAGGTGACCGAGGCCCTGTTCGTCCAGCCCGATCCCGGGCCGATGCGGGCCGCCCTGGCGCAGCTGCGCGCGCGGCGCGTCCGCATCGTCCTCGACGCCTCGGCGAGCATCGCGGGCGTGCTCGGCCGCCTGCGCAGCGACCCGGTCGACGCGGTGAAGCTCGACCGCGCGCTGGTGGGCCGCTTCCTGGCCTCGCCCCTCGACCGGGCCGTGCTCGACGCGATCCTGCGCTTCTGCGCCGGCCTCGCGATCGAGGTCATCGCGGACGGCATCGAGACCGAGGCCCAGCACGAGGGCCTGCTCGCCCTCGGCTGCCCGGTCGGGCAGGGGCCGCGCTTCGCCGCGCCGCTGGCGCCCGAGGCCGCGGAGGCGTGGCTCGCCCCGGACACGCGCAGCCACCGGGTCGCGTGAGCCGCCGGGGGTCCCGGCGCCTCGTCGCCGGTGGCCCGTCGCGCGGCGAGGGGCCGGCTTGTCATCCGCCATCCGGTTGATGGCTTCGCCATCTCCCATTTCGGCCATGCGGATGTCGGCGTCGCTCAGGCGCCGCGCAGGCTTGGGATCCGGGATCCGCTTCGATCAAGCGGATCCCGGATCAGACGCTGTCCGGACGTGATCGTCCGGACAGCGTCTGATCGGCCAGGCTCTCCCCTGGAGCGGACATCAGCTCATCGCGGCGTCGGGCGTCGACGCCCAGTTTCGCTGCAGTGCGGATTTGAGCGCCGCGTCGATAGGCTTCTCGATGAGGCGCCAGACGACAATGCTGCCGCAAATCACCGTGAGCACGGCGACGGTGTACAGGATCGGGATGTGCCCGGATCCGACCTGAGGACCTAACCTCCGCCACACCTGCACGACTGCTGCAAGAACGAACATGTGGGAGAGATACATTGTATAGGACACGTCGCCCATGAGTTTGAGAAAATTGAACGACCTCCAAGAGATGCATGCGGCAGCGAATACCAGGGCTGCGGCGACGAGGCCAAAGCGCAGGACGCGGTAGGCCGGATCCACGATGGGCAGGGAGATGATGAGCGCGCACGCCAGAACGAACACCGCGCACGCGACGGGCTGGCTCCGAATCGTCCAGCGCCGCCAGACCGACGCGGCGATCATTCCGAAGCAGAACTCGAGGACGATCGGGTCCGTATAGAACCCCAGCGGCCCCGGCGCATCGTTCAGGATACCCACCAGCGCCAGTGCCCCAAGTGCCGCGACAACGATCGTCACCACGCGGCCCTGCCGCCGAGCACCGCAAGCAATCGCGACCGCGAATAAGGAGTAGAAAAACATTTCGTAGTTGAGTGTCCAACCCGTTGGCAAGAGAGGAAGGAATAAATTCGGCGCGACAGGGCTTGTCACCGGAAAGAAAAACAGAGATGCGAGAAGATGATCAAGATTCACAAACGACGATTTCACTGATTGTCCGAGATGCGGGACAAATACGATTATCGATACCATCGACAAAGTTGCAAGCCAGTACAGCGGAACAATTCTAATTATTCTACGAACGAAGAACTCGCGCCCGGTCAGCGCCGAGCCGCCATTTGTTGAGTGATACATCACAAATCCGCTGATCACGAAGAAGACGTCAACGCCGGCCTGCAAGCTCTCCAGCGCTTTATATCCCTCGTAGATATGAGCTAATTGAAGTTCGATATGAAAAAATACGACCGATAAAGCGGACATTCCTCTAAGGTACTGAATGCCAATAATTTCTTTCGGCATGAACACCCCCCACGCAGTTGATTTTTTTCTAAAGGCCGAGTTTGTCAGCAAAGACCGACTTGATGCCGCTGCACAGATCCGTCAAGCGGGAAGTGGGCCGGCACTTGGCTTGAGGGCGCGACGGGCGCCGGCGGCTTCCACGAGACGCGGGCACGCCGTCGTCCACTGCCCCGCACTGCCCTTCGAAGATCCCGCGTCACGGCGCGAAGGGTGCACGAAGCGAGCTGCCTCGCTTCCCGATGGCGTCGGAGGTCCCGAGATGGCCGACCCGCGTGAGCAACGGTCACTCGCCTCCACGGTCACCACGGCGGCTGACATCGGGATCGCGGCGATCGCCAGAGATCGCGCTGAACCCGGACCGGGTGTCGGCCGCAGTGACCCTGGGCATGCGCTTCCCACCCTCAGCAGCCCGTCACAGGGTCAAGGCGACCGGCCGCCTCGGGACCGGCGGCGCGCCGCGACGCGCTGCGACCGATCGGCCTGCGCCCATCGCGCCGCTGGTCTCGTCGCCTGGACCGGAACGGTGAGCCACTTGGTCGAGCATCGGGCGGACGAGAGCAACCAAGTGCAGCGCCGCGAGAGCGGACTTCGCTCAGATCGGAGCCCGAAGCCTGCTCCAGGTCTCTGATCTCAGCCCAGCTTCTACGCTGAACCGGCATCCCCTTCGGCGGGACATGCGCTAGAGCATTTTCCGACGAAGGGGATGCCGGTTCGTCGCGGACAATGCGGCAGGATCAAAGATCTAGGGCGGCACCCGATTGCAACGCGATCGGGTGCCGCCCTAGAGGTGCCGCAACCCGAAATCCTCCAGCAGCGGAAGCAGGTTGTCGCGCGCGCGGATGCGGTGCGCGCGGGCGTGCCGGTGCGCGCCGGCCGCGTCCGCCGCGCGAATGGCCGCGATGATGGAGCGGTGCTCGGCCACGGAGGCGTCGAGCTCCTGCCGGAGCCGGAGCGTCAGCATCCGCGCGCGATGGGACTGGTCGTTGACGGTCTGCATGATCCGGATCAGGCGCCCGTTGCCGGCCCGCTCGACGAGCGTCCGGTGGAAGCCCTCGTCCGCGGCGCCCCAGGCCGGGAGATCGCCGCAGGCTTGCGCCGCCGCCATCGCGTCCGTGTGGGCCGCGAGTTCGCCCGCGGCGCGCATCCGCTCGGCCTCCGGCAGGCGGGCCACCAGCTCGGCCGCCTGGCCTTCGAGGGCGATGATCACGTCGTAGATCTCGCGCATGTCCTCCGGCGCGACGGCGCAGATCAGGATGCCGCGGCGCGGCAGCACCCGCACCAGCCCGTCCTCCTGGAGGCGGATCGCGGCCTCGTGCACCGGGGTCCGGCTCATGCCGAGCCGCAGCGCGATCTCCTGCTCGGAGGCTTGGTAGCCGGGGGCGAATTCGGAATTCCGGATCGCCCGCTTCATGGCCGCGTACGCATCATCGACGAGCGAGGGACGCTTCTCGCCCTCCGCGTCCCGTGCCGCCCTCGACCGCGCCATCCCGCCCTCCCGTCACGCCCCGCCGACTTACCAGCTTCCGCGCAAGTTTCCCAGCTTCCATGCAAGTTGCAACGGAAGGGTTGACGCCCCTTCCCCGCGCTGCCATACGCCATGCGAGCTTGCATGGAAGCTGGCACGAAAGCTGGCGCGCGGTGCAGGCGCCCTCACGGAGGAAACGATGGACGCCTCGCTCGAGCAGGCCACCATGCGCAAGGTCGCGTGGCGCCTGGTCCCATTCATTTGCCTTCTCTACTTCATCGCCTTCATCGACCGCGTGAACATCGGCTTCGCCGCGCTGACGATGAACAAGGACCTTGGCTTCTCGTCGGCCGTTTTCGGCTTCGGGGCCGGCGTGTTCTTCCTCGGATACTTCCTGTTCGAGGTGCCCTCGAACATCATCCTCGAGCGGGTCGGCGCGCGGCTGTGGATCGCCCGCGTGATGATCACCTGGGGCATCACCTCCGCGGCTTTCGCCTTCATCAAGGGTGAGTGGAGCTTCTACGTCCTGCGGTTCCTGCTCGGGGTTGCGGAGGCGGGCTTCTTTCCCGGCATCATCCTCTACCTGAGCTACTGGTTCCCGGCGCGCTACCGGGCGGGGGTCGTCTCGCTGTTCATGGCCGCGGCCCCGCTCTCGGTGGTCCTGGGCTCGCCGATCTCCAGCGCGCTGCTCGAGATGGAGGGGATCATGGGCCTCCATGGCTGGCAGTGGATGTTCGTCCTGGAGGCGATCCCGGCCGTGCTGCTCGGCATCGCGGTGCTGTTCTACCTGACGGACCGGCCCGAGAAGGCGACGTGGCTCGCCGAGGAGCAGCGGGCGTGGCTGGTGGCCGAGATGAACGAGGAACACGCGCGCAAGGGGCCGACCGCCAAGCACGGCCTCGCGAGCGGCCTCGCCGATCCGCGCGTGCTGGCGCTGGCGCTCGTCTATTTCGGCACTTCGGCCGGCCTCTACACGCTCGGCATCTGGGCGCCGCAGATCATCAAGAGCTTCGGCCTGTCCACGATGACGGTCGGCCTGCTCAACGCCGTGCCGCCGACGGTCGCGGTGGCGGCGATGATCCTGTGGGCGCGCCATTCCGACAGGACGCGCGAGCGCACCTGGCACGTGGTCATCGCCTGCCTGGTCGCGGCCGCGGGCCTGATGCTCGCCGGCGGCGCCTCCTCGGTCGCGGCGGTGGTCGCCGCCCTCAGCCTGGTCAATATCGGCATCAGCGCGGCCAAGCCGCCGCTCTGGGCGATGCCGACGATGTTCCTGTCCGGCTCGGCCGCGGCGGTGGGCATCGCCACGATCAACTCGATCGGCAACCTCGGCGGCTTCGCGGGTCCCTGGGTGATCGGCTGGATCAAGGACCGGACGGGCAGCTTCACCGGCGGCCTGATCTTCGTGGCCGCGCTCCTCGTCCTCTCCGCGATCCTCACCCTCGTCGTCGCCCGCGCGGGGCGGCGCTCCGCGCCCGCGGGCGCCGTCGCGCGCTGAAACCTTCCCTCGCACTCACGGAGACCCGTCATGAAGACCTACACCATCGCCGCCATCCCCGCCGACGGCATCGGCGTCGAGGTCATCGCCGCCGGCATCGAGGTGCTGGAGGCGCTGGCCGAGAAGTCCGGCAGCTTCGAGTTCAGGTTCGACCACTTCGACTGGGGTTCGGACTACTACAAGAAGCACGGCGTGATGATGCCCGCGGACGGCCGCGAGCAGATCAGGAACCACGACGCGATCTTCTTCGGGGCGGTGGGCGCGCCGGACGTGCCCGACCACATCACCCTGTGGGGCCTGCGGCTCGCGATCTGCCAGCCCTTCGACCAGTACGCCAACGTGCGCCCGACCCGCATCCTGCCGGGCATCACCAGCCCGCTGCGCCACGTGAGCGGCCCGGAGCTCGACTGGGTGATCGTGCGCGAGAATTCCGAGGGCGAGTACGCGGGCGTCGGCGGGCGCGTGCACCAGGGCCACCCGGAGGAGGTCGCCACCGACGTCTCGATGATGACGCGCGCGGGCGTCGACCGCATCATCCGCTTCGCCTTCAGGCTGGCGCAGAGCCGTCCGCGCAAGCTCCTCACCGTGGTGACGAAGTCGAACGCGCAGCGCCACGCCATGGTGATGTGGGACGAGATCGCCGCCGAGGTGGCCAAGGACTTCCCGGACGTGACCTGGGACAAGATGCTGGTCGACGCTATGACCATGCGCATGGTGATGAAGCCGGCCACCCTCGACACGATCGTGGCGACGAACCTGCACGCCGACATCCTGTCGGACCTCGCCGCCGCGCTCGCCGGCTCGCTCGGCATCGCGCCGACCGCGAACATCAACCCGGAGCGCAAGTTCCCGTCGATGTTCGAGCCGATCCACGGCTCGGCCTTCGACATCACCGGCAAGGGCATCGCCAACCCGATCGCGACCTTCTGGACCGCCGTGCAGATGCTGGAGCACCTGGGCGAGCCGGCCGCGGCGGCGCGCCTGATGCGGGCGGTGGAGCGCGTGACCGCGGATCCGAACCTGCACACGCCCGACCTCGGCGGCAAGGCCACCACGCGCCAGGTCACCGACGCCGTGATCGCCGCCGTCCAGGGCGACAACGAGTGAGGTGAGCTCGCGGCCGCGCCCGGGGATCTCCCGGGGCGGCCGTTCGCGGCCGCCGCGGATCCGCGCGCGCCGGCGACCGGACGGTCCCGACGCCCCGACCCCGACCAACCTGAGCGATGTCCGCGCCGTCCTGATCGTCCCAAGCCCCAGCAGAGGCGGCCCGCACAGGGCCGAGAGCCCATGCGCCGTCACCGCCGTGCCAAGATCGTCGCCACCGTCGGCCCCGCGAGTTCCGCCCCGGACCGGCTGAAGGCACTGTTCCTCGCGGGCGTCGACACGTTCCGCCTCAACTTCAGCCACGGCCTGCAGGAGGACCACGCCAAGGTCCACGCCGCGATCCGCGCCCTGGAGCGGGAGGTCGGCCGCCCGATCGGCATCCTGCAGGACCTGCAGGGACCCAAGATCCGGATCGGCACGGTCAGGGACGGCCGGCTCGACCTCGCGGCGGGTGAGACCGTGCGCTTCGTGCTGGAGGGCGGCGAGGGCGACAAGCAGGCCATCCCGCTGCGCCACCCGGAGATCTTCGCCGCGGCCGCGCCGGGCCAGGACCTGCTCATCGACGACGGCCGGGTGCGGGTGCGCGTCGTCGGCCTCGGGTCCGACACGCTCACCGCGGAGGTGATCACCGGCGGAGCGATCTCCAACCGCAAGGGCGTGAACCTGCCGGGCACCCTGCTCGACCTCTCCCCGCTCACCGAGAAGGACCGGGCGGACCTCGCCTTCGGGCTCGACCTCGGCGTCGATTGGGTGGCTTTGTCCTTCGTGCAGAAGCCCTCGGACGTGGTGGAGGCGCGCGCCCTGATCGGGGACCGCGCCGGCATCATGGCGAAGATCGAGAAGCCGCAGGCGCTGGAGCGGATCGAGGACATCATCCGGCTGTCGGACGCCGTGATGGTCGCCCGCGGCGACCTGGGCGTCGAGATCCCGCACGAGGACGTGCCCGGGCGCCAGAAGGAGCTGATCCGGGCCTGCCGGCTCGCGGTCAAGCCCGTCGTCGTGGCGACCCAGATGCTCGACTCGATGGTGGCCGCCCCCGCTCCGACCCGGGCGGAGGCGTCGGACGTGGCGACCGCCATCTACGACGGCGCGGATGCGGTCATGCTCTCGGCCGAGTCGGCCACGGGCCGGTACCCGGTCGAGGCGGTCGGGATGATGGACCGCATCATCCGGAGCGTGGAAGGGCACAAGCTCTACCGCTCGATCGTCGCCGCCTCGGATCCGGGCGAGGAGGAGACGCCGCCCCACGCGGTCGCGACCGCCACGGCCACGCTCGCCGAGGCGGTCCACGCCCGGGTGATCGTGACCTACACGACGAGCGGGACGACCGCGGCGCGCGTCGCCCGCAAGCGGCCGGCCGTGCCGATCCTGGCGCTGACCCCGAACCTCGCGACGGCGCGGCGGCTCTGCCTGATGTGGGGCGCGCACAGCGTCCACACGGAGGACGTGGATTCCTACGAGGAGATGACGTCCAAGGCCGCGCGCGCCGCCGAGCAGGAAGACTTCGCCCGGCGCGCCGACCTCATCGTCGCGACGGCCGGCATTCCCTTCCACACGGCGGGCAACACCAACAACATCCGCGTCATCCAACTCTGACGCGCCTTCCGATCGGGCGGCCCGGTCGGAAGCGCCGAAGGCGCGCGCCGGGCCGGTCGCGTTCAGACCTCGCCGAGGTCGCGGGCGTGCCGGACCGCGAGGTGCGTGAGTTCGGTGTGCGACCCGAGGTCGAAGCGCCGGCGCAGGGCCGCGCAGGCATTGGTCACCGTCTTGTAGCTCACCGACAGGTCGGCGGCGATCGCCGCGCGGGTGCGCCCCTCGGCGAGCAGGGCGAGGATGCGCCGCTCGCGCGGGCTGAGCTGCTGCAGAGGGCTGCGGGCGGGATCCCGGCGCAGCAACGCCACCTCGGCGGCCAGGGAGGGGTCGAGGTAGGGCCGCCCGGCCCGGACCCGGTCGACGGCCCGGAGCAGTTCGGCGGCGGGCGCGTCCTTGAGCACGTAGCCGAGGGCGCCGCTCTCCAGCGCCTGCGCGATCACGGCCGGGTCGGCGTGCATGCTGAAGACGAGGCAGCGGGTGGGCAGGCGGCGCCCCGCCACGCGCCGCAGGAGCGCGAGGCCGGCGAGCGGCGCGCCCGCGAAGGCGAGGTCGACCAGCGCCACCGCGGGCCGGTGGCGCAGGACGGCGCGGTAGCCCTGCGCGAGGCAGGCGGCGACCCGCACCTCCGCGCCGCCATCCTCCAGCAGCCGGCGGCAGCCCTGCAGCACGATCGGGTGGTCGTCGATGACCAGGATGCCGCTCATGCGGGCAGCGTCTCCGGCGCGGGCGAGGTCTCCGGCTCGACCGGGATCGCGGCGAGGAGGAGCGTCCCGGCTCCCTCCGGGGCGGGGCCGAGAACGAGCGTGCCGCCCAGGGCCTCGACGCGCTCGCGCATGCCCGGCAGGCCGCGCCCGGCCCCGGGCGCCGCGGGCAGGCCGACCCCGTCATCCGCCACGCGGACCCGCAGGATCCCGTCCGCCTCGTCGGCCGCGGCGGTGACGCGCCGGCCCCGCGCGTGGCGCAGGGCGTTGGTGACGCCCTCCTGGACGCAGCGATAGACCGTGAGATCGACGAGGTCGCCGTAGCTGCGGCGCAGGCCGGGAAAGCGGCCCTCGATGCGGATGCCGGGATTGTGCCGCGCGAGGTCGCGCAGCAACAGGTCGAGGCAGGCCTCCAGCGGCGCCTGCCCGAGCCCGGCCGGCCGCAGGCGGCTCAGCAGCGCCCGGTTGATGACCTGGACCCGCTTGACGATGCCGGCGATGTCGTCGGTGCGCTGCTGCAGGCGGCCGCGGGCCGGCTCGTCGAGGGTCGCGGCGATCCGGGCGATCGAGGCGGAATTCGCCTCCAGGGCGAACAGGCAGGGACCGAACTCGTCGTGCAGTTCGAGGGCGGTGCGCCGGCGCTCGTCGTCCTGCGCGGTGAGCAATTCGCGGTTGAGCCGGCGGTTCGCCGCCCGGGCGCCCTCGAGCGCTTCGGCGAGCCGGTTGAAGCGGGCGGCGATCACGGCGAGTTCCGGCGTGTCGGGGCGGTCGAGGCGGGGGCTGTAATCGCGCTGCTCCAGGCGGGTGAGCCCCTCGGCGACCCGCTCCAGCGGTCGCAGCAGCCGCCCGAAAGCGACGAACAGGGTCGCCAGCATGGCGAGGCTGAGCGCCGCGCCGGTGAGGCCGAGCGCCACCGCGTAGCCCCAGACCTCGTCGATCTCGTCCGAGGGCTCGGTGGTGACGAGGGCGGTGCCGACCGGCTGCCCCCGCACCACGAGCGGCACCGCGTGGCGCAGGACCGGCGGCGCGATCAGGCGCGCGAACCAGCGCGGCGCCCTGCGCCGGCCCTCGGGCGTCGGCGGCGGGCCGTCCCCGACCACCGCGCCGCCGGCGTCGAGGAGGCGCACCCGCACGTGGCGCAGGGTCTCGAACCGGGCGGCCAGGACCCGGAACACGCCCGCCACGGGCAGGTCGGGCATCATCTGCAGGGTCTCGGCGACGAGCGGCTCGACCACCGCGATCGAGGCGGCGGTCTCGACCTGCGTCGCCGTGCGCGCCTTGAGGATGATCACCGCACCCGAGACCGCCGCCGCGACGAGGTTGATGACGACGACCACCCCCATCAGTCGGGCGCGCATCGGCCGACCGGACCACAGGGCCGGGACGCGCAGGCGCCGGGGCTGCGGCGGAAGGGTCGCCTCGGAGAGCATGCCGGATGATACGGTACGGCGCGGGGCGCGGCCAGGGGCGCTCCGACCCGGCCGGGCCGCCTCAGGCCACGCGCGCCGCCCTCACCAGGTCACGCGCATGCCGCCGTAGACCGAGAGCGGCTGCAGCAGGGTCGTGCTGCGCGGGTCGGTCAGCGCGTAGCGGTTCGCGAAGGCCGCGCTCGGCTCGATGAACGTCCCGAAATTCGCCACCCGCGTGTTGGTCAGGTTCGTCACCAGACCGAACAGCTGCACCTCCCGCGACACTTGATAGCTCGTCGTCAGGTTCACCAGCGCGTAGGGCGCCAGCTTCCGGTTCAGGTTCGACTCGTCGCCCCGGAAAAACGACGACGAGAACGCCGCCACGTTCATCCCGAGCCGCCATTCCGGCGTCACCGCGACCTCGAACCCCGCCTTGATCTGGTGCTCGGGCACCAGCGGAACCTTGTTGCCCGGACGCACCCGGATCAGCCCGTCCCCGCTCGCCAGGGGGTTGTTGGGCGACGACAACTCGCCCTGGAACTGGAAGGTCGCGTCGATCAGCGCGTAGTTGGCGTAGAGGCTCACCCGCTCCGCCGCGTACTCCGCCGCCACCTCCACACCCTGGCGCCGGGTCGCCGGCACGTTCACGTAGTAGCCCCGGGCCGCGTTGCCCGGCACCGCCACCTGCAGGATGTCGTGGGTCAGGTCGGTGCGGAACAGGCCGAGCTTGTAGCTCAGCAGCCCGCCCTCGTAGAAGTCCGGCACCGCGCCGCGCAGGCCCGCCTCGTAGGTCTGGGCCTCGACCTGCTTGAGCGGCGGGTCGGCGACCAGCGAGTTGGGCAGCAGGCAGGGCCGGTTCGGGTTGGCGCAGGCGAGTTCGAGCGGGGTCGGAGCGCGGTTGGACTCGGAGTAGCCGCCGTAGAGGCTGAGCCAGGGCGCGACCCTGTAGGTCAGGCCGGCGACCGGGTTGACGCGGGTGTAGTAGTGGGTGCCGGTGACGTCGGGCGAGAAGCCGGTCAGGTCCCGGGTCGCGATGCGGGCGAAGTTCAGGCGGGCGCCGGCGGTGAGCGAGAGCTGCTCGGTGAGGTCGAAAGTGTCGAGGGCGTAGAGGCCCATGTAGAGGTTGGAGCCGATCACGCTGCTGGGAGCGATGCCGAGGGCGGCGGCGGTGCGCAGGGGCCCGGTACCGAGGCCCGGGACGAGCCCGTAGGTGGGGTTGAGCGGGTTGGTGGTGACGCTCAGATCCGGGTTGATGAGGCCGAGCAGGCTGGCGGACTTGAAGCTGTAATCGGCGACGTCGATGCTGCCGCCGAGGATGAAGGTGTTGCCGTGATCGAGGAGGCGGTCGCGGTTGGTGGCCTGGAGCGAGCCGCCCCAGCCGGTCGCCTCGGTCTTGACCGTGTCGAGGGTGGCGTAGGGAATGCCCGCCCGGAACGGGATCGGCGCGTTGCCCGCGCCGAGCAGCAGGAACTGGTTGCGGAACTGGGCCTGGGTCTGGCCGGGCGCGGCGGTGAACCCGTCGTCCTGGTAGCAGAGGAAGCCGCGGAAGTTGGAGCGGGTGCTGCAATTCTCGAAGTTGCCGTCGTTGCCGTCCACGTAGCGCTGGCTGAAGCGGCGCAGGTAGGCGTTGCCCGCCAGGTCCCAGCCCGGCGTCAGGCTGACCCGCCCGGTGACCTGGATCTGCCCGACCTCGGTGTCGGTGATCTGCGGGTTGGTGAAGATCGCCCGCTCGTCCGCGTGGCTCAGGTCGACCGGGGTCGCCGAGGCGGCCCCGTAGCGGGTCTTGGCGCCCGAGGCGATGAGGTGGAACTCGGAATCGAGGCTGCGGTGGCCGAGATCGGCGTAGACCCGGCCGATCTCGGAGGGCGACCTGTAGCGCCAGCCGTCGTCCTTGAGCCCCTCGCCCGCGAAGTAGAAGCTCCACGGCCCGACCACCTCGCCGTACTGCAGGGTGCCCAGGATGCGCCCGTCCGAGCCGCCCGCCACCGAGACCTCGCGGCCCTGCCAGGTGAAGCCGTTCTTCATCTCGACGTTGACCGCCCCGCCCAGCGCGTTGAGGCCGAAGATCGGGTTGCCGGTGACGATGTCGATGCGGTTGATGGCGACGGAGGGGATCAGGTCCCAGTTGACGACGTCGCCGAAGGCCTCGTTGATGCGGGTGCCGTTCTGGTAGACGGCGAGGCCCTGGGGAGCACCCTGGACCGGCGAGGCATCGAAGCCGCGATAGGTCACGGTCTGGCGGAAACCGTTGCCCTGGCCGTCGGAGAGGCTGACGCCCGGGGTGGTGCGGGCGAGCGTGAAGGTGGGATCGAGGGTGGCGCGGTCCTGCGCGATCTGGCGGGCCGAGACGGTCTCGACCGTGAAGGGGACCTTGGCGAGCGGCAGGGCGCCGCCGGCGGCGACGGGGGCGCCGCCCTCCGCGCGGCGCAGGCCGCCCGCGCCCGCGACCGGGGTGACCGGGACCACGTCGATCTGCTCGAGGGCGATCGTGTCACCCTGGGCGGCCGCCCGCCCGGCACCGCCGAGCGCGGCCGCCGGAACCAGGATCGTGGTGACCAGCAGCCCGCGACGCCACGCCATCGTTCCCTCCGCCCCACGGTCTCTCCCCGGCGCATCGCCGGGGGTGCCTCGGGGTCGGGATAACCAACTTGGCCGTTCCGCGGCAATCCCGACTGACGCCGGCTTGCACAACAGACGGGGATCAAGGCATGGTCGCCGGCAGGCCGGAACCGGCCGTGACTTTTGGGCCACGATCGAAATACCGGAGGCGGCGCGCCTCCGGGATAATGTGGCAATCGTTTTTGCTTGATCGTCCCGGTTTTGATCTTCGACTGGAGCGATCCCGCCCGATCGGCGCGGCGGCCGCCGTCAATCCCCGACGCCGAACAGGCGCTCCAGGAAGTTGCGGTCCTCGCGGCTCGGGCCGGGGCGCGGCTGGGGCGCGGGGCGGGGGCGGCCTGCGGCTCGTTGAAGAGGCCGCCGATCAGCTCGCCGAGGCCGCCGGGCTCCGGCGCTGCCGAGGCCACCGCGGCGCCGCCGCGCCGCCAGCGCCCGGCCCCCGCCAGGGGGCCCGGCTTGTCGCCGCGCAGGGCCGCGACCATGAACCGGTTCCAGATCTCGACCGGCAGGTTGCCGCCGCTCACCCGCTTGGTCGGCTCGTTGTCGTCGTTGCCGAGCCAGACGCCGGCGACCAGGCTCGTCGAGTAGCCGACGAACCACGCGTCGCGGAAATCCTGGCTGGTGCCGGTCTTGCCGGCGAGGTCGAGGCCCGGGATGTCGCCCTTCCGGGCGGTGCCGCTGACGAAGACCTCGTGCAGCATCGCGTTCATCATGCCGACCGCGTTCGGGTCGATCACGCGGCCGAGGCCGGTGGGGCTGCGCTTGTAGACGACCTTGCCATCCGCGCGCTTCACGCTGGCGATGACGTAGGGAATCACCCCGGTGCCGCCATTGGCGAAGGCCGCGTAGGCGCCGACCAGTTCGAGGGGCGTCACCTCGGAGGTGCCCAGCGCGATCGAGGCATTGGCCTGCAGGGGCGAGGTGATGCCGAGGCGCTGGGCCGTCTGCACCACCGCCTTGGGCCCGACTTCGAGGCCGAGCTTCACCGCCACCGTGTTGAGGGAATGGGCGAGCGCGTCGCGCAGGGTCACCGGCCCGGCGTAGCTGCGGGTGTAGTTCTCGGGGTTCCAGCCCTTGAGGGCGACGGGCGAATCCTCCCGCACCGTGTCGGGGGTGAGGCCGCGCTCCAGCGCCGCGAGGTAGACGAAGGGCTTGAAGGCCGAGCCGGGCTGCCGCTTGGCGGTGGTGGCCCGGTTGAACTGGCTCTGCGCGTAGTCGCGCCCGCCGACCAGGGCGCGGATCGCCCCGTCCGGCTTCATGGCCACCACGGCGCCCTGGGAGACGTTGTAGCGCCCGCCCTTCTGGTTGAGCTCGTCGACCAGGGCCTTCTCGGCCGCGGCCTGGAGCGCCGGATCGACGGTGGTCGAGACGGTGACGTCGCCCTCGATCGTGCCGACGTAGTCGTCGAGCACGTCCATCACGAGGTCCGCGACGTAGTTGGCCGAGCCGCCGCCGGCCGCCCGGCTCGGCTTGGCCGGCCGGTCGAGGGCGAGCTTCACCTCGGCCGGCTTGGCGAAGCCGAGCTCCTGCATGGCGGCCAGCACCTGGGCGGCCCGCGCCTGGGCGGCCGGCAGGTTGCGGTTGGGGGCGAGCCGCGAGGGCGCCTGCACGAGGCCGCCGAGCATGGCGGCCTCGGCCAGGGTCACGTCCTTGGCCGGCTTGGCGAAGTAGCGCTGGGCCGCCGCCTCCACCCCGTAGGCGCCGGCGCCGAAATAGACGCGGTTGAGGTAGAGTTCGAGGATCTCGTCCTTGCTGTAGGTGTGCTCCAGCCACAGGGCCAGGATCGCCTCCTGGATCTTGCGCGAGGCGGTGCGCTCCTGGGTAAGGAAGAGGTTCTTGGCGAGCTGCTGGGTCAGGGTCGAGCCGCCCTGCGCCACGCCGCGCGAGGTCAGGTTGCGCATGAGCGCCCGCAGGATCCCGACCGGGTCGATGCCCATGTGGCCGTAGAAGCGCCGGTCCTCGATCGCCACGAAGGCGCGCGGCAGGTAGGGCGGCAATTCCCGGATGGTGACCGTGCGACCGCCCGTCTCGCCCCGGTTGGCGAGGAGCGAACCGTCGGACGCCAGGATGGCGATGTTCGGCGGCCGCTTGGGCACCGCGAGCTGGTCGATCGGCGGCAGCTGCGAGGCGTGGTAGGCGACGATCCCGGCGAGCCCCACCACGCCCCAGACCCCGAGGATCACGAGGCCGTAGACGAGGCGACCGAGGAGGGTGCGCCGCCGCGGCGCGGGGCCGCGCGCGGGCGCCTTGCGGCTTCGTCCGGTTCTCGATCGTGCCACGCTCGCTCCCGCCCGGTCGCTGCGCGTCAGGCGCAGGTCGAGGTCCGCCGGATCCGGGCGCCCTCCGGGCGCGTCGAAGGTCGGCTCGACCCGGCCGCCGCGTCCCTTCGCCATCTGCTCCTGCCCTCGCGATCCCGGACGACCTGTCCCGATCCGGCCTCCAAAGCCGCGGCCCGGAGGCCCGCGCCGTGAGCGGAATCGGTCGTACGGGTCCTGAAGAGACCCTAAATGAGGCGGGTTTAAGGGCCGTTACTCGATTTTTCCTCTTTGTTATTCAGTGCCTTATGCGAAATCCCGGGGGGCGCGACCCCATCGCCCGGAACGTCGCCGCGCGATCCCACGTTGCGCCACGCCCCGCGCAACGGAGGGAGATGGGATGCTGCGTCTGCTGGTGGTGGACGGGAACGAGCGCGCCGGTCGCGAGCGGCACGTGGCGCGCTGCGGCAAGACCTCGGCCGAGACCTACGCGGGGGTGCTGCGCGCGCTCGCGGCCGACGTCGCCTGCGACCGCGTCGCCCCGGCGGATGCGGACGGGGACCTGCCCGTCGCGGTGGAGGCCTATGACGGGGTCGTGTTCACCGGCTCGACGCTCCACGTCGCCGAGGGCGGTCCGGCGGTGCGCCGGCAGATCGAGCTGATGCGCGCGGCGCTGGAGGCGGGGGTGCCGGTCTTCGGCTCCTGCTGGGGCGTCCAGGTGGCGGCCGCCGTGGCGGGCGGGGAGGCGGGCCGCAACCCGCGCGGGCCGGAATACGGCTTCGCCCGCAACATCGCGCCGACCGCGGCGGGGCGGGAGCACCCGCTCCTCGCCGGGCGCCCCGCCGCCTACGACGCGCCCGCGATCCACGACGACGCGGTGCTGACCCCCCCGCCCGGCAGCACCGTGCTCGCCGGCAACGGCCGGCTCGACGTCCAGGCGATCGAGGTCCCGTACGGGCCGGGATTGTTCTGGGGCACCCAGTACCACCCGGAACTCGACCTCGACGAGGTCGCGGCCATGCTCTGCCTGTCGGCGGGCGGCGTCGTGGCGGCCGGGCTCTGCCGGGGGGAGGGGGACGTCGCCGCGCAGGCCGAGGCCCTGCGCGCCCTCCACGCCGATCCGCGCGGGCGGCCCGACCTCGCGTGGCGGCTCGGCCTCGGCGAGGAGGTGACCGCGCCCGAGCGCCGCCGCCGGGAGATCCGCAACTTCCTCGACGGGCTGGTGCGGCCCCGGCGCGTCGCGCGGGGCCGTTAAGGACTCCGGCGGCTCGCCTCTGCTATAAGGGCTTCCCACCCCGCCCCGGATCCCACGCGTGCGCTACCCGCCCCACCTCCTGGAAGAGATCCGCGCCCGTCTGCCCGCCTCCGACGTGGTCGGCCGCAAGGTGCGGCTGAAGAAGGCGGGTCGGGAATGGCGCGGGCTGTCGCCCTTCAACGCGGAGAAGACCCCGTCCTTCTACGTGAACGACCAGAAGCAGTTCTTTCACTGCTTCTCGTCGGGCAAGCACGGCGACATCTTCACGTTCCTGCAGGAGACCGAGGGCCTGTCCTTTCCGGAGGCGGTGGAGCGGCTCGCGGCCGAGGCCGGCGTCGCGCTGCCGGCGCCGAGCCGCGAGAGCCGCGACAGCGAGGAGCGCCGCCGCGGCGGCCTCGAGGTGATGGAGCTCGCCGCCGCCTTCTTCGAGGCGCAGCTCGCCGGCCGCGGCGGCGCCCGGGCGCGCGACTACCTCGCCCGGCGGGGCCTGAGCGACGCGGTGCAGCGGGAGTTCCGCCTCGGCTACGCGCCGGCGGAGCGCTACGCCCTGCGCGACCACCTCGCGGCCCGCGACGTGCCGGCCGAGCTGATGATCGAACTCGGCCTGATCAAGGGGGGCGAGGACGTCGCGGTCCCGTACGACCATTTCCGGGACCGGATCATCTTCCCGATCCGCGACCTGCGCGGGCGGGTGATCGCCTTCGGCGGCCGGGCGCTGGCGCCGGAGGCCAAGCCCAAATACCTCAACTCCCCGGAGACGCCGCTCTTCCACAAGGGCACGGTCCTGTACAACCACCACGCGGCGCGCCGCGCCGCCCACGACACGGGCCGGGTCATCGCCGTCGAGGGCTACGTCGACGTGATCGCCATGACGATGGGCGGCCACCCGGAGACGGTGGCCCCGCTCGGCACCGCCCTCACCGAGGACCAGCTCGGCCTGATGTGGCGCATGGCCGACGAGCCGATCCTGTGCTTCGACGGGGACGGGGCGGGACGGCGCGCCGCCTACCGGGCCCTCGACGTGGCGCTGCCGGGCCTCGCCCCCGGCAAGTCCCTGCGCTTCGCGCTGCTGCCGGAGGGCCAGGACCCGGACGACCTGCTGCGCGCGGGTGGCGCCGTGGCCCTCGACCGGGTGCTGGAGGGCGCCCGCCCCCTCGTCGAGGTGCTGTGGTCGCGCGAGACCGAGATGGCGCCGGTCGACACGCCCGAGCGCCGGGCCGGCCTCGCCCAGCGCCTGCGCGAGCTCGTCGGGCAGATCCGCGACGAGACCCTGCGGCGCTACTACCGCGACGAGATCGAGGCGCGGCTGCGCGCGTTCGGCCCGGCGCCGGCGGGAGGCGGGCGGCGCGACGCCGCCCCGGCCTTCGCCCGCCGGGGGCGGGGCCAGCCCGAGCGGCCCGCCTCGCCCCGGCTGACCGCGCGGGCGAGCCCGCTCCTCGCCCGCTCGTCGCTCTTCGCAGGGGGGACGTCGTCCCGGGAGGCGCTGATCATCGGAGTGCTGGTCGTGCATCCGGAGCTGCTCGCCGGGGAGGCGGAGGACCTCGCCGCCCTCGACCTCGCGAGCGCGGATGCCCGCGACCTGCGCCAGGCCCTGCTCGACCACGCGGCGGAGGGCGGGCCCGGCGACGCGGCCGCGCTCAACACCCGGCTGGAGCGGGCGGGGCTCGCGGCGGCGGCCGGGCGAATCGCCGCGCATGTGCGCCCCGGCGACCGCTGGGCGCTCGACCCGCACGCCGACCCGGTGCGTCTGGAGGACGCGCTTCGGCAGGCCGTGATCTTGCACCGCAGGGCCGGGTCTCTACATAGCGAGCTTCGGGCGGCCGAGCGCGCGCTCGCCGAGGAGGAGACGGAGGCGAACTTCGCGTGGCTTCGCGATGTCAAGGAGCGGCTGGCCGTGGTCGCCGCCGCGGAGGCGGACGTGGCGGAGGTCGCGGCCCTCTGACGCGCGAGGAGTGACTTCGGACCCCGAACCAGGATAGTTAGCAATAAGTCAAGCGTCTCGCTTGCACAATTCGGACGGGATCGAAGGGCGGCAGGGCCGGTGGCTCCGCTGCCCATCTGTACATCACGGTGTCGTCGAGGCGGGCCCCGCCCCGCCGGGGCGGGCCGGCACCGGAACCATAGGCTGATCATGGCGACGAAGGCAACGGAACGAGAAGAGACCGAAGCGGCTCCCGAGCAGCAGACCGACGGACCGCTCCTCGACCTGACGGATGCCTCCGTCAAGCGGATGATCAAGCTGGCCAAGAAGCGCGGCTACGTCACCTACGACGAGCTGAACGAGGTGCTGCCTCAGGAGGAGTTCACCTCCGAGCAGATCGAGGACGTGCTCGGCCAGCTGTCGGAACTCGGCGTGAACGTCGTCGAGGCCGAGGAGGCGGACGACAACCAGGCCGAGGGGGCCGCGGCCGAGGGCGGCGGCGACGACGAGGAGGCCAGCGAGGGGACCGAGGTCGCCGAGGTCGCGCCGAACCGGCCGGCCGTGCTGCGCACCGAGACCACCAAGGAGCCCACCGACCGCACGGACGACCCCGTCCGCATGTACCTGCGCGAGATGGGCTCGGTGGAGCTCCTCTCCCGCGAGGGCGAGATCGCCATCGCCAAGCGCATCGAGGCCGGGCGCGAGGCGATGATCGCGGGCCTGTGCGAGAGCCCGCTGACCTTCCAGGCGATCATCATCTGGCGCGACGAACTCGTCGACGGCCGGGTGCTGCTGCGCGACATCATCGACCTCGAAGCCACCTATGCGGGGCCGGACGGCCGCGCCGGCCCGGCCGAGGGCGAGGTGGAGGCCGAGGGCGACGGGCCGGAGGGCGAGGTTGCCGCGCCGGAGGGCGACGGCGACGAGGACGACCTCGAGAACAACGTCTCGCTCTCGGCCATGGAGGCCGAGCTGAAGCCGCGGGTGCTCGAGACCTTCGACGCGATCGCCGAGAATTACCGCAAGCTGCGCCAGGTGCAGGCCCAGCAGGCCGAGACGCGGCTGCAGGGGGCGGGGGCGAACGAGGGCCAGAGCCGGCAATACGCCGAGCTCAAGAGCCGCATCGTCGCGGACGTGAAGTCGCTCTCCCTCAACGCCAACCGGATCGAGGCGCTGGTCGAGCAGCTCTACGACATCAACAAGCGGCTGATCTCCCAGGAGGGCCGCCTGATGCGGCTCGCCGAGAGCCACGGCGTCGCCCGCGACGAGTTCCTGCGCCACTACCAGGGCCAGGAGCTCGATCCGCACTGGGTCGAGCGGGTGGGCAAGCTCGGCGGCAAGGGCTGGAAGAACTTCACCGAGCGCGGGCAGGACGGGATCAAGACCCTGCGCGAGCAGATCATGTCGCTCGCCTCCGAGACCGGCCTGGAGATCCAGGAATACCGCAAGATCGTCCACATGGTCCAGAAGGGCGAGCGCGAAGCCCGCCAGGCCAAGAAGGAGATGATCGAGG
Source organism: Methylobacterium sp. CB376 (assembly GCF_029714205.1). Classification (NCBI taxonomy): domain Bacteria; kingdom Pseudomonadati; phylum Pseudomonadota; class Alphaproteobacteria; order Hyphomicrobiales; family Methylobacteriaceae; genus Methylobacterium; species Methylobacterium sp. CB376. The sequence continues at coordinate 7,425,766 of NZ_CP121648.1, read as the reverse complement.
CGAATCTGCGGCTGGTGATCTCGATCGCCAAGAAGTACACGAACCGCGGCCTGCAGTTCCTGGACCTGATCCAGGAGGGCAATATCGGCCTGATGAAGGCGGTGGACAAGTTCGAGTACCGGCGCGGCTACAAGTTCTCGACCTACGCGACGTGGTGGATCCGGCAGGCGATCACGCGCTCGATCGCCGATCAGGCCCGCACGATCCGCATCCCGGTGCACATGATCGAGACGATCAACAAGATCGTGCGGACCTCGCGGCAGATGCTGCACGAGATCGGCCGCGAGCCGACGCCGGAGGAGCTCGCCGAGAAGCTGGCGATGCCGCTGGAGAAGGTGCGCAAGGTCCTCAAGATCGCCAAGGAGCCGATCTCCCTCGAGACGCCGATCGGCGACGAGGAGGATTCGCATCTCGGCGACTTCATCGAGGACAAGAACGTCGTGCTGCCGATCGACGCGGCGATCCAGTCGAACCTGCGCGAGACGACGACGCGGGTGCTGGCCTCGCTGACGCCGCGCGAGGAGCGCGTGCTGCGCATGCGCTTCGGCATCGGCATGAACACCGACCACACCCTGGAGGAGGTCGGCCAGCAATTCTCGGTGACCCGCGAGCGCATCCGCCAGATCGAGGCGAAGGCGCTGCGCAAGCTCAAGCACCCCAGCCGGTCGCGCAAGCTCAGGAGCTTCCTCGACAATTGAGCCCCGGCGGGCGGCCCTCGGGTCGCCCCGGGCGCGCCCTCGGCAGCTGAGAAGGACCCGTTCGTTCTCGCGGGAGCGGGCGTGCGACGGCGTGGTCTGGCAGTGCATCCCACACAGCCGTGGCGGCCCGCCGCTCGCCGCCGGCCGGCAGCGGGTCGTGCGCGTCCCGGTCCACCTGCGGGCAGGTGACGGCCGCGGCGCCGCCTTCCTTCGGCGGCCCCGTTCCGGACATGCGCCCATCCGGTCCGATCCGCGGCTTCCGAATGATCCGGGGGCGTGGGCACCGGAATCGCGCGCCGCGGCGCGGGGATGTCCGCTTCCGCCCGGACCGGCGCGGGAGCCGGTCGCGCGGCCCCGCGGCGTCGCAAGGGGAGGGGTGGGGCGGCCCGCGCCGGTCAGCCCGGCAGGGCGACCGCGTCGGCCTCCGGCCATGCGCACTGGGCGGAGAGGCGGGCGGCGAAGACCGCGTCGAGGCGCCGCCGCTCGGCCTCGACGGCCGGCCCCCGCGTCGCCACCGGCCGGCAGCGGCCCGGCACGCCCGCCGGCACCAGGTCCGGGTCGTGCAGGGCGCTGGCGGAGCCCTCCTCGAACCAGGGCCGGCTGCCGAGGTCGAGGTAGCTCTCCGCGGCCAGCCCCTCGGCCAGCAGCAGGTCGTGCGCGTCCAGTTCCACGTGCCAGTAGGTGACGCGCGCCGCCGGCTCGCGCGCGATGCTGGTGCCGTTGATCAGGCACATCACCGGAACCAGCACGCCGCCCTCGCCGTCCGCCCCGGCGCCGACCAGCACCGGGTGGCCGGGCGAGAGCAGGAGGTCGCGCGCGGGCAGACCCGCCCCGAACGCCCCCGCCCGCACCCGCACCGGATGCTGGTCGGGGGAGAGCGGGCCGGCGAGCTCGCGGTGGCCGATCCAGACGATCGGGCGGGCCCGGCCCGAGGCCGTCACCGCCGCGTCGCCCACCCGGAGATCCTCCACCGCGACCGCTGCCTCGACCCCGTCCCGGACCACGGCGATGCGGGTCCCGGTGGCGAAGCAGACCGGCGGGTCGAAGGTGATGTCCTGGACGTTGGTCAGCCGGTCGATGGCGCCCGTCGCCGTGTTGGTGACGGTGGCGCTGGCGGCGCCGGTCCTTTCGACGCTGTAATTCGCCCTGTCGCCCTTGATGACCACCCTGTTGGTGCCGCCGCCGCCATCGATCGTGTCGCCGTCGCCGTTCAGGATGAAGGTGTCGTCGCCCGCCCCGCCGACGGCCTTGTCGATCCGCGTGTTGTAGGCGATCCCGATATTGTTGACGAGCAGGCCGCTCGCGCTGGCACTGGAGAAGCTGCCGGGATTCAGGTTGATCGTGCTCGGCGTATCGAAGCCGGACAGATCGAGCGTGTTGTTGGTTCCGGAGTTGTAGAGCGTGACGATCGGCACCCTGTTGACGCTGAAATCAAAGAGCAGCCGAGACGCATCCGATATATTGCTGTTGAAACCGTAAACTTGGCCGCCCGAGAAGGTCGAACTCTTGGAAGCGCCGTAGAGGCGCTGGGACGCCAGAATGTCCAGCATCATCGGCGATTGCGCACCGCCTTTGAACTCGGCGCCCTTGTAGTAGCTGGTCCACTGCGTGCCCTGGACAGGGTATTTGTCGAAATACGGCGCAGCCGAATCCTGGGGATCGATGTACGACATGATCGACCAGGATTGCGTGTCGTAGGCGGAGAACTGCCCGGACGCGTCGTAGCTCCCGTTGTAGCGCCCGGCGTGACCGAGGCCGAGCGCGTGGCCCGTCTCGTGGACCACGGTGCCGATCTGGCTGGGCGCACCGATGCTGGAGATCTTGAACGCCGCGTCGTCCGCCGAGACGTTGATCTGGACCGCGCCGCCGCGCGTGTGGGGCGCCATCTGGGTCGGAAGGTCCGTCACGCCCCTGCCGGGCACGCTGTAACCGTTCGACGGAACGAACGTATCTCCGTTGGCCTCGGGCGTGTTGCTGATCTGGATGCTCGCCGCCGCGCTCCAGGCGACCTCCTGGAACTTGATGTCGGCGATGTCCGACCACAGGGTCAGGGCCGCCTTGTAGGCGGCCTGCGCCTCGACCCCGACGCTGGAATCGAAGGCGTAGCTGACCACGCCGCCCGGCGTCCCGGCCTTGCTCGTCGCCGCGATCGGCGAGCCCTTGTCGTCGTTGTACCACTTCGAGATGTAGGCTCTCGGCGGATTGAAATTATATCCTTCGACATTATAGGTGAAATACGTGTTGTTGGCGACGGCGCCGCTTCGGTCGACGCCGGAGATGAAGGTGATTTCGTCTTCTTGCGCCGACGTCAGATCGTCCATCGTCATCTCCCGGTGATGGGCCGGCGCCGGGCCCGCACGGCTGGTCGGGGCAGGCGCGCGGGCCGGTGGCGGCATTGGTGCGGCGGCCCGAGGAGGGGGCCGAGGTCGCGTCGCCGCAGCCCGGTCCGGGGGACCGGGCGGCGCCCTTACGCGCGGGCGGGCCGCCCGGCACGGCGGCCCGCGCCGGTCAGCCCGGCAGGGCGACGGCCCCGGCCTCGGGCCAGGCGCACTGGGCGGAGAGGGAGGCGGCGAAGACCGCGTCGAGGCGCCGCCGCTCGGCCTCGACGGCCGGCCCCCGCGTCGCCACCGGCCGGCAGCGGCCCGGCACGCCCGCCGGCACCAGGTCCGGGTCGTGCAGGGCGCTGGCGGAGCCCTCCTCGAACCAGGGCCGGCTGCCGAGGTCGAGGTAGCTCTCCGCGGCCAGCCCCTCGGCCAGCAGCAGGTCGTGCGCGTCCAGTTCCACGTGCCAGTAGGTGACGCGCGCCGCCGGCTCGCGCGCGATGCTGGTGCCGTTGATCAGGCACATCACCGGAACCAGCACGCCGCCCTCGCCGTCCGCCCCGGCGCCGACCAGCACCGGGTGGCCGGGCGAGAGCAGGAGGTCGCGCGCGGGCAGACCCGCCCCGAACGCCCCCGCCCGCACCCGCACCGGATGCTGGTCGGGGGAGAGCGGGCCGGCGAGCTCGCGGTGGCCGATCCAGACGATCGGGCGGGCCCGGCCCGAGGCCGTCACCGCCGCATCGCCCACCCGGAGATCCTCCACCGCGACCTCGCCGCGCGACGTCAGGATCCGCGTGCCCGCGGCGAAGCACAGGGCCGTGGGCGTCTGCGAGATATCGCCCTTCGAGACCGTCGCACCCTGCTGATAGGCATTATTCGTGAACAGGTAATACGTGAAACCGCCGCGCTTGCTCGGGAGCCTCGCCACGATCCCCGGATTGTTGAGCGTCCTGCCGTAATAGGTTTCGCTCGGCTTGAAGATGGTCCCGTCCGGCGCCACGACCTGGAACTTCTCGTCCGCAACGTCACCGAGCTGCGTCGTGTCGTCCGACGGCGAATCCGCGATATCGCTGATCGTGTAATTGCCAGATTTGAAAATCGACCTGATCACCAAATCATTGCTATCGGCCACAGGGTCGAGATTGATGGCGTATCTGAAAGTCAAGGACGGAGAAGATCCACCGGACATGAGGCACCCCTAAGATCGACGTGGACGAGGGTCGGGACAATCTGCTCGGCCAGCCGAGCCCATCGGAGATCTCCGGATGAGCCTCTGGCCGGTCCGCAGGTGATGACGCGGCCGTCCGGGAGGAACGACCGAACCCGCCCGAGCGGGAGCGGACGTGGTCGACTCGGAGCGATCCGGGGGCGACGGGATGGCCGTCGCGTCCGCGAGGCGTTCCGACGCCCCGCGCCCGCACCCTCGCCGCAGCCGATCCGCCGAAGGTCGGCGGACCCGTTCCAGACATGCGCCCATCCGTTCCGATCCGACGGCTTCCGAACCACCTGTGGGGCGAGAGCGCCGGAATCACACGCCTCGGCCCGAGATTCCGCTTCCGCCCGAACGGCCGCCGGTCGCGCGGGCCGGGACACTCCGGCCCGCGCGGGGCCGACGGGGCGGTGGCGCGGCACGCCTTGCCTTGGCCGTGCGGGCTGCCCATTTCCGCCGGATGCCGCACGTCCTGCCGACCGATCGACCCATCCCAGCGCCCACGGCCGTGGCGGACGGGTCGGAGGCCGGCGGCATCCCGATCGGGCTGTTTCGCGCCTGCGTGGCCCTGCGCGACTGGCTGCTGAGCGAGGGCGCGCGGATGCCGGAATCCGGCGACCTGCTCGCGGGCCTCGCCGAGCGCCTCAACGACCTCGGCCTGCCGGTCGATCGCGCCACCACGGCGATCGACGCGCTCCACTCCGAGTATTCCGGCGTCGGCCGGTTCTGGACCCGCGAGGGCGGCGTCAGCTTCCGCCTGTTCCCGCACGGCGAGGCCACCGACCAGGCGCTCGCCCGCTCACCCTTCGCCCACATCTTCGCCACCCGCGAGTGGCTGCTCCTCGACCTCGACCGCACGCCCGACGACCGCTTCAGCATCATCCCGGAGCTGAAGGCCAGCGGCTACCGCCACTACGTCGCGATCCCGATCTTCTTCACCAACGGCACCAACAACGGCATCACCTTCGCGACGCGCAGCCCGCGCGGCTTCACCGCCGAGAACCTCGCCATCCTGCGCTTCATCGTGCCGACCCTGTCGGCCGTGATGGAGATGCGCGGCCTCAACACCCGGCTCGATCAGGTGCTGCGCATCTACGTCGGGGACGGGCCGCACCAGGCCATCCTGTCGGGCTCGATCCGGCGCGGCCAAGTCGAGCGCATCCGCTCGGCGATCCTGTTCGCCGACATGCGCGGCTACACGCAGCTGAGCGGCACGCTGACGCCCGAGGCCTCGGTCGATCTCCTCAACACCTACTTCGACTGCTTGGTGCCGCCGATCGAGAGCGAGGGCGGCGAGGTGCTGAAATACATGGGGGACGGCCTGCTGGCGATCTTCCGCGAAACCGGCGACGGGCTGGGCGGGGCGGCCCAGAGCGCGCTCACCGCGGCCCAGACGGCGCTGCGCCGCCTCGACGAGGCGAATGCGGCCGGGCGCTTCCCGGCCCGGATCGCGGCCGGCATCGCGCTCCATCACGGCGAGGCCGCCTACGGCAATGTCGGCTCGGGCGCGCGCCTCGACTTCACGGTGATCGGGCGCGACGTCAACCTCGCCAGCCGCCTCGCCAAGCTCAACAAGCTCCTGGGCGAGCCGCTGCTGATGTCGAAGCCCTTCGTGGACTTCCTGTGGGGCGACCCCGAGCCGGTGGGCTGCCATCCCCTCGACGGCTTCGCGGAGAAGATCGCCCTCTACCGGCCCGCCCGGAGCGGTTGACGGGGCGCCGTCCCTCGCCCACATTCCGTCCGTTCCAGGGAGATCCCCGACAAGGGGCTGAGACACCGATGGACCGGCCGCGGCCGGTCAGCGCGGAAATCCTTCGAACCTGATCCGGCTCATACCGGCGTAGGGATTGGACGGGGTCCGCGGACCCGGGCGCTTCAACACGTTTCGTGGCGCAACTCCAATCTCGACGGGCCACCGTGGAGACGAGGGTTGCTGATGTCTTCTCCATCCCCGATCGGGCGCCGCCGCGCCGCCCCGGGCGGGCCCGAAGGCGGGCCCGCAGCCGATCCCGCCAACGACCGCCTGCCCGAGCGCGCCGACGTGGCGGTGGTGGGCGGCGGGCTGATCGGCCTGGCGATCGGCTGGCGGCTGGCCGAGGCCGGCCTCGCGGTCGCGGTGCTGGAGCGGGGCAGGGCGGGCGACGGGGCGAGCCTCGCGGCCACCGGCATGCTGGCCGCGGCGGCCGAGCACGAGCCGGGCGGCGACGCGCTGCTGCCGCTGGCGCTGGAGAGCCAGCGCCTCTGGCACCCGTTCCGCGACGCGCTCGAGGCCGCCTCCGGCCTCGCCGTCGATTACCGGAGCGAGGGCACCCTGGTGATCGCCCTCGGGCGCGACGAGGTCGAGCGCCTGCGCTTCCGCCACGACCTGCAGCGCCGGGCGGGGCTCGACGTCGCGTGGCTGTCCGGTCCCGAGGTGCGCGCGCGCGAGCCCTCCCTGCGCCCGACCGTCACCGCCGGCCTGTTCTGTCCCGCCGACCACCAGGTCGACCCGGTCCGCACCGTGGCGGCCCTGCGGCGCGCCCTGCGCGGGGCGGGCGGGCGGCTCGTCGAGGGTTGCCCGGTCCTGTCCCTCGAGCGCGAGGGCGGGCGCGTCACCGGCGTGATCACCGCCGGCGGCTCCCTGCGGGCCGGCACCGTGGTGCTCGCCTCCGGCGCCTGGGCGGGCGAGGGGAGCCTCGTGCCCGACCTCGCCCTGCCGGTGCGGCCGCTCCGGGGCCAGTCCCTCGCCCTCCGGGTCGGCCCGCGCAGCGGCCGGCTCGACCACGTGGTCTGGACCGAGCAGGTCCACATGGCGCCGAAGGGCGACGGCCAGCTGATCGTCGGCGCCACCGTGGAGGAGATCGGCTTCGACGCGAGCCTCACCGCGGGCGGCCTCTACGCCCTGCTGGAGGGGGCGCGGCGGGCCTTCCCGGGCATCGAGGAGATGCAGGTGGAGAACGTGTGGTCCGGATTCCGCCCGACCTCGGACGACGACGCGCCGATCCTCGGCGAGGCGCGGCCCGGCCTCGTCCTCGCGGTCGGCCACCACCGCAACGGCGTCCTGCTGGCGCCGGTCACCGCCTCGGCCATCGCCGGCCTGATCGGCGGCGGCGCGCTGCCGCCCGTCGCCGCCCCCTTCGGCCCCGCCCGCTTCGCGCCCCGGACGGCGCGCCTCCAGAGGCTGCCATGAAGCTCACCGTGAACGGCGAGGCCCGCGAGAGCGAGGCCGCCACCCTCGACGCGCTCTGGCGCGAGGAGACCGCCGCGCTCGACCTCGCCGGCCCGCAGGGCTTCGCCATCGCCCTCAACGGGGCGGTGGTGCGCCGGCCGGACTGGGCCGCGACGGCGCTCCGCGAGGGCGACCGCGTCGAGATCGTGCGGGCCATGCAGGGCGGCTAGCGCCGCTGCAGGGCGGCTAGCGCCGCCGCAGGGCGGCTGATGCCGCCGGCCCGCGCCCGGGCTCGGCCCGGGGGAGAGGCGCGCCCCGAGCCGCGCCGCGTCACAGGAGTCCCGCATGACCACACCCACCCCCCTCGCCCCGGACGGCGACGATCCGCTGGTGATCGCCGGCACCCCCCTGCGCTCGCGCCTCCTGATCGGCACGGCCGGCTACCCGACCCAGGCGATCATGGCCGAGGCGGTGCGCGCGAGTGGCGCCGAGATCGCCACGGTGTCGATCCGCCGCGTCTCCCTGCGCGGCCACGGCTCGGACACCGTCTCACTTCTCGCGGGCCACCGCTTCCTGCCGAACACCGCCGGCTGCGAGACCGCCCGCGACGCCGTGATGACCGCCGAACTCGCCCGCGAGGCCCTCGGCACGGCCTGGATCAAGGTCGAGGTGATCGGCGACCGCGAGACGCTCTACCCGGACGTCGCCGAGACCCTCGAGGCCACGCGCCAGCTCGTCGATGCCGGCTTCGTGGTGCTGCCCTACTGCAACGACGACCCGGTGGTGTGCGCCCGGCTCGCCGATCTCGGGGCCGCCGCCGTGATGCCGATGGGCTCGCTGATCGGCTCGGGGATGGGCGTCGCCAACCCGGCCAACCTGGAGTTGATCTGCCGCCGCTCGCCGGTCCCGGTGATCGTCGATGCGGGGATCGGCACGGCCTCGGACGCGGTGATCGCGATGGAACTCGGCGCCGCGGCGGTGCTCCTCAACACGGCGGTCGCGAAGGCGGACGACCCGGTGCGGATGGCCCGGGCCATGCGCCACGCGGTCGAGGCGGGGCGCCTCGCGCACGGGGCCGGCCGGATCCCGCGCCGGGCGCGGGCCGAACCGTCGAGCCCGCAGCTCGGCCTCGTCGGCTCGTGAGGCCGCTGCCCGCCCGGCTCCTCGTCGTCAGCGACCGGCACGGCTCGGACCGGCCCCTCGTCGCGCGGGTCGCGGCGGCGCTGGCGGCGGGCGCCCGCTGGATCTGGCTGCGCGACCGCGACCTGCCGGAGGCGGAGCGCGCGGCGCTCGCGGGCGAGCTCGCCCGGCTGGTCGGCGAGGCCGGCGGGACGCTCACGATCGGGCGCGATGCCGGGCTCGCGGCGCGGGTCGGGGCGGGGGCGTGCAGGCCGGGGACGCGGCGGCCGCCGCGGCGGCCCGGGCGCGGCTCGGCCCGGGGGCCCTGGTCGGGGTCTCGGCCCACTCCCTCGCCGAGGTGCGGGCGGCGCGCGAAGCGGGCGCCGACTACGTCACGCTGAGCCCGATCTTCGCCACGGCGAGCAAGCCCGGCTACGGCCCGGCCCTCGGGCCGGCAGCCCTCGCGCCGGCGGCGGAACTCGGCCTGCCGGTGGTCGCGCTCGGCGGGATCACCCCGGAGACCGCCTCCTCCTGCCTGGAGGCGGGGGCCGCCGGCATCGCCGTGATGGGCGGGGTGATGCGGGCGCGGGATCCCGGCGCGGCGGTCGGCGCGCTGCTGGGGGCGCTCGCGATCGGGCGCGGGCCCGCACCGACGCGGCGGTGAGTCGGGCGCGCGCGCCCTCAGCCCTCGGCGGCCGGTCCGTAGGGCGGGCGGGGAATCGCCCGGTGCGCCGCCCGCAGGGCCGCCGACCAGCGCTCGCGCAGGTCGTGGAAATACGGCTCGCCCGCCTCGATCCGGTGCACCACCTCCATCCGGACGGTGTTGCGGCGGATCACCACGAAGTCGATCGGCAGCCCGACCCCGAGATTCGACCGCATGGTCGAATCCATCGAGATCAGCCCGACCTTCAGCGCGTCGTAGAGGTCGGTCCGGTAGGTCACCGCCCGGTCGAGGATCGGCTTCCCGTACTTGTGCTCGCCGATCTGCAGGAAGGGCGCGTCCTGGCTGCAGGACATGAAGTTGCCGGCCGAGTAGATCATGTAGAGCCGCATCGGCCCGTCGCCGATCTGGCCGCCGAACAGGAACGACACCTCGAAACGCAGCTGCGCCGCCTCGAAGCCCTCGCGCTCGATCGCCCGCACCCGCCGGATCGCCCGGCCGATCAGCTGGGCGGCCTGGAACATCGTCGGGGCGTCCATGATGGTCTCGACGGCGCCGGTCTCGGGATTGGCGACGCCCTCGGTGAGCAGCGCCACCACCGATTGGGTCACCGACAGGTTCCCCGCCGAGGCGAGCGCCAGCACGCGCTCGCCCGGCACCTCGAACAGGTGCAGCTTGCGGAAGGTCGAGATGTCGTCGAGACCCGCATTGGTGCGGGTGTCGGCGATCATGACGAGACCCTCCTCGACCAGGATCCCGACGCAGTAGGTCATGGCTCAGCGCTCCCCCGGCCGCCGCCGGCGCAAGTCCGCCGCAACCCTCTCAGAGCCGCCGGACCGGGTCCAGAGATGAAACGCGGCTCAGCAGCCGCCGAGGAACCGCCGCGCCCGGTCGAGCCAGCGCCGCCCCGACGTCTCCACGGAATCCGCGACGAGGGCGCCGGCGATCACCGAGGCCGTCATGGCGAGGAGGTGCGCGAGCGGGAGATCGAACGGGATGGCCATGGTCGGGATCGTCTGAGCGCGTGGGGCCGGGCGGTCGCGGCGCGCCCGCGCGGGCGCTCCGTGGCCGGAGGCGTCGCCCACCGTTAAGGCGCCGCGTCCCCGAGGCAAGGTGGCAGCCGGGTGCGGCGGCGGATTCGCCCGCGCCGTCGCAATTGCGCCACGGGCGGGGTCAGGACTGCGATTGCGCCTATGCCTGGGCCTGGGCCTATGCTTGGGCCTGGGCCTGGGCCTGGGCGCGCACGTCGTCGACCACCACCCGCACGGTCATGGTCTCGGTGCCGCCGCCCAGGCGGCTGCCGCGCACCGGGGCGGCGTCGAGGTAGTCGAGCCCCACCGCCACCCGCAGATGCGCCTCCGTGGCGGAGATGCCGAAGCAGGGGTCGAACCCGACCCAGCCGAGGTCCGGGACCAGCGCCTCGGCCCAGGCATGGCCCGCCTCCTGGGCCGGCGTCCCGGCCCGGTAATAGTAGCCCGAGACGTAGCGCACCGGGATCTCCAGGTGGCGCGCCGCCGCGATGAAGATGTGGGCGAGATCCTGGCCCACGCCCTTGCGCAGGCCGAAGGCCTCCGCGGCCGTGCTGCTCGAGTGGGTCGGGCCGCCCGGGGCGTAGGCCACCTCCTGGTGGACGGCGTCCACCAGGGCGTGAAGGCGGCCGAGCGGCTCGCTGGCGCCCGCGGTGACGTCGTCGGCGAATTCCCGGATCGCCGCGTCCGCGGCGGCGAAGCGCGATTCGCGCAGGTAGAACAGGTCGGGCAGGCGCTCGACCGCGCCCCGCACCACCCCGTGCGTCTCGCTGGTCTCGACCTCGCCGGTGACCCGCACCACCAGCGCCTCCTCGGGCCCGTCGGCGCTGTAGACGTGGACGATGTTGCCGAACCCGTCCTCGCGGCGGCTCAGGCGCCCGTCCGCGGTCGGCTCGATGCGCCAGAGGCGCACGTGCTGGCCGTCGTGGTCGCGCGGGGTGAGGCGCAGGATCTGGATCAGGCCGCGGGCCGGGGAGTCGTACTCGTAGGCCGTCTCGTGAACGACGCGGATGCGCATGGGAACCTGTGGCTGGGGCGAAGCCGGGAAGGGGCCGGGCGGGGCAACCGCCCGGATCGCCATCACACGAGGTACTGCTCCGTGATGGCTGCGCCGAGGCGGTTATTGTCCTGGATGAAGCCCTGGATGAACTCGTGCAATCCCCCGGCGAAGATGCTCTCCACGGAGGCGCTGTCCAGGCGGGCCAGCATGTTGCTGGAGAGGCGCTGGGACGGGCCGCGCCGGCCGTAGGCGTCCGCGATCAGGTCGAGGTGGCGCACCAGCATCTCGTAGCAATTGGCCAGGGAGCGCGGCATCTGCCGGTTCAGGATGAGCAGGTCCGCCACCAGCCAGGGCTTGATGCTCTCCCGGTAGACCCAGTGATAGGCGGTGAGCGCCGAGACCTCGCGCAGGATCGTGGTCCACTGGAAGTAGTCGAGGCTGCCGCCGACCCGCTCAGTCTCGGGCAGGAGCACGTGGTACTTCACGTCGAGGATGCGGGCGGTGTTGTCCGCGCGCTCGATGGCCACGCCGAGCCTCGTGAACCAGTAGGCATCGTTGCGCAGCATGGTGCGGTAGGCCGAGCCGTCGAAGGCGAGGGACACGCCCTTCACCCAGTCGAGGAAGCGGGCGAATTCCTCGCGGCTGAGGTCGCGCCCCTCGTAGGAGCGCAGCGTCAGCCACGCCTCGTTGATCGATTCCCACATCTCGACCGTCAGCGCCGTGCGGACGCTGCGGGCGTTCTCGCGGGCGGTCTGCAGGCAGGAGCGGATCGAGGACGGGTTGTGCGGGCTGAAGGCGAGAAAGTCCCGCACCGTGTGCTCGTTCACGCTGTCGTAGAGCGGCTTGAACACCTCGGCGCTGCCCGCCGAGGCCAGGGCCGAGGCCCATTCGTTGCTCTCGCCGCCGCCGTAGCTCGCCGGCAGCGCGGTGAGGCGGAGGGCGGCGTCGAGGATGCGGGCGATGAAATCCGCCCGCTCGCTGTAGCGGGAGAGCCAGTAGAGGTTGTCGGCGGTGCGGGAGAGCATGGGGCGCGCTTCGGAAGAGGATGGGCGGGGGACCGGGGCGGGGCGCGCCGTCACGCGTCGAGGACCCAGGTGTCCTTGGTGCCCCCGCCCTGGCTCGAATTCACCACCAGCGATCCCTCCTTGAGCGCGACCCGGGTGAGGCCGCCCGGCACGATCCGGATCTCGTCGGCCCCGGTCAGCACGAAGGGCCGCAGGTCGACGTGGCGGGGGGCGACCCCGGAGGCCACGAAGGTCGGGCAGGTGGAGAGGGCGAGCGTCGGCTGGGCGATGAAGCCGTCCGGCGCGTGGCGCAGCTTGCGGGAGAACTCCTCGATCTCGCGCTTCGTCGCGTGCGGCCCCACCAGCATGCCGTACCCGCCCGAGCCGTTGACCTCCTTGACGACGAGGTCGCCGAGATTGGCCAGCACGTGGGCGAGGGCGTCCTTCTCGCGGCAGCGCCAGGTCGGCACGTTGTGCAGGATCGGATCCTCGCCGGTGAAGAAGCGCACGATCTCCGGCATGTAGCTGTAGACCGCCTTGTCGTCCGCGATGCCGGTGCCGACCGCGTTGGCGAGCGTCACGCTGCCGCTCTGGTAGGCGCTCATCAGCCCGGGCACGCCCAGCACCGAATCGGGCCGGAACACCAGCGGGTCGAGGAAGTCGTCGTCGATGCGCCGGTAGATCACGTCGACGCGCCGCGGCCCCTCGGTGGTCCGCATGTAGACCACGTCGTCCCTGGTGAAGAGGTCGGAGGCCTCGACCAGTTCCACCCCGAGCTTGTCGGCCAGGAAGGAGTGCTCGTAGAAGGCCGAGTTGAAGCGGCCGGGCGTGAGCAGCACGACCGTCGGGTCGCGGGCGGCGCTCTTGGGGGCGAGGCTGCGCAAGGTGGCGAGCAGCGCGTCCGGATAGGCCTCGACCGGCGAGACCCGGTGCTTCGAGAACAGTTCGGGGAAGAGGCGCAGCATCACCTCCCGGTTCTCCAGCATGTAGGAGACGCCGGACGGGGTGCGGGCGTTGTCCTCCAGCACGTAGAACTGGTCCTCGCCGGTGCGCACGATGTCGATGCCGGCGATGTGGACGTACTTGCCGTGCGGCACCTCGAAATCCCGCATCTCCAGCCGGTAATGCGGGTTGCGGTAGACGAGATCCCCGGGGATGATTCCGGCCTTGATGCATTCCTGCGGCCCGTAGATGTCGGCCAGGAAGGCGTTCAGCGCCGTCACGCGCTGCTTCAATCCGCGCTCCAGGAAGCCCCATTCGGGCTTGGTGAGCACCCGCGGAATGATGTCGAACGGGATCAATCGCTCGGTCGATTCATTGTCCCCGTAAACCGCGAAGGTGATGCCGATGCGCCGGAAGAACAGCTCGGCCTGGCTGCGGCGCGTGTTGAAGTGTTCGGGCGGCGTCGAGTCGAGCCAAGTCTTCAGGGCCGCGTAGGCGCCGCGGACTGAGGATTGGTCGCGTCCGCTCCCGGGGATTCCGTTCATCTCGTCGAACGCGCTGAGCGGCATGGGCGTCCCTCTGGTTGGCCCGGAAGCTAGACGCAAGACGGGGGCCAAGGCAAAGGAAATGCGCCGTTGGGGCATGGGGTTCGCGGGGATCGGGGTTGGCGGGGCCGAATCTTGCGATCAAATGCGAGCCGCCCCCTGCCCAATCCGTGGGCAGGTCCGGTCATAGGCAAGTCCGGCCCTGGGCAAGTCCGGCCCTAGGCAAGTCCGGCCCCGTGACCCGTCGGGACCGGCCGGGCCGCGCCGTCAGATCAGCTTGAGGCCCTTGAAGCTCGCGTGGCCGTCCCGCCCGACGATGATGTGGTCGTGCACGACGATGCCGAGGGGTTCGGCGGCCCCCACGATGTCCCGGGTCATGCGGATGTCCGCCTGCGACGGGCTCGGGTCGCCCGAGGGGTGGTTGTGCACCAGGATGAGGGCGGTGGCGGAGAGTTCGAGGGCGCGGCGGACCACCTCGCGGGGATAGACCGGGGTGTGGTCGACGGTGCCGCGCCCCTGCACCTCGTCGGCGATCAGGCGGTTGCGCTTGTCGAGGAAGAGGATGCGGAACTCCTCGCGCGGCGCGAAGGCCATGGCGGCCCGGCAATAGTCGAGGACCGCGCTCCAGGAGGAGAGGAGCGGGCGGTCGGCGACGGCGCCGCGGGCGAGCCGCCGTCCCGCCGCCTCCAGGATCTTGAGATCCGCGACGACCGCGGGCCCGATGCCGTCGATCTCGGCGAGGCGCTCGGCCGGGGCGGTGATCACCTCGGCGAAGCTGCCGAAGCGGGCGATCAGCGCCTTGGCGATCGGCTTGACGTCGCGGCGCGGGATCGAGCGGAACAGGACGAGTTCGAGGAACTCGTAGTCGGGCAGCGTGTCGCCCTGCGCGAAGCGCGCCCGCAGCCGCTCGCGGTGCCCGTGGTAGTGGGGCGCCTCGCCGGGAGCCTCTGCCAGGCCCCCGGGCCGCTCCGGCGGCCTGCCTGGCCGCTCCGGCGGCCTGCCGCGGCGCATGGCCCCGCTCAGGCGGGCGGGCGCGGCAGGTCGAGGCCCTTGGGCGACAGGGTGAAGATCTCGACCCCCGTCTCCGTCACCGCCACCGTGTGCTCGAACTGGGCCGAGAGCGAGCGGTCGCGGGTGACGGCGGTCCAGCCGTCGGAGAGCACCTTCACGTGGGGCCGGCCGAGATTGATCATCGGCTCGACGGTGAAGAACTGGCCGGGGCGCAGCACCACGCTGTAGCTCGGCTCGACGTAGTGCAGGATGGTCGGCGCGTCGTGGTAGCTGCGCCCGAGGCCGTGGCCGCAGAAGTCGCGCACCACCGAGCAGCGCTCGGCCTCCGCGTAGGCCTGGATCGCCGCGCCGATGTCGTTGGTGGTGGCGCCGGGCTTGATCGCCGCGATGCCGCGCATCATCGCCTCGTGGGTGATCTCGCACAGGCGCGCGGCCCGCCGCGGCACCTCGCCCACATAGGCCATGCGGCTGGAATCGCCGTGCCAGCCGTCGACGATCAGGCAGATGTCGAGGTTGACGATGTCGCCCTCGCGCAGGGGCTTGTCGTTCGGGATGCCGTGGCAGACGACGTGGTTGATCGAGGTGCAGATCGATTTCGGGTAGCCGCGGTAGAACAGCGAGGCCGGATAGGCGCCGTGGTCCATCGCGAAGGTGTAGGCGAGTTGGTCGAGGGCCTCGGTGGTGACGCCGGGCGCCACCGCCTCCATGAGCAGGTCGAGGGCCTCGGCGGTGAGCCGGCCGGCCTTGCGCATTGCCTCGAAGGCCTCCGCCCCGTGGATCGGCGGCTCCTGGCGGCGGCCGGTCTCGGCCGTCCTCTGCTCGTCACGACTCATGGAACCGGATCCGGCTTGACGGGGTGCGCGGGCTGCGGGCGTGCGGTGGATGTAGGCTCTTCCGGCACGGAAGCCAAGCGCGCCGCGGCGCGCACCGCCGCATGTCTCCCCCGCGCGCGGCGCCCCGCGCCGCGGGCCCGCGCTCAGCGGGGATCGACCCAGGGCGCCGGCGCGGCCCGGGCGACCCGGGCCGGCGGGGCGGCCCGCGCGGGCCGCGCCGTCCGCACCCGCGCGGCGCGGCGGCGCAGGTGCCGGCGGGGCTTGGCGGTCTCGCCCCAGGCGGCGCCCACCAGCCCGCCGACCACGGCGCCGATCGGCCCGGCCACGACGGCCCCGGCCACGACCCCGGCGCCGGCCCCGATCGCCGTGCTGCTCTGGGCGAGGCCCGGCCGCGGCACCAGGAGCGCGGCCGCGGCGGCCCCCGCGATGATCCAGCGCCTCATGCGGGTCCCCCTCGTCCTCGCGCCTGTCGATGGCGGAGCCGTCGCAGGGGATCGTGTCGAAAGCAGGACCGGCGACGCGCCGCCCCCTAGGCGCCCCGGGCGGGAGGGGCTAGAGGGACGCCGAGAGCCAAGCTCCAGGCAGGATCCCCGCGATGGCAGACAAGGCCGTACCCCACTTCCACAACCAGGACGGCGCCCGCGTCATCCACGTCGGTTCGAAGGAGTTCATGTGCATCGGGGCGCTGCCGCCCTTCGACCACCCGCACGTGTTCCTCGACATGGGGGCGGAGAGCGAGATCATCTGCCAGTACTGCTCGACGCTGTACCGCTACCGCGGCGACCTGAAGCCGGGCACGGCCGACCCGGCCTCGGCGGTCTGGGACGATCGCGCCCGCCTTGCCGCCGAATAAGCCGCTCCCGGACGGGCCGGGCCTCCGGATCGCGATCGCCGGGGCGGGGATCGGCGGGCTGACCGCCGCCCTGGCGCTCGCGGCGCGCGGCCACACGGTCACCCTCGTCGAGCGCCGCACCGCCTTCAGCGAGGTCGGGGCGGGGCTGCAGCTCTCGCCCAATGCGAGCCGGCTCCTGACCGATCTCGGCCTCGGGCCGGCCCTGCGCCGGGTGGCGGGCGAGCCCGCCCGGGTGCGGATCCGCGGCCTGGCGAGCGGGCGGACGATCGGCGAGGTCGCGCTCGGCGCGGCAATGCGCGAGCGCTTCGGGGCGCCCTACCTGGTGATCCACCGGGCGGACCTGCAGACGATCCTGCTCGACGCGGTGCGCGGCCGGCCCGGCATCCGGCTCCTCGTCGGGCGCGCCGCGACGGGGTTCCGCGAGACGGCCTCGGGCGCGAGCCTGACGGTGGAGAGCGCGGGCGGCCGGGCCGAGACCCTCGAGGCCGACCTCGTCGTCGCGGCGGACGGGATCCGCTCGGCCCTGCGGGCGCGCCTCGACGGCGGCGCGCTGCGGCCGGTCGGGGCGGCGGCCTGGCGCGCGACGCTGCCGCGCGGCCAAGCGCCGGGCGCCCTGCAGGGGGACGAGACCGGCCTCTGGCTCGGCCGCGGCCGGCACGTGGTGCATTACCCGATCGCCGGCGGCGAGCGGATCAACGTCGTGGCGGTCCTGCCGGACCGGCGCGACGAGGCGGATTGGAGCGCGCCGGGCGATCCGGCCCGGCTGCGCGCGGGGTTCGCGGACGCCGCGGCCCCGCTCGCCGAGCTGCTGGCGCAGCCGCGGGACTGGCTGGTCTGGACCCTGGCGGACCGGCCGGCGGCCCGGCCGATGGCCCGCGGGCGGCTCGCGCTCCTCGGCGACGCGGCCCATCCGGTGCTGCCCTTCCTGGCCCAGGGGGCGGCGCTGGCGATCGAGGACGCGGCCGTGCTCGCCGCCTGCTTGGCGGGCGCCCCGGTGCCGCAGGCCCTCGCGGCCTACGCGGCCGCGCGCCGCCCGCGGGCGCGCCAGGTTCAGCATCAGGCGCGCCGCAACGGGCGCGTCTACCACGCGGGCGGGCTGGTGGCGGCGGCGCGCGACGCCGTGATGGCCCGGCTCGGCCCCGCCCGCATGACCGAGCGCTACGCCTGGCTGTACGGCTGGAGGCCGGCCGAGCCGACCGGCGCTTGATCTGCGCCCCGGCGCCGGGGTAACCGGGGCGGGCGCGGACGTGGCGGAATCGGTAGACGCACGAGACTTAAAATCTTGCGGCCGCAAGGCCGTGCGGGTTCGAGTCCCGCCGTCCGCACCAGCACTCCTGCTCCGCCCGGTGCACGCGCGGCTGCTGGAGCAGCTGAGGGCCTCGGGCAAGCTGTTCGCGGACAAGACCACCGCGCCGGTGCTCGATCCCAGACGCGGTCGCACGAAGACGGGCCAGCTTTGGGCGCATACCCTTGTCGACCGGCCCTGGGGCGGGCTCGACCCGCCCGGGGTGGCCTACGTCTACGCGGCCGATCGCACGGCCAGGCGGCCCATTGCGCACCTCGCCCGCTTCCACGGTGTGCTGCCGGCGTGGGGACTGCCGCTTGGCCGTGGGCCACATCGCGGCGCTCGCGGGGGCGTGCGAGACCCTGGTGAGGAACGCCCTGCGCGAGGCTGCCCACCTCGGCTTGGTGACCGTCTAGGGGCGCGCCATCACCGGCTGGCGGAATGACACGAACGTGGTGCGCCTCGTGTCCGAGGAGTGGTGCTCCTGGCTGCGCCTCGCCGAGGGCCGGCAGACACCTGCCCCGACGCCCCGATGGCCCCTCAACCAGGGCGCCCGCAGGGGTCGTGTCCCCAGGCGTGGTGTAGCTGCGGCGTGGCCACCACAGTCACCGGGCGGGGCCGGGACGATCAGGCTGCCAGGGTGGGCAGGCTGACAAGAGGATCATCGCTGATCGGGGCGATGCTTTCCAGGGTCAGGTAGCGGGCGCGCTGGACGGCCCACTCGTCGTTCTGTTCGAGCAGGAGCGCGCCGACCAAGCGGGTGATGGCCGCCTCATTGGGGAAGATGCCGACCACCTCGGTGCGCCGCTTGATCTCGCCGTTGAGGCGCTCCAGCGGGTTCGTGCTGTGAAGCTTGACCCGGTGGGCGGCCGGGAAGCCCATGTAGGCCAGCACGTCGGGTTCCGCCTCATGCATCAGGGCTGCGAGCTTGGGCACCTTGGGTCGGAGTTGGTCGGCCACGCGTCGCCATTGCTGACGGGCGGCCTCCGCGTCGTCCTGGGCGAAGGCGGTGGCGATGAAGGCGGACACGACGCGCCGCCCGCTGCGGCCAGCGTGGGCGAGCACGGTCCTCATGAAGTGGACGCGGCACCGCTGCCAAGTCGCGTTCATCACCTTGGCGACCGACGCCTTGAGGCCCGTGTGGGCGTCCGAAATCACCAGCTTCACACCGCGCAGGCCGCGGCGCGCCAGCTTGCGCAGGAACCCGGTCCAGAACGTCTCAGCCTCGGAGGGGCCAATGTCCATGCCGAGCGCTTCCCTGCGGCCGTCGCTGTTCACACCGACCGCCACGATCACGGCGACGGAGACGATGCGCCCGGCTTGGCGCACCTTCACGGAGGTCGCATCGATCCAGAGATAGGACCACTCGCCCTCGAGCGGCCGGTCGAGGAACGCGCCCACGCGCTCGTCGATCTCCTGGCAGAGCCGGCTGACCTGGCTCTTGGACACGCCCGTGCCGCCCATGGCTTGGACGAGGTCATCCACCGAGCGGGTCGAGATGCCCTGGATGTAGGCCTCCTGGATCACCGCCGTGAGTGCCTTCTCGGCCATCCGGCGCGGCTCCAGGAAAGCCGGGAAGTACGAGCCCTTGCGCAGCTTGGGGATGCGCAGCTCGACCGTGCCGGCCCGCGTCTGCCAATCCCGGTCACGATAGCCGTTGCGCTGGACCAGCCGCTCGGCGCTCTTCTCGCCGTGGGCCGCCCCGGTCAGGCCGCCCACCTCCAGTTCCATCAGCCGCTCGGCCGCAAAGCCGATCATCTCGCGCAGCAGGTCGGCGTCGGCGCTCTTCTCCAGCAGCCCGCGCAGGCTCATCATCTCGTCGGTCATCGGAGGTCTCTCGGGTTCGAGGTTGGTGCTCGCACCCCGACCCTACCCGGCAACCGCCGATGACCACCCCGCGAGAGATCCCGCCTGCTTCGGCGCTGTGGAGGGCGCGCAGGCGGGCTCTCTCGCTCCCGTCGAGCTACACCACCACCAGGGACACGACCCCCGCAGGTCTGCCGCCTCGCTCGTGGGGGGTGGGTGCAGATCTGTGCAGGACACGCTTACTGATAGGGATAGACCTGTAAATCCAGGGCAGCAGAACCCGGGTCGGGCTGCCGGGGGGCAGGGTCGCAGGGCCGTCAGCGCCACCTAGAGGTGCGGGTCAGGATTCGCGGAAGCGGGGCGCGGCAGGGCCGGAAGCTCATGCGTGGCCGTCATGCAACGGGCCGCGAGCGTCCGCTTAGCCGAACGTGAAGGGCCACCCGGGCCAGGGTGCTATGCGATCGGTCGTTAACCATTTCGGGCCACCGTTAACCCAGTGGCAACCCGCCATCCGTCTCGCGTCAAAGCCCGCCCGGCGGCCTACCGGGCGGGCCTCGTCGTCTCAGAGCCCTGATCCGTCGCGGCGCGTTCTGCCCGCCCACGTGATAAGTGGATGGCGGCCCAGCACCTGCCCGCGGCCCGTGGGGGAACATCTACCAGCTACAGCCATTCGCCCCGCCAGGGGCCAACGTCGCGTCGCCTAAGGCCGTTCGCCTAACTCGCCCAAAAGCAAGGTCCGGACGGAACCGTGGCGATTATGGGCCAGGAACGCCGGACGGACCCCGGCTCGTCCCAGCGCCCTACTGGAGTAGCGCCTTGCGGACGCGCTGCTCCACCTGCTGACGCGCCCAGCTCAGGGCCTCGTCACACGATGCAAAGCACGGAGCGTCGGCCCCGCGTTGGCACGGGCCGAAGCCGGCCTCCAGAAACCAGCGACCCCGGTGCTCAGGCTGCCTGCCTTCACCCTCCTTGAGGCGGGTCACCACCGCGACCAGCCGCTCGTCCACGAAGAGGAGGCAACCCTGGTGATCGGGGCTGGCGGTGTTCAGCAACACGGGTTGGCAGTGTGCAGATGGCGACATCGGTTGGCTCTGGAGCGGCTGGGGCAGAGGCGACTTTATGAGGTCACCGAGAAGCCGGTGAACTTGGCGGGACCAGCTCGACGTCGGCCGGATCCGGGATGTAGGCGCACCAAGCACACTGACCGTTCTGCTCCGCTACCGGCGCATTGCGCTGTGAGCAGAGGGGGCAGACGTGCAAGAGGATCCGGCCGCCCAGGGAGGAGCCTTGGCCACGACCCTTGAACGTAACGGCCTGATAGGCAGAACTGACTGGTAGCGCTGCCATTTGAAGCCAGACGGTAATTGTGCTTTGGTGTTCTAGAAAAGAGGCCGCCCACATAGGGCGGCCTGAAGTCTAGGGAGGAAACGCCCATGGAGGGCTGCGAGGCCACGACGCCATCGCGGCCTCACGGATGTTGTTTATGCTGCATTGCAACAACATGAAAGTGTGAATTCTGGACAGCATGCCTGCATTTCATGCATGGCCAATAGACGAACATCCTCAAGCATCCCGACCGTGTATGCTCCAGCCTGATTGATCGCCATGCAGGCAGACCAGCACGTTCCCAGGTTGCGAGCGGCTGGGTTAGGGCTGTACCGCCCTTCGCACACGCAGGCAGCCCGTTCGCGTAAGCGCGGCGTATGGAACCAGAGCCTCCGGCTCTCGGGAGAAGCCTGCAGCAGGGTGCGTTTCGGTGGGGAGTAGACCTCCGGCACGCGTCCTCGTCTGCGTTCCCCGCTTCTGGACAAGCGCGCGGCTCTCCGCGCGTAGCTGATAGCGTCCTGGATCTTGATCATCTGGACCGTGCGGCTCTTGCGCCGGGCCGCTGCTCGTTGTCGAGGTGCGTGGACTGAGTCCCCTCGGATCAAGCTGCGCATACCGCAGCATGCCAGACCAACCACAATCCCCTTCTGCGGCATGGGGAGGGGTAGTCGCGTGCGCCTGCGATCTTGGGTGTGAGCCGCTTCCCGACGTCATGCAGGAGATCGCGATGACGCGGTTCGACATCACGCGAGCGAACACGGTGATCGATCGTCTGTGAGGCGACGCGACCGGCGCGCGGCAGCCCGTCGGCGGGCGCGACGGATCGGTGATCTTCCTGAACCAGCCCGGATCCACCCAGGTCTTTCACGAGGAAGCGACCATGCCTGTCACCAGACGGATCTTCACTGCCGGGGCCGCCATAGCGCCGTTCGCCGGACCGGCCCTGCCGCGCGCCTGGGCGCAGACTTCGGCTCAGGACGCTCTCCTCATCGGCAAGTCCGCCGCGGCGGACCCGCTCGAGCTGGCGACGGACGCCTACATCTACGGCTACCCGCTCGTCACCATGGAAATGACTCGGCGTGTCCTGACCAACGTGGCTGCGCCCGAAGGCAAGAACGCCCCCATGGGCCAGTTCGCCAACCTGCGGGAGTACCCAGATGCCAAGTTTCGGGCCGTCACCGCTCCCAACGCGGACACGCTCTACTCCAGTGCCTTCGTTGATGTCGGAAAGGAGCCTTACCTCCTCAGCATTCCGGACGAGGACGGGCGCTACTTCCTCATGCCGATGCTGAGCGCCTGGACGAACGTCTTCGCGGTGCCGGGCAAGCGCACGACGGGCACCGGCCCGCAGACCTACTTCATTGCCGGACCCAGCTGGAGCGGCGACGTACCGTCCGGCGCCAAGCTCATCCTGGCCCCCACCAGCCTGATCTGGATCCTCGGTCGGACCTACTGCACGGGCACGCCGGAGGACTACAAGGCCGTGCACGCGCTGCAGGATCAGTACAAGCTCGTTCCCGCGAACATGATCGGGAAGCCCTACACGCCTCCTGCCGGCCGGGTTGATCCGAGCGTCGACACCAAGACGGCTGTGCGCGAGCAGGTCAACCGCATGGACGCGGCGACCTACTTCAACCTACTGGCTGCCCTGATGGAGGACAACCCGCCGGCGCTCGCGGACGGGGTTCCGGTCGCCAAGATGGCCTCGCTCGGCATTGTGCCTGGTCGGCCCTTTGATCCGGCAAGCCAGTCGTCTGCCGTCCGAGAAGCGATTGAGAGGGCGCCAAAGGAAGCCATCCCTCGCATCATGGGGCACCTGAAGACGACGGGCCAGCACGTCAACGGTTGGACCTTCACGACCAACGGCGGCGACTATGGCAAGGACTACCTGCAGCGCGCGTTAGTGACGGCGGTCGGGCTCGGCTGCAACCTGCCGCAGGACGCGGTCTACCCGCTGACGACAGTCGATGCTGCAGGCCGGCGGCTGGATGGCGCCTCGAAATACGTGATGCGCTTCCCGGCCGGCGAATTGCCGCCGGTCGACGGGTTCTGGTCGCTGACAATGTACGACGCGGACTACTTCTTCGTCGAGAACTCGATCAACCGCTACACCGTCAGCCCGCGCAACGACCTCAAGGCCAACGCGGACGGCTCGGTCGACCTGTTCATCCAGAACGAGAGCCCCGGATCCCAGCACGAGTCGAACTGGCTGCCGGCGCCGAAAGGACCGTTCGTGCTGATGATGCGAACCTACTGGCCGAAGCACGCGGTGCTGAACGGCTCCTGGGCCCCGCCGCCCGTCACGCGCAGCACGGGCGCGTCGCTCTGAGCCGCCCGGCCTGAAACGGCCGGGTCCGCCGACGGGTCTCAGTATTTGGCGACGACCGCCTTGGGCTCTGGCGCGGGCCTGGGCGGCGCAACCCAGAGCGGTGCCGCGACGGTCAGCCAAGTCGCGGTGCCCTCGAAGCGGTTGCGCGTGTCGAACTCGCGCAGCACCCGCACGCTCGTCGAGACCGGGATCTCTCCGAGCTTGAACGTGTAGCCGATCGAGCCGCCGAGCGCGGTCACCCGCCCCTTGAAGGGTCCGACCCGGTCGCCGCGGCCGCTGTCGCCAGTGAGCTGATCGTAGAAGTAGCCGACGAGCCCGACGGTCAGTTCCTTGGTCAGGTACTTCGAGGCCGACCACTCGACGTGGAACTCGGTGCCGGTCAGGTACTGGGTGGCCGGGTTGATCCAGTTGAAGGTGAAGCCTGGGACCACCGAGAGCTCGTAGCCGAGGACCGGGTCGAGGTAGGTCATGGCTCCGGAGAGGTCGAGCGCCGGGCGGTTCAGCGAGATGTTGGACAGCTGGCCGGTCTGGTAGGTGCCGGACGGGATGACCCCCGTGAGGGTCAGGTTCCAGTGGAAGTTGCCCGAGTGCCACCCGATGAAGGACGAGGCGTAGATGTCGCCGAGGTTGAAGACGGCGTCACTCTCGCGGCCGGCAATGATGCGGTCGATGCGCGGCGAGAACAGGACGGCTCCGGCGTTCACGGCCGGGGTGCCGTATGGGATCAGCACCTGGAAGCCGAGTGAGCCGCCGAACAGTTCCACCGGCGTGACCCAGATCGGATTCGCCACGCCAAGGTAAGTATCGAGCTTGACCTGGGACGCGACCACACCGCCGCTCTGGAAGACGCGGCCCGCCGCCAGGTCCCCCTGGTAGAAGAAGGCGTCGTTCTCGAAGTAGAAGCCCGGCGGAGGCGTCACACCCGCAAGGGGGCCGCGAAACCCGAGCAGATACACGCCTTGGGCCGACTCGGCGGCCTGTGCGTCTGACGCAGGTTGCAGCCCGGCCGCGCACAGGAGTGTCGTCAGCAGCGCTTGCCGAGCTCGCGACATGAACACGTCTTCCAACTAACCGAGATGCGGTCAAGCTTTCATGAGCCGTGTAGGTCGTCAAGGCTGTATGTTCGATTTAGCCACTACGTCGGCTTGTTCGCCGGGGTTGTGGCCGAGGTACACCAGTACGGCGCACGGACTGCACTGATCCCATACGCCGCTCCAATTCGCATGGCCGAGAGGCTGTCAGATCCGTATGGGCATACCCAAGCGGGCATATGTCGTCGAGGGCGCACCACACTTGGTAGCGCGCGGCCGTGAAGGCGCCATCCAGGGCCCGCTCGCGCGGCGCACGTCATCCGGGGCGGGCGCCTTTGGAGAGGCGTCCGCCTTAAGCCTCACGGCTGCCGCTACTGGCCCGTGGGCATCGGAAGGGTGATCCCCTCCTTCGCGAGCGCGTCACGGACGGATTGCAGCCGCTCGTACTGCGAGATCGTGATAGGACCTGTGTAGACCTCGCTCTGCAGCTTACGCGGTGGGTACTGCACGTACGTCTTCATCAAGTTCTTCACTGCCGCGCTCATTGTCACGAGCGTCCACGTCCGCTCGGTGTAGTTGTTCATGAAGACGTCGTAGCGCTCCTGCGGGTCCTGCCAGAGATCGAAAATCTGCGGAACCGTCGCGACGTACTTGCTGGATCCCTTCCAGCCCAGATTGGTGTCGACCGCGAGGGCGCCAGTGGCGGCGCCGTCGTCGCCGCGCAGGTTGAACACCGCCTTGTAGTTGCCGACGCGGACCGCGCCCGGGCTCAGCTCGTCCTCGGTGAAGTAGAACCACGATTTACGCGCGGACTTACCCGTCCCGAGTAGCACCGGCGACATGTCGTAGCTGTCGAAGATCATCGGCTGGCCGTCGCGGTCTTTGTCCGGCAGCGTGAGGCCCGCGACCGAGGCGAAGGTGGCCATCAAGTCGAGGCCCCCAACGATGTCGTGGTTCTTCGTGCCGGGCTTGATCTTGCCCGGCCAGACCGCCATTGCCGGCACCCTGTTGCCGCCTTCGCGCACGGTGCCCTTCGTGCCCCGGAAGGGGGTGTAGCCCGCGTCGGGGTAGACGTCCTGCCACGCGCCGTTGTCAGTCGTGTAGAAGACGAGCGTGTTCTTATCGAGCCCGAGCGAGCGCAGCTTGTCCATGATCCGCCCGATCCGGGCATCGAGCTCGACGACCGAGTCGGCGTACTTACTCTTGGAGAGCGATTTGTGCTCGAACTCGGGGGCCGGCATGTTCGGTTGGTGCACCTTCATGAAGTTGACGTTGATGTAGAAAGGGCTGCCCGCCTTCGCGGCGTCGTCGAGGAAGCCGAGCGCGGCTTTCTCGACGTAGCTGTCGAAGAATGGGATGCCGACCACGCCGGCCTTGCCGTCGACGACGGGGGTGTTCACGTACTGACCGTTGACTTTGAAATCCTCGACGGCCTTCTCGCCAGCCTTGCCGGACAGGGCTCCCCTGGTGACCCTCTGGAACATGGCCCTGAGCTCGGGGTCCATGTCGGGGAACCAGGTCGGGTCGGCGTAGGTGTAGGCGTTGAGGTGATAGAGGCCGCAATACTGCATGACGTCGTAGCCCTGGGCGTTGGGCAGCGCGTAGTCGGCCTCGCCGAGGTGCCATTTCCCCGTGAAGTAGGTCTTGTAGCCGCCCTGCTTCAGCACCGAGCCCAACGTCCACTCGGCGGCCGGCAAGCCGCCGCCCTGGCCCTGGAACGCTACCGTCGTCATCCCGCTGCGGTTCGGGATCCGCCCCGTCTGCATCGCGGCCCGGCCCGGGGTGCAGCTGGGCTGGGCGTAGAACGAGAAGAAGGTCATCCCGTCCTCGGCGAGGCGGTCGATGTTGGGCGTGGGCATGCCCCGTCCCTCCCCGCCGCCGTAGGGCCCGAGGTCGCCGTAGCCGGTGTCGTCGGAGACGATGAAGAGGATGTTGGGCTTCTGCTGCTGCGGCGCCTGGGCGAAGCTCGGCACGGCCGGCGTCGCCGCGACCAGGGCCGTCGCCCCGATCAGCGCCGCCCTCGTGGAGCGCGGGCGGCTCCGGCCCGACGGACCCGGGGTGAATGCACGATCATGGGTCATGAGACGCTCCTTTCCCTGACGACGCAGCGGAAGCCGACGTGGCTCGTCGAGGTGTCGACCGGCTGGGGCAGACGTGCCGCCGGTCGGTAGCGGCTGCAGAAGTTGGGCGCGCACAGGTGCGATCCGCCCTTCAGGACCCGGCGGGCGATCCGGATCTCGGGCAGGCGCGGGTCGTAGCTGCGCTCCTCCGTGCCGCCGCGCGGGTCCCGGGGGATGCAGCAGGCCTTCGGTGCGTCGGCCGGGTGCCGGTCCGCGAAGTAGTCGCTCGTCCACTCCCAGACGTTGCCGATCATGTCGTGCAGGCCGTAGCCGTTCGGCGGGAAGGCCTTGGCGGGCGAGGTGCGTGCGAAGCCGTCCTGCGCGAGGTTCTGCCAGGGGAACTGGCCCTGCCAGGTGTTGGCCATGTGCCGCCCGGCCGGAGTGAAGGCGTCGCCCCAGGCGAACTCGGCCCCTTCGAGCCCGCCGCGGGCGGCGAACTCCCACTCGGCTTCCGTGGGCAGGTCCTTGCCGGCCCACCGCGCGTAGGCGAGCGCGTCGGCGTAGGTCACGTGCACGACGGGATGGTTGTCGAGGCCGTGCAGGGTGCTCCTCGGGCCGTAGGGGTGGCGCCAATCGGCTCCCTCGAGCAGGGTCCACCACACGCCCCACAGCCGCAGGTCGACGGGGTGGTCTGGCGGCGTGAAGACGATAGAGCCGGCGTACAGCAGATTGGGGAGGGCGCCCGGGTAGTCCTTCGGGTCGGGCCGCCTCTCGGCGAAGGTGACGTGGCCGGTCGCGCGCACGAACTCGCGGAACTGCCGGTTGGTCACCGGTGTCTCGTCCATCCAGAAGCTCCTGACCGCCACGCGATGAGCAGGCGCCTCCTCGGGGTAGTGCCGGTCCGACCCCATGCGGAAGGTCCCGCCGGGGATCCAGCGCATGCCCGGGCGAGCCTCAGATTGCGTCGCGGGGCTGGTCTCGTCGGCGAGGGTGGTCGACCTGCGCGTCTCGCCTCGGTTCAGGGCATCGACACTTCCGGTGTCGTTGACGCGCGATGGTGCAGCAAGCGCGCTCCTGACCGGGCGCTGGGCTGCGCCTCGGCGCGGAGGAGTTCGCGATGGCCTAGGCATTGTCGTCGGCCTACATCTGCAAGCACGTGAGCAGGGCGACGTAGCTCGGCGGCCCCCCGATGCTTGTCTCCTGGACGCAGTTGTCGCGGCGTCGTGTCTGGAAGCCGGCCCATTGCTGCTCGACTTGCGTCCGTGCCTGTGCTTCGTCCCTGAGGCAGTTCCGGTCGACGTTGCCAGTTCCTCCTGCGAGGGCAGGCGCCGCGCGGCAGGTCGCCTCGATGTCATAGCGCGGAAACTCACCGCCCAAGGCGGCCGAGGTGGTCAGGACGATGAATACCAGGCCTGCTGAGCGGAACATGGGGTTGGCTCCTAATGCGTTAGCCGAGCGCATCGGGACTCAACTGCGCCTAATCCAAGCTGCCTTGGTCTGGTCGTCAGCCCGGCACGGCAATCCAATGGCACCTCAGCGACAGGACAGTAATTCCGCTGCGGGGCAGCGCTTGATCCAATGAGACAAGACAACACGCATGCGCTGCAGCCGAACGTGATCCCGGGTGTTTTCCGCTCACCGTCTCTGAAGGTTCTCAGTCGCCTAGATGGCTGTACGGACCTCGGTGAGCCTACGCTCGGTCGCTCTCCCGTGGAGAACCTCCTCCTTCCAAGAGAGCGGGGTTTTCGCGACTACTCTCACTCATGGGCAGTGGCTGCGGTGAGACGTTACGGGCGGTAGTTGCAAGCCGATCTGTATGGAAAACGACCGTTTTCCTGACAAGGTCGGAAAGCGCTTCAGCTGATGCGCCTGACGCGAGCAGCCCGTGCAGCTGAGGATGTCAGACAAACCTGTCAGGTTATCTGCTGGGCAGAGAGATGCGTGGTCGCGGACGCGGACGATGATGCGGTCGTGGCAAGGGCCTCGTACAGCGCCGTCTTGCCCACCTTCAGCCGCACGCCCGCCTCGCGCACCGTCAGCCCCTGCCCGATCAGCG